>JAHCKS010000048.1 GCA_026125665.1 Rubrivivax sp.
GCCGCGACCCCGATGCCGGCGCGCACCTTCCACCCGCGCAGCCAGCGGGCCCGGTGCGCCAGCACCCACGCCGCCCCCAGCAGCAGGCCGGCCAGGGCCACCAGCGACGCCACCTGCCAGCCGAGCGCCGGCAACGCCGCAGCGTCGGCGCCTTGCGCGACGCGCACGACGTGGTTGTCGGTCAGGCCCGACAGGCCGAGTGCGCCCGCCACGAGCAGCAGCACCAGCAGCCACGGCCGCGCCTCGCGCTCCTCCTTCATCGAGAGCCAGCCGAAGAAGCCGAGCCATCCGACCAGCGACAGCACGATGACGACGAAGGCCAGCGGCACACCCGGCTCGGCGAGCACGGCCACGCAGCGCAGCAGCACGGCCAGCGCGAGCGCGATCACCGGCAGCTTCGCCGGCCCCGGGCCGCGGCCCAGGACGAACCGGTAGCGCTCGTGCCGCACGCACTCCATCCAGTCGTTCGGCGGGCCGAACGCGCGGTCGTTGTAGTAGTCCTTCACCGGCGCGGCATGCGCCTGCCGCGGCGCCGGCGCCGCACCCGCCTGCTCGCGCCCCCACAGGAACTGGCGGCCGCCCAGCACGCAGGCCAGCCCCATGGCCAGCAGCACCACCGGGGCCACCAGCCAGCCACCCTCGTCGCGCGCCCCGGCCCACAGCGCGTCACGCGCGGCCAGCGCGCTCATCATCGCCACGACGAACGTCGGCACGATGCCGAGCACGCGCGCGGCCCCCCGGGCCGCCAGGCCGAGCCGCTGCTCGACCTTCGGGGCGTGCTCCGTGGCCACGCCGGGCGAAGGCATGCGGCACGCCAGCCGCGTCCACAGCCAGCACGAGAAGGACATCGCCCACACCGCCAGCACCGACAGCATCATCGTCGGCCAGGCCCACAGCGCCTGTGGCCAGCTGAACAGCCCGTCGGCGACGCCGATGGCAACGTCGCGGCACTGGTCCAGCGCCAGCGTCAGCGCGACGAGCATCGCGAGCGCCAGCAGCACGTAGCGCGTGCGCCAGAAGAGGATGTCACCGAGCCCGCGGCGAAGCTGCGCGCGTTCGTGTTCGTCCTGCACGCCTTCGCGCCACAGCCAGCGCGCGGCAACGAAGAGCAGCGCCACGGCGGGCACGGCGACGAGCGCGAGCTTGGCCCGGTGCACCCAGGCACCGGCCTCGAGCGCGAAGCCGGGTGCGAAGGCGTGCGCCGCCACCAGCGCCAGCGCGACGGCGGCCGCGGCGAGCATCACCACGGCGGCACGCCGCGGCAGGTGCGACCATCCGGCCGGCGCGCGGGGGACGGTCGCCCGTCACGGGACCCGCCGATGTAGCCGCGCCGGGCCATCGGCCAGTGGCGCGTCGACACCATCGCGGCCAGCAAGGCCCGGCCATCGAGCCGCCGCTGCCACAGCCACGCGCCGGCACCTGCCGACAGCGCCGCCAGCAGCGCGGCCACGGCGGCACCGGCGACCGTCGCGCCGCCCTCGCCGGCGCCTCCCTGAAGCGCGAGGCGGGCAAGGCCGCCGCTGTTCTCCACCAGGTCCACCGCCAGCAGCGCCAGCACGAACCAGGGCAGCCAGGCCGCGAGCCGCTGCGTCGACGCCCGGCTCGCGCCCGCGGCCATGCGCCGCGCCAGCTCGAGCAGCAGCCAGCCATACATCGGCATGAAGAGCGCGGTGTCGAGCACCCAGTACAGCCGCGCCGCATCGGCCAGCGTGGCGTGCAGCGGGCCGGCCACGAGCAGCGGCAGCGAGTGCCAGGCCTCGCGCACGGCCTGCACTTCGGGGCGGTCGGCGCGGCCGAGCCCGAGCCAGGTCTCGGGGTCGCGCGCGCCGGGCAGCGTGAGCACCGTCTGCAGCACCACGAGCGCCAGCATGGCCAGCGCCACGCGAAGCACCATCGGGCCGAGCGGTGGGTCGCGCGGGTCCGGCGGCGCGCCTGCGGCGGGCGCGTCGAGGGGAGGCAGGTCGGCCATGGTCCGCTCCCGCGGGCGAGGCGCCCGCAACGATCACGGTGCGCCTTCTACGCCCGGGCCCCGTGCCTGTCATCCACCCCGTGGCCGAGCCGCAGGCGCGGGCGCGGTACGGCCACCGTTCGCCGCGGCACGAACAGCCCGGTCGAAGCGGCCCTGTTCCCGCCCAGCGGCACGCGGCGCGCTGCCTACACTGCCCGCGCCGCAGCCCGACCGCGACGCGATGGACCACTCAGACCTCACTCGCGTGCGCCCCGGCAACGACGACACCGACGCCACGCGCGTGCGGCCGGCCCGGGGCGAGGAAGCCGGCCGAGGCGAGGACCACGAACGCACGGTCGTGCGCCCCGCGCCGACGACCACGCCACTGCGCCCGTTGCCCCCGCTGCCGCAGCGCGCGCGGCCGATCGCGCTGCCGCCGGGCACGCGGCTGCACGAGTACCGCATCGAAGGCGTGCTCGGCCAGGGCGGCTTCGGCATCACCTACCTGGCGGAAGACGTGCACCTGCACGCCAGGGTGGCGATCAAGGAGTTCCTGCCCGAGGAGATCGTGTTCCGCCGCGCCGACGGCCACGTGCGCCCGAGCGCCAGCGCGCACGTGCAGCGCTACCGCGACGGGCTCGCGAGCTTCCTGGCCGAGGCGCGCACGCTGGCCGCGCTGCGCCACCCGGCCATCGTGCGCGTGGCCCGCTTCTTCGAGGCGAACGACACCGCCTACATGGTGCTCGAGTACGAGGAAGGCGAGCCGCTGCGCCGCTGGTGGCCGCGCCATCGCGGCATCGGCGAGGCGCGTCTCGTCGAGCTGCTGCTGCCGCTGCTCGAAGGCCTGGCCGTCGTGCACGCGGCCGGCTTCCTGCACCGCGACATCAAGCCCGACAACATCCAGGTGCGCGCCGCCGACGGCAGCCTCGTGCTGCTGGACTTCGGCAGCGCCGCGCAGGTGGCGGCCCTGGCCGGCGACGGCGCCGTCGTCATCACGCCGGGCTATGCGCCGATCGAGCAGTACGGCCTGGGCGAGCAGGGGCCATGGACCGACCTGTACGCGCTGGCGGCGACGTTGTACTGGGCGGCCACCGGACAGCGCGTGCCCGACGCCGAAGCACGCGCCTCGAACCCTGCGATGCACGTGCCGCTGGCGAGCGCCGAAGGCGCGGCGCGCATCGCCGCCACCGGCGCGCGCCACGGCACCGCGTTCCTCGCCGCCATCGACGCGGCGCTGGCCACCGACGCACGCCGGCGGCCGCAGGACGTGGCGCATTTCCGCCGCGCGTTGTGCGCCGACCACGCGGCGAGCCTCGGCCTGATGGCCGCGCTGCAGCAGGACGAAGCCGACGGCGCGGAGGACGATCCCGCATCGGCGGCCGCGGCCCGCGACGGCCACGCGCCGGGTGGGCCCGCCGACGTGGATCCTCGCTGCGAGCCGCGCACCGCGCGGCGCAGGCGCCGCCGCGGCCCGCCGCGCCTCGCCGCCCCACGCGACTGGCCGCTCGCCTTCAAGCTGGCGCTGCTGCTCGTCGCCACCGCGTTGCTGCCGATGGGCCTGGCCGGCGCCTGGAACCTGCGCGGCGGCACCGAGGCACTGGCCCGCGCCGAACTGGAGAAGGTCGAACGCATCGCGCGCGGCGGGGCCGGGCGCATCGGCCAGTTCATCGCCGACGCACGCGACGTGGCGCGCGGGCTTGCGAGCGACGCCCAGTTCGCCGCCTTCCTGCAGCAGCCCGACGCGGCCGCCGTGCCGGCGCTGCAGCGACGGCTCGCGCGCCTGGTGCGCGCCGACGCCGACCTGCAGCTCATCATCCTGATGGACCTGCAGGGCCGGGCGCTGGTGGCCAACGACGCCGACGTGATGGGCCGCAGCTTCGCCTTCCGCCAGTACTTCCGCGAAGCCTCGGCCGGCCGGCCGTACACCAGCGGCATCGTCGTCGGCGCAGTCGCCGGCGCAAGCGGCTTCTTCGTCGCCGAACCGGTGCGCGGAGCCGACGAGCAGGTGGCCGGCGTGCTCGTCCTGCGCGTGCTGGCCACCCCGGTGGCGCGCATGATCGACGAGCTCGGCGACGGCACCGCGCTCACGCCCTTCCTCGTCGATGGCGACGGCGTCGTGCTGCACCACCCCGAGCCGGCGCGCATCTACCGCAGCCTGTCGACGCTGAGCGCGTCGCAGCAGGCGGCGATCCGGGCCGACCAGCGCTTCCGCCGCGAGCGCGTCGAGTCGCTCGGCGAGCCGCAGCTGGCGCAGCTGATGTTCGCCGGTGCCGCTGCCGGACACGGCGCCTACCACTCCTCGACGAGCGCGCGCGACGAGATCGCCGGCTTCGCCGCCGTGCCCGGGCACGACTGGCGCGTCGCCGTCAGCGCTTCGCGCCACGCCTTCGAGGCGCCGATGCGTGAGCTGCGGCAGCAGCTGTCGTGGAGCCTGGCGCTCGTCGGCGCGCTCTTCACGGGCCTGGCGCTGCACCTGGCGCGCGGCATCGTGCAGCCGGTGCGCCGTCTCACCGCGGCGGCCGACGCGCTGAAGGCGGGCGACTTCGACGGCGCACGCGTGCAGGTGACCGGCCGCGACGAGGTGGGCCAGCTCGGCCGCACCTTCAACGTGATGATCGACGTGCTGCGCCAGCGCGAGCTGCAGCGGCGCGTGCCGCCGGGCTAGGCCGCCTCAGGAGGCCGGCCGTTTCGGCGCATCCGCCGGCGGCGCCACGCGCGCCTCCAGCTCGAGGAAACGGTCGGCCAGCGCCTTCACGAAGCGTCCGAGGTAGGTGTTGGCGACGAGCTGCTCGAGCGACGCGCGGTCCACCACCACCGCCTTCACGTCGTCCAGCGCCACCACGCTGGCCGAGCGCGGCGCGTCGGCGAAGATGGCCGTCTCGCCGAACACGTCGCCCGGCTTCAGGATGCGCAGCGCGATGCTGCGCGCGCGATTGGCCGGGTCGCGCTTGCGCACCTCGCAGCGGCCTTCGGTGATGAGGTAGGCGGCGTCGGCACGGTCGCCTTCGCGCACGATCGTGCGGCCGGCCTGGAACACGTGCAGCGGGAACCAGTTGCCGCCGCGCAGGAAGGCGCGCAGCTCCTCGGCCAGCTCGGCGGCGCTCTGGTAGCGATCGGCCGGGTCGCGCGCCATCGCCTGCTTGACGATCGCCGTCAGCATCGGCGGCGGCTTGACGGCCACGCCGCCGCTCTCGTCGATCGAGCGGAACTCGCAGCGCGCCGCCGCGTCCAGCGCCTGCTCGCTCGGCCCCATGTACGGCGCCTGGCCGGTGAGGGCCTTGTAGAGGATGGCGCCGATCGAGAACACGTCGGTGCGTGCGTCGATGCGGCTGATCTCGCCGCGCGCCTGCTCGGGCGCCATGTAGCGCACGGTGCCGGCCACCGTGCCTTCGGGCTCGGGCTCGCCGTCCACCAGCGTGCGCTCGCCGGTGGCCAGCGCGCAGCCCCAATCCATCACGTAGACCTCGCCGAACTCGCCGACCATGATGTTGTCGGGCTTGAGGTCACGGTGCACGATGCCGCGGCTGTGCGCGAAGGCGAGCGCGTCGCACACGCTGGCCAGGCATTGCAGGATGCGCTCGAGGTCGCGCTGCGAGGCCTGCATCGCGATGAGCTCGGTGAGCGTGCGCCCGTCCACCAGCTTCATCGTGTAGGCGGCGCGGCCGGCACGCTCGTCGAACGCGAGGTCGTGCACCGGCACGATGTTCGGGTGTGCCAGCGCGCCGGTGATGCGCGCCTCGTCGACGAAGCGCTGGCGCATCTCCGGGTCGGTGGCGAGCCCGGGATCGATGACCTTCAGCGCCACGCGCCGGCGCAGCTCGAGGTCGTACAGGCGGTGGATCGAACCCATGCCGCCGCGCGCGATCTCGCCTTCGTCGCGCAGCCGGCCGGTGGCCACGCCCGGGTGCACGACCTCGGCCTCTTCGAGCGGCCCGTGCGCCGTGGCTGCGCTGAGCGACGCGTCGTCGTGCATCGCGCCGTCGAACCACGGCAGGCCCTCGTAGCTGTCGAGCGCCGCAGCCGTGCTGCCGGTACGGCTCGCCGCCGCCGAGAGATCCTTCGCAGGGCCCGCCACGACGGTCGGTGGAACGTCTGTGCGACTCATCGGTCCTCCTTCGGCTCGGCCTGCCCCGCCGGCACACAAGGGCCGGCGGGTGCGGCAGTCGGCCGTCATCGCGAGCGTACTCCGCCGTTCGCGACGCCGCCGGGTGGTCGCGCCGGACGCCGCTTGCCGCGGCGCGGCGGAATGCGCGCGGCGCGCCGCTTCGCGCGCGGCGGGGCCGTCGGCCGCGCGGCCGGCCGGGGCACGCCGGCTCAGCGCCCCACCGATGCGTTGCGCTTCACGTTCAGCGCCGTGGCGATGAGCAACGCGAACAGCACCGCCACGCCCACCCACACCGCGCGGTAGTGCCCGGCGTCCATCAGCGCCCCGAAGACGAGCGGCGCGACGACGAGCCCGGCATCGAGCCCCGAGTAGACGACACCGTAGACGCGGCCGGTGGCGCCTGGCGGCGTCGCCTGCTTGACGAGCAGGTCGCGCGAGGGGCCGGCGATGCCCGCGCCGAAGCCCATCACGCCGGCGAGCACCGGCACCCATGCCGGCGGCCAGTGGCCGAAGGCGATGACCAGCGCCACCAGCGCCGCGAAGCCGAAGCCGGCGCCCGCCACGAGCGCCGTGCGCCGCTCGTCGCTGATGAGCTGCCCGCCGACGACCATGCCGAGCGCCCCGCTCACCATGTAGGCCGACAGGCACAGCGCCACCTGCTCGGTGCTGATGCCGTGGATCTGCGAAGCCGCCGCCGGCGCGAAGCTCTGGATGCCGCCCAGCGCCGCGGCGAACACGAGGAAGAACACGAAGCAGGCCCACACCGCGGGCGCTCGCAGGAAGGCGAAATCGGAAGGCGGCGCCTCGGCCGGTGGCGCCGGGCCGGAACCCGCGCCACTGCCCCGGGCGGCGCTGCCGCCGGTGGCAGCCGACCACGTGCCCGCAGCAGCGCCCGCCTCGCGAGCCGGCGCCGGCGCGACCCTCGGCAGGGCGAGCGAGGCGCGCTGCCACAGCACGAAGGCGAGCAGCAGCCCCACCGCGGCCGCCACGGCGAAGAGCGCGACGCGCCACGAGCTCGCGGCAGCGATGCCCACCACGAACACCGGCGCCAGCGCCCAGCCGAGGCTGCCCGAGATGCCGTGCGCGGCATAGGCATGGCCGAGCCGCGGCGACTGCACGCGCGCGTTCAGGATCGAGAAGTCCACCGGGTGGAAGACGCAGTTGCCCAGGCCCGCCACGGCCATGAAGACGAGCAGCAGCGCGTAGCTCGGGCTCGCGCCGAGGCCCAGCGCGGCCAGCACCAGCAGCGCCAGCCCGCCGTAGAGCACGCGCTCGGCGCCGTGCCGGTCGACGACGAAGCCGGCGAGCGCCTGCCCGAAGCCCGAGACGACGAAGAACACCGACATCAGCGCGCCGAGCTGCGTGTTCGACAGCCCGAACGCCGGCGCGATCCACGGGAACAGCGGCGGCACCATCAGCTGGCAGAAGTGCGAACCGCCGTGCGCGATGGAGACGACGGAGATCGTGCGCACGTCGCGCGCGCGGGCGGTGCGGGCCGCAGCGAGGCTGACGGCCGCCTCCGCCGCCGACGGGTGAAGGGCACTCATTGTGGCGATGCTAGGCGCCGCCGCCCGGTGCTGCCGGCGCAGGCTCTTGGCTCCTGCGCGCCGCCGCCCTCAGGCCGCCTGGCCGAGGTCGCCGCGGCCCAGCAGCAGGCTGCGGAAGTTCTGCGCCGCCGGCGACAGCGACCGGTCGGCGTGGAACAGCAGCGAGATCTCGCGCTCGATCACCGGCTCCTCGACCGGGCGGATCTCCAGGCCGAGCGCCTGCGCCAGGCGGTTCATCGCCGTCGTCATCACGGCGATGCCCAGGCCCGCCTCGACCATGCCGAGGATCGTCAGCGGCAGCTGCACCTCGAAGCGCCGGGTCAGCGCGACGCCGGCCCGTGCCAGCGCCTGGTCGAGCTGCTGGCGCACGGCGTTGCCCGGCGGCGGCCCGATGAGCGGCAGCTCGGCGATCTCGCGCCAGGCCAGGCGCTGCCGGCGCGCCAGCGCGTGCCCGCGCGGCATCACGGCGACGAAGGAGTCGGTGAGCAGCCGCTGCGCGCCGATGTCCTGCTCCTGGCCCTGCGCCGAGCCGACGCCGAAGTCCACCTCGCCCTTGCGCAGCTTGGCGATCACCTCGTGCTCGGCGACGTCGTCCACCGTCACCTTCACGCCCGGGTGCTGCACCTGGAAGTCGCGGATCACCGGCGGCAGCAGCAGCGCCGCCTGCAGCGACGCGGCGGCGATCGACACGCGGCCGCGACCGAGCGTGCGCAGCTCGAGCGAGCTGCCGAGCACGCTGTCGAGATCGGCCATGGCCTTGCGCGCCAGCGGCAGGATCTCGGCGCCGGCCTGCGTCAGCCGCAGCATGCGCGTGTGCCGGTCGAACAGCTTGAGGCCGAGGTTCTCCTCGAGCTCGCGCACCAGCGTGCTCACCGACGACTGCGAGATGTCCAGCCGCTCGGCGGCGCGCGTGAAGTGCTGGGCCTCGGCCACCGCGATGAAGGCGCGCAGCTGGCGCAGCGTCACGTTCATCGACGGCAGGTCATCGGTGCGCACTCATCGGCTCTCGCGATCAAGTTATCCCAGTATGCCCGTTTATCGATGGCGACGACGATGCAAACATGCCTCGCACCGGGTCGCTCGGGCGCGACACGCAACGGCCGGATGGCGAAGGAGACACAGGCATGTCAGGGTTCACCCGCAGATCGATCGGGCGCTGCATCGCCGGCACGGCGCTGGCGCTCACGGGCGTCGGTGCGCAGGCGCAGGACCGGATCACCGTCACCACCACCTGGTTCGCGCAGGCCGAGCACGGCGGCTTCTACCAGGCCGTCGCCACCGGCATCTACAAGAAGCACGGCCTGGACGTCACGGTGAAGATGGGCGGCCCGCAGGTCAACGGCATGCAGCTGCTGCTGGCCGGGCAGACCGACTTCATCATGAACTACGACTTCGCAGTACTGGCGGGCGTCGAGCGGGGATTTCCGGTCGTCACCGTCGGTGCGCCGCTGCAGTTCGACCTGCAGTGCGTGCTGACGCACGAGGACGTACGGAGCCCGGCCGAGCTGAAGGACAAGACCATCCTGGTCGCCGGCACCGGCACCACCTACTGGTGGCCCTGGTTCAAGAAGAAGTACGGCTACACCGACGCGCAGATGCGCCCGTACACGTTCAACCTGCAGCCGTTCTTCGCCGACAGGAACACCGCGCAGCAGGCGTTCGTCTCATCCGAACCGTTCCAGGCCGAGCAGAAGGGCGTGAAGACGAACTGCTTCCTGCTGGCCGAGCAGGGCTACCCCCCGTACACCGGGGCGATCACGACGACGCGCAAGATGGTCGACGACAAGCCCGATCTGGTGGCGCGCTTCGTCCGCGCTTCGATGGAAGGGTGGAAGAGCTACATGGAGAACCCGGCGCCGGCCAACGCGCTGATCAAGAAGGACAACCCGAACATGACCGACGCGCAACTCGCCTACGGCCTGAAGAAGATGAAGGAGCTCGGCGTCGTGCACGGTCGCGAGGCCGCGCAGATGGGCATCGGCGCGATGACCGACGAGCGCTGGGAACGGACCGCCAGGTTCATGATGGAGTGGGGCCTGCTGAAGCCGGACACCGACTGGAAGAAGGCCTACACGCTGCGCTTCGTCAAAGACCTCAAGGTCATGCCGTGAGCGCGCTGGCCACCGCCTTGCCGCCGCGGGCGCCGCACGTGGCCACGCCTCGGGTCGCTGCACGTGGCGATGGCGAAGGCCCCCCGGTGCTCGAGGCCGACCGCGTCGAGAAGACCTACCCGAACGGCACGCATGCGCTGAACGGCACCACGGTGAAGATCGCCCGCGGCGAGTTCGTCTCGCTGCTCGGGCCCAGCGGCTGCGGCAAGAGCACGCTGCTGAAGATGTTCGCCGGGCTCGAGGTGCCCTCGTCGGGCCGCATCGTGCTGCACGACGGCCACGACGCCGCCGGCCGCGCCAGCGGCCACGCGTCGATGGCGATGGTGTTCCAGGAAGCGACGCTGATGCCGTGGGCGCGCGTGACCGAGAACGTGCGCCTGCCGCTGGACCTGGCCGGCATGCCGCGCGTCGAGGCCGACCGCCGCGTCGCCGAGGCGCTGGAGCTCGTCGGCCTGGCGCAGTTCGCGCGCTGCTACCCGCGCGAGCTCTCGGGCGGCATGCAGATGCGCGCCTCGATCGCACGCGCGCTTGCCGTGCAACCGAGCATCCTGCTGATGGACGAGCCCTTCGGCGCGCTCGACGAGTTCACGCGCAACAAGCTCGACAGCGACCTGCACGAGCTGTGGTGCGCCCGCGGCTTCACCGTCGTCTTCGTCACGCACAGCATCTACGAGGCGGTGTTCCTCTCCAGCCGCGTCGTCGTCATGGCGGCGCGCCCGGGCCGCGTCATCGCCGACGTGCCGATCGTGGCGCCCGCGGCGCGCGACGAGAGCTACCGCGTCTCGCAGCCGTTCATCGAGAACTGCCGCGTGCTCTCCGAGCACCTGGTGCGCGCCAACCGCGGCGAGCGCTGAGTGCGACCGGCCCGCCACGCGAGGAGAACCACGCCATGAGCGTTTCCACCCACGCCCTGCCGGCGCCCGCCGAGCCGGTGCGCTTCGGCGACCAGCCGATCGTCAGGTTCGGCGCGCCCGCGGCGCTGGGCGCCGTGCTGCTGCTCGCCTGGCAGCTCGTGTGCACGGTGTTCGAGGTGCCGGAGTTCCTGGTGCCTTCGCCGCTGGCGATCGCGCAGACGCTGGTGGCGGACTGGTCGCTGCTCTCGAACGCGCTGCTGACGACGCTGAAGGTCACCTTCCTCGCCTTCGCGCTGGCGGTGGTCATCGGCGTGGCGGCCGCGTTCGTGTTCGTGCAGAGCCGCGTCATCGAGGTGAGCCTGTTCCCCTACGCGATCATCCTGCAGGTGACGCCGATCGTCGCCATCGCGCCGCTGATCATCATCTGGGTCAAGCACCCCACGTTCGCGATGACGATCTGCGCCACGATCGTGGCGCTGTTCCCGATCATCTCCAACACCATCCTCGGGCTGCGCAGCGTCAACCCGGGGCTGGCGAACCTGTTCAAGCTCAACCGCGCCACGCGCTGGCAGACGCTGGCGCGGCTGCGGGTGCCGAGCGCCCTGCCCTACTTCTTCGGCGGGCTGCGCATCTCCAGCGGCCTGGCGCTGATCGGCGCCGTCGTCGCCGAGTTCGTCGCCGGCACCGGCGGCACCGCGTCGGGGCTGGCCTACCAGATCCTGCAGGCCGGCTTCCAGCTGAACATCCCGCGCCTGTTCGCGGCGCTGGCGCTCATCACCGGCACCGGCATCGTGCTCTTCATGGCGATGGCCTGGCTGTCGAAGCTGGCACTGGGCGGCTGGCACGAGAGCGAGATGGGGCACTGACCCCTGCCCGGCGGGCATCGGGCGGCTGGCGGCCGCGGGATACTGCGCGCCACCGCCCGGCCCGATGGAGGACAACCGATGATGCTGATCCGCGGCGCCGCCGCCGTCCTGACCGGGGCCGCGCCAGGGCCCGGTTCGCCGGCGCGCAGCGCCGCCACCGACCTGCGCATCGGCGCCGACGGCACGATCGCCGAGATGGGCCGCGGCCTCGCCGCGGCCCCGGGCGAGCGCGTGCTCGACGCCGCCGGCTGCGTCGTCTACCCGGGCTGGGTGAACACCCACCACCACCTCTTCCAGTCGCTGCTGAAGGGGGTGCCGGGCGGCATCGACCTGACGCTCGGGCCGTGGCTGCAGGCCGTGCCGTTCCGCTACCGCGGTGTGTTCGCCGACGAGGTGCTGCTGCGGCTGGCCGCGCGCATCGGCCTCGTCGAGCTCGTGCGCTCGGGCTGCACGACGGTGGCCGACCACCATTACCTGTACTGGCCCGGCCTCGGCTACGACCCGGCCGAGGTGCTGTTCGACGAGGCCGGGCGCCTGGGGCTGCGCTTCATGCTGCTGCGCGGCGGCGGCACTATCTCGCGCGTCCCCGGCGACGTGGCGCTGCCGCACCAGAAGCCCGAGCCGTTCGACGCGATGCTCGACGACCTGGCGCGTGCCGCGTCGCGCTTCCACGAGCGCGGGCCGCGCGCGCGACGCCGCATCGCCTTCGCGCCGACGACGATCACCGTCGCGCTGCGCCCCGAGGAGCTGAAGCCGGCGGCGCGTGCCGCGCGCGCGCTCGGCGTGCCGCTGCACTCGCACATGTCGGAGACGGTGAACTACTACGAGCACTGCGCCGAGCGCTTCGGCGGCATGAAGCCGATCGAGGTCTGCGCCGAACACGAGTGGCTCGGGCCCGACGTGTGGTTCGCGCACCTCGTGCACCTGTCGCAGCCCGAGCGGCGCCTGCTCGCCGAGACCCGCACCGGCATGGCGCACTGCCCGCAGAGCAACGGCCGGCTGGGCAGCGGCGTGGCGCCGGCGCCGGCGCTGGCGCGCGAAGGCGGCCGCCTGTCGATCGGCGTCGACGGTGCCGCTTCGAACGAGGCGGCCGACATGCTGAGCGAGCTGCACGCCGCCTGGCTGCTGCACCGGGCCCATGCCGGCGCGGCGTCGCGCCCGCGGCCCGAGGGCGGCGGCGAGCAGGGGGCCGATGCGGTGACGGTCGAGGACCTCGTGCACTGGGGCTCGGCCGGCGGCGCCGCGGTGCTCGGCTTCGACGGCGTCGGCACGCTCGCCCCGGGCATGGCCGCCGACCTCGCGGTGTGGTCGCTCGACGACCCGCGCCACTTCGGCCTGCACGACGAGGCGCTGGCGCCGGTGGTGAGCGGCGCGCGGCCGCGCCTAAAGTGGCTGCTGTGCGGCGGGCGCGTCGTCGTCGAGGACGACACGATCCCCGGCCTCGACCTCGCCGAGCTGGCGCACGACGCGCGGGCCGCCGTGCGGCGCATCGCGGCATCGTGAACGCCGGCGCGCGCCCCCGCCTCGTCGTCGGCATCAGCGGCGCGTCGGGCTTCGTCTACGGCGTGCGGCTGCTCGAGCTGCTGCGCGAGCTCGAGGTCGAAGTGCACCTCGTCGTCAGCCGCTCGGCGCTGCTGACGATGGCCGCCGAGACGGCGTACAAGCTGGCCGACGTGCAGGCGCTCGCCGCCCGGGTGCACCGCAACGACGACGTGGGTGCGGCCATCGCCAGCGGCTCGTTCCGCACGCTCGGCATGGTGGTGGCCCCATGCTCGATGAAGACGCTGGCCGAGATCGCCACCGGCAACACGGGCTCGCTGCTCGCGCGTGCCGCCGACGTGGTGCTGAAGGAGCGCCGCCGCCTCGTGCTGCTGGCGCGCGAGACGCCGCTGCACGCCGGCCACCTGCGCAACATGCTCGCGGTCACCGAGATGGGCGCCATCGTCGCCCCGCCCGTGCCTGCGTTCTACGCGCGGCCCGGGAGCCTCGAGGACATGGTCGACCACACGCTCGGCCGCGTGCTCGACCTCTTCGGCCTCGACGCCGGCACGGTGCGGCGCTGGCAAGGCATGCCGGGGCGCGCGCACCCGCCAGAGGCCGGCCGGCCCTGATCGGGTGCGGCACGCCTCACGATCGGACCTCGGCCGCAACCGCCTGCCGTGGCGAACGGCAGGCCCACACGAAACCGCGGAAGCGCGTGAAACGCGCCGTCCATCGTGTCACCCGATGGCTTTATCCATCCGGCCCGGTTGCCCGGCGGCCCCGCGGCTGCGAGCATGCGCCCATCGCCCCGGACAACGGCGCACGCAGGAGGAACCGACGATGAGGCGCTTCGACTACTCGGCCCCGGCCTCGCTCGACGAGGCGGTGGCGCTGCTCGCGCGCTTCGGCGCGAAGGCGAGCCTGTTCGCCGGCGGCACCGACCTGCTGGTCGAGATCAAGGAGCAGATCCGCCAGCCCGATCACGTCATCAACCTGAAGCGCATCCCGGGCCTGGCCACGCTGGCCTTCGACGCGGCACGCGGCCTCGAGGTCGGCGCCCTGGTGACGGTGCGCGAGCTGGAAACCTCGGCGATCGTGCAGCGCCACTACCGCAGCCTCTGGCAGGCGGCGCGCGAGCTCGGCTCGATCCAGGTGCGCCACCGCGCCACGCTGGCCGGCAACGTCTGCCGCGCCTCGCCGTCGGCCGACACGCTGCCGCCGCTCGTCGCCGACGGTGCGCTCGTGCACCTGCATGGGCCGCTGGGCCGGCGCGACGTGGCCGCCGAGGCCTTCTTCACCGGCCCCGGCCGCACGGTGCTCGGGCCCGAGGAGATCGTCACCGGCTTCACGCTGCCGCCGCCCGCGCCGGGCATGGTCAAGGCCTACCTCAAGCATGGCCGCCGCAAGGCGATGGAGCTGGCCACCGTCGGCGTGGCCGTGACGCTCGTGCGCCGCGGCGCCGTGGTGGAGCAGGTGCGCATCGTGCTCGGCGCCGTCGCACCGACGCCGATGCGCGCACGCGGCGCCGAGGCGCTGCTCGAAGGCCGCGTGCCCGACGCGGCAGCGCTCGCCGCCGCGGCCGAAGCCGCGATGGCGGAGTCCCGGCCCATCAGCGACGTGCGCGCCAGCGCCGCCTATCGCCGCCGCATGGTGGGGGTGTTGACGCAACGGGCCGTCTCGCAGGCCCTGGAGGCCGCGCAATGAGCCAGCAGACGATCCGGCTGACGATCAACGGCGAGCCGAGCGAGCTCGTCGTCGAACCCTGGCGCAGCCTGCTCGACGCGCTGCGCGTCGAAGGCGGCCTCACCGGCACGAAGAAGGGCTGCGACGTCGGCGACTGCGGCGCGTGCACCGTCGTCCTCGACGGCAAGCCGGTCAACGCGTGCCTCGTGCTCGCCGTCGAGGTCGAAGGCTGCGACCTGCGCACGATCGAGGGCCTGCAACCCGGCCCGGGGCAGGTGCACCCGCTGCAGGAGCAGTTCATGCGCTGCGGCGCGGCGCAATGCGGCTTCTGCACGCCCGGCGTGCTGATGATGGCCAAGGCGCTGCTCGACGACACGCCGCGGCCCACCGAGGCCGAGATCCGCTTCGCGCTCGCCGGCAACATCTGCCGCTGCACCGGCTACACGAAGATCATCGAGGCGGTGCGGCGCACGGCCGAGGAAGACACCGAGGAAGACACCGAGGAAGGAGCCGCGGCATGAACGCCAGCGTCGAAGGCGAACGCGCCGCGCTGCGCGAACCGGGCGGGTTCAGCGTCGTCGGCAAGCCGGTCAGGCGCGGCGACCTGCTGGAGAAGGTGACCGGCGCCGCCGTCTACGCCGGCGACCTGCGGCTGCCGGGCATGCTGCACGGCAAGACGCTGCGCAGCAACGTCGCGCACGCGCGCATCGTGCGCATCGACGCCAGCCGCGCCCGCGCGCTGCCCGGCGTGAAGGCGGTGCTGACGCACGAGGACGTGCCGCGCGTGCTGCACTACGGCTCGCCGCACCCGCGCTCGGCCTCGTGCACGAAGGACCAGTACATCCTCGACACCAAGGTGCGCTACTGGGGCGAAGGGGTGGCCGTCGTTGCCGCGACGAGCGAGGAGATCGCCGAGGAGGCGCTCGCGCTGATCGACGTGCAGTACGAGGCGCTGCCGGCCGTCTTCGGGACCGACGCCGCGCTCGCCCCGGGCGCGCCGCTCCTGCACGACGTCGGCCCCGGCGGCAACCTGGTGCAGCCGCCGGTGCGCGTGCAGCGCGGCGACATCGAGCGCGGCTTCGCCGAAGCCGACCTCGTGCTCGAGGGCGTCTACGAGACCGGCCGGCCGACACCGGCCTACATGGAGCCCAACGTCTGCGTCGCTCAGTGGGACGCCAACGGCAAGCTGACGATGTGGAGCTCGACGCAGACCGCGTTCATGGTGCGCGGCATCCTGGCCGAGGTGCTGGGGCTGCCGCTGAACCACGTGCGCGTGCTGGTGGACCACATGGGCGGCGGCTTCGGCGCTAAGCAGGACCTCTTCCAGCACGAGTTCCTCTGCGCGCTGCTCGCCAAGCACACCCGCAAGCCGGTGCGCATGGAGTTCACGCGCAAGGAGACCTTCCTCGGCGGGCGCTCGCGCCACCCGTGCCGCATCCATCTCAGGCAGGGCTTCCGGCGCGACGGCACGATCACCGCACGCCAGGCGCGCCTGGTCTACGACTCCGGTGCCTACGGCTCACACGGGCCGGGTGTCACCAACGTCGGCACCGCGTCGCTCACGTCGCTCTACCGCTGCGAGAACGTCGACCTCGAAGGCCTGTGCGTCTACACGAACAACCCGATCGCCGGGGCGTTCCGCGGCTACGGCGTCGTGCAGGCGTACTGGGCGCTGGACCTGCAGATCGACGAGGCGGCCGAGCGGCTCGGCCTCGATCCGGTGGCGATGAAGGCCAGGAACGCCGTGTGCGCCGGCGACATCGCGCCTTCGGGGCATGCCATCGTCGGCCACGGCCTCGAGGACTGCATCCGCCGCGGCGCGGCCGAGGTGGGCTGGACGACGCGGCGCCCGCCGAAGCGTGCACCGCAGGGCCCGCTGCGCTACGGCTGGGGCATCGGCTGCGAGATGCACGGCTCCAGCGCCTACCCCGGCATCAAGGAGCAGGGCAACGCCATCGTCAAGCTCAACGAGGACGGCAGCGCGACGCTGCTCACCGGCGCCGCGGGCCTGGGCACCGGCGCGCACACGGCGCTGGCGCAGATCGTCGCCGAGGAGCTCGGCCTGCCGTTCGAGCACGTGAGCGTGGTGCATGGCGACACCGATGTCGTGCCGTGGGACATCGGCGCCTTCGCCAGCCACACCACCTTCATGGTCGGCCGTGCGGCACAGATGGCGGCGCAGCAGGTGAAGGCGCAGATGCTCGAGCGCGCGGCCGCGCGGCTCGAGGCGCCGGCCGCGGGGCTCGCCGTACGGGACGGCGTGGTCCGCGTCGCCGCGGAACCCGCGCGGTGCATCACCGTGCGCGAGGTGATGATGCCCGCGCGCGGCATCCCTTCGGCGCACCTCGTCGGCCACGGCAGCTACACGCCGACGAAGGCGTACTCGTTCGCCGCCCACTTCGTGGAGGTGGCGGTGGACACCGAGACCGGCCTCGTCGAGGTGCTGCAGGTGGTGCCCGTGCACGAGTTCGGCCGCGTCATCCACCCGGTGGCCGCGGCCGGGCAGATCGAAGGCGGCATCCAGCAGGGCATCGGCCACACGCTGACCGAGGATCACCTGGTGGACCCGAAGACCGGCCGCAGCCTGAACGCCAGCTTCGTCGACTACAAGATGCCGCTCGCGATGGACATGCCGCCGATCCGCACGATCATGCTCGAGACCGCGCCCGACCCCGGCGGGCCCTACGGCGCCAAGGGCATCGGCGAGGACCCGATCATCGCCATCGGCCCGGCCATCGCCAACGCGGTGCATGATGCGATCGGCGTGCGCTTCCGCGCCTTCCCGATCACGCCTGAGAAGGTGCTGGCGGCGCTGGCCACACGGCCGCAGGAACAGGAGCACGCGTGAAGCTGAACCCGCAGTACCGGCCGGTGCCGGTGACCATCCTCACCGGCTTCCTCGGCAGCGGCAAGACGACGCTGCTGAACCACATCCTCACCGAACGGCACGGCCACCGCATCGCGGTGATCGAGAACGAGTTCGGCGAGATCGACGTCGACTCCGACCTCGTGCTCAGCAGCGAGGAGGAGATCTACCAGATGACCAACGGCTGCATCTGCTGCGTGGCCGACGTGCGCGAGGACCTGGTGCAGGTGCTGGGCAAGCTGCTGGCGCGGCGCGAGCGCTTCGACCACATCCTCGTGGAGACGAGCGGCCTGGCCGACCCGACGCCGGTGGCCGCCACGTTCTTCATCGACAACGAGGTCGCGCGCCAGGTGCGGCTGGACGCCATCGTCACGCTCGTCGATGCGCGGCACGCGCTGGCGCACCTGGACGACCCGCAGCTCGACGGTGCCGCGAACCAGGCGGTGGAGCAGGTCGTCACGGCCGACCGCATCGTCATCAACAAGGTCGACCTGGCGAGCGAGGACGAACTGGTGGCGGTGGAGACGCGCGTGCGCCGCATCAACGAGACGGCCGAGATGATGCGTTCGAGCTACGCCAAGGTCGACGTCGGCCGCATCCTCGGCATCGGCGGCTTCATGCCGCCGCCGATGGTGCTGCAGGACGGCCAGTTCCACGACTGCGACGAGACCTGCGAACACGACGGTGCGCTGCCCGCGGGGTTGGCGGGCCACGCGCACGACCCGTCGGTGGGTTCGGTGTCGCGCGTGCTCGAGGGCGCCTTCGACCGCGAGCGCCTGATGGCGTGGCTGGACCGGCTGGCCGGCGAACGCGCCGAGCAGCTCTTCCGGTTGAAGGGCGTGGTGGCCATTGCCGGCGACGAACGCCGGCATGTGCTGCAGGGCGTGCACCGGCTGATCGACCTGCAGCCCGCCGACCCCTGGGGCGAACGCCGGGCCGCCAGCAAGCTCGTCTTCATCGGGCGCGAGCTCGACGCGGCGGCGATCGACGCGGGGCTGCGCGGCTGCCTCGCCGGCTGAAGGGCGCACCCGGCGGGCACGAGGCGCCCTGCGGCACGCGCGGCGGCTGCACCCTCGGCGCCAGCCTCGGCGCCCGCCGGACCTGCGCGTCCGGCTTCAGCTCCGGCCGAGAATCTGCCGCGCGCGCTCCAGCGCCTGCACCGAGATCTTCGCCAGCACGCCGTCGAAGTCCTTGCCGCGCGTCGCGTCCAGCCCCATGCGCGACGTGGTGCCGGCACCCGACGCCGACGGGTCGAGCGCGCTGCCGGGCAGCCCGTCGATGACCATCAGGTCGCGGTGCGGCTGGAAGTGCGTGGCCAGCGCCCACAGCACCTGCTCGTCGCGCGTCACGTCGACGTCGGCGTCGACGGCGATCACCGTCTTCAGGTACGGGTCCCAGCCGAGCAGGCCGAGCATGACCTGGCGCGCCTCGCCGTCGCGCATCGGCTTGAGCGCCACGTAGGCGTGGAAGTGCGTGCCCGAGTTCGGGTAGTGCAGCGCCGTGACGCTCGGGAAACGTGCCCTGATCTTCTCCACCATCTCCGACTCGCGCGGGATGCGCGCGAGGTTCAGGTGCTCTGCGGCGTTGCCGCCCAGCACGTCGATCAGCATCGGCCGTGCGCGGTGCAGCACCGTCTGCACCTGCAGCAGGTTGTTCGTCGAGCGGTTCGACGAGTAGCCGGTGAACTCGCCGAAGGGGCCCTCGTCGGCGCGCGCCGCGGGGTCGATGACGCCCTCGAGCACGTACTCGGCACCGGCCGGCACGCGGATGCCGTGCTTCGGCGTGCGCACCACCTCGAGCGGCGCGCCGAGCAGGCCGCCGGCGACCTCGCGCTCGTCGGCGCCGAAGGGCAGCCGCGCCGAGGCGGCCAGCATCACGAGCGGGTGCATGCCGACCACCATCGCCACCGGCAGCGGGCGGCCGCGCTCGGCGGCCAGCTGCAGCAGCCGCCAGAGATCCCCGCGCGAGTGCAGGCTCGTGGCCAGCGCGTCGGGGGCGTGCAGCATCGAGCGGTGGTAGCTCATGTTGCCCGCGCCGGTGTCCGGGTGCTCCGCGACGATGACGGCGTTGGTCACGTACGGCGCGCGGTCGCTCTCGAAGTGGCGCAGCATCGGCACGAGCCGCGCGAGGTCGACGTCGCCCTTGCCGCCGTCGTGCACGACCTCGGTCACCGGGCCCGCGGCCACCTCGCGCGGCGGGCAGGCGCGGCGCGAGCGCGCCTGGTAGGCCTCGTGCAGCTGCGCCGGCGCGACGCCGAACCAGTGCGCGATGCGCTCGCGCGAGCCGAAGAGGTTCGTCGCCACCGGCACCGGGGCGTCGGTCGCCAGGCCCTCGACGCGCTCGAACACGAGCAGCGGAGCGCGGCCCTCGCGCTCGAGCGCCGCCGCGACGGCCGTGATCTCCTGGTCGGCCGAGACCGGGCCGGCGACGACGAGCACGTCGTCGGGCCGCTCGGCGCGGTAGCGGGCGATGAACGACTGCGCGTCCTGCGGGGCGGGCGCGCCGGCGGCGGCCATCGTCAATCCACCATCGCGTAGCTGTCCTTCAGCCGCGCCTGCGCCTGCTCCATCGTGCGCGGCGGCGGGCTCGTGCGGATGCCGCACATGCGCGCGATGTTGTTGCCCATGTAGTCCTCGAGCCCGTCCTCGTCGAGGCCGATGCCGTGCGGCGGCGGCCGACACAGCATCTCCAGCTCGCGCAGCCACATGCCGGGCTCGTTGGGCGGGCTGTCGGTGCCGAAGACGATCTTGTGCCGCGGCAGCTGCCGGGCGAACTCGGCGATGCGCGCCTGGAAGCACCAGCCCGATTCGCAGACGACGTTCGGCGTGTCCATCGCCATCCAGAATGCCTCGAAGCTGTAGTTGCCGCCCGTCTGGATGCCGAAGTGGCCGATGATGAAGTTCACCATCGGGAACTCGCGGATGATCGGATAGAACATCGTCGGGATCGTGAACGGCCCGTCGCCGGTGTGGATGAGCACGACGATGTTGTACTTGGCGCACATCTTCATTGCCGGGCGCAGCCAGTCGAGCGCGCGATCGGGCCGGTAGCCGTGCATGTTGGCGTGCAGCTTGATCATCTTGAAGCCGTATTCCCTGTGGTGGTGCTCGATCTCGAGCGCCCCGTTTTCCGGCCCCCAGCGCGGGTTGTAGGTGAAGTTGCCGATGAAGCGGTCGGGGTACTTCTGCGTCAGCTCGGCGATGTAGGCCATGTAGTCGCGGATGCCCTCGCGCCCGCGCCGGTTGCCGTCGCGGTAGCCGGTGTTGCCCGGCGGCGGCTGGATGAAGCCCATGTCGATGCGCCGCGGCTTGCCGTTGATGATGTACGGCCCGTCCATCAGCTTGAGCATGCGCTCGCCGTTGAACGGCGTGCCGGTGTGGCGCCAGGCCTCGTCGACCAGGTTGGTGGGGTGCAGGTGGGTGTCGATGATCATGGTGCTTGGGCTCGGTGCGTGCGCGGTCCGTGCGCGGTGCGTCGGCGTCGTGGCGTCGTGGCGGCGGTGCGGCGGTGCGGCTCAGTACAGCGGGATCACCGGCTGCGGCGCCAACCCCTGGCCCTTCTCGCCCAGGCGCGCACGCGCCTCCTCGAAGGTCTTGGGCGCCGGCGTCGGCTCCAGCCCGACCATGCGCGCGATGTTGTTGCCGAGGTAGTCCTCGAGCGTCGCCTCGTCGAGGTTCAGCCCCTGCGGCGGGTTCGTGCACAGCACCTCCAGCAGGCGCAGCCACATGCCCGGCTCGTTGGGCGGTGTGTCCGTGCCGAAGAGGATCTTGTGCCTGGGCAGCGTCTTGGCGAACTCGACGATGCGCGACTGCAGGCACCAGCCCGATTCGCAGTAGACGTTGGGCAGCTCCATCGCCCACTGGTAGGGCTCGAAGCAGTAGACGCCGCCGGTCTGCACGCCGAAGTGCGCCATGATGAAGTCGACCTGCGGGAACTCCTTGATCATCGGCACCCACTCGGTGGGGATGCTGTAGGGGCCGTCGCCGGTGTGCAGCTTCACCGGCACCTTCAGCTCGGCCGCCTTGGCCAGCGCCGGGCGCACCCAGTCCAGTGCGCGGTCCGGGCGGTAGGCGTGCATGTTGGCCTGCATCTGCACCATGCGGAAGCCATGCTGCCGCACGTAGCGTTCCATGCCGTCGACCGCTGCGGCGACGCCGCAGCGCGGGTTGTAGACGTAGCAGCCGATGAGGCGCTCGGGGTGCTTCTTCACCGCCTGCAGCACGTAGGCGTGGTAGCGGTCGATGCTCTCGGGCCCGGTGAGCTCGCCGTCGGTCCAGGTGTAGATGGTGTTGCCCTGCGGCGGCTGCACGAACGCCTTGTCGATGCGCCGCGGCTTGCCGTTGACCCAGTAGGGCCCGTCCATCGTCTCGAGCAGGCGCTCGGTCGTGTAGGGCTCCCCCTCGTGCCACCAGGCGAGGTCGACCTGGTCGGTGGGGTAGCAGCTGATGTCGATGATCATCGCCTGTCCTCGTCGGGCCGGGAAACGGGCCGGTGCGGCGATGCTGACAGCCCCGGCGGCCCAAGCCAACCGAGCGGCCGCAATAAATCCATCGCGCGGGCCGATCAAGCGGCCTCGTCGCCCCGCTGCCGGCGCGGCATCGCACGGCGCCTGCGGTGGGTCGCGCCGGGCTTCGCTACCATGCGACCTCGCGGGACCCCCCGGCACCGGCCAAGAGCATGAGCACCGTCACCTACGACTACACCCGCCAGGACGCCGCCGGCGTGTGCAGCACGCACCACGCCTGGGCCCGTGTGCCGCCGCCGCTGGCGCCCACCGAGAAGGCCGCGGCGCGCGAGCGCGCGGCGGCGCTGCTGAAGGCGCACGACGCCGTGCTCGTGGCGCACTACTACGTCGACGGCGACCTGCAGGACCTGGCGCTCGCCACCGGCGGCTGCGTCGCCGACTCGCTCGAGATGGCGCGCTTCGGCCGCGACCATGCCGCGAAGACCCTCGTCGTCGCCGGCGTGCGCTTCATGGGCGAGACGGCGAAGATCCTGAGCCCGGACAAGCGCGTGCTGATGCCCGACCTCGAGGCCACCTGCTCGCTCGACCTCGGCTGCCCGCCGGAGGACTTCGCGAAGTTCTGCGACGCACACCCCGACCGGCAGGTCGTCGTCTACGCGAACACCAGCGCCGCGGTGAAGGCACGCGCCGACTGGATGGTGACGAGCTCGTGCGCGCTGGCCATCGTCAGGCACCTCGAGGAACAGGGGCAGAAGATCCTCTGGGCGCCCGACCGCCACCTCGGCCGCTACATCCAGGAGGAGACCGGCGCCGACATGGTGCTGTGGCAGGCCGCCTGCATCGTGCACGACGAGTTCAAGGGCCTGGAGCTCGAGCTGCTGCGCAAGGAGCACCCGAAGGCGATGATCCTCGTGCACCCGGAGTCGCCGAAGAGCGTGGTGGCGCAGGCCGACGTCGTCGGCTCCACGACGCAGCTGCTGAAGGCGGTGGTCGAAGGCAGCGCCACCGAATACATCATCGCCACCGACAACGGCCTGATGCACCGCATGCACCAGCTGGCACCGGGCAAGACGCTGATCGAGGCCCCCACCGCCGGCCGCAGTGCCACCTGCAAGAGCTGCGCGCACTGCCCGTGGATGGCGATGAACGCGCTGCAGGGCGTGGTCGGCTGCCTCGAGCGCGGCAGCGGCGAGGTGCTCGTGCCCGAGCCGACGCGCAGCCAGGCGCTCGGCTGCATCGAGCGCATGCTCGACTTCGTGAAGCGCAACCCCGGGGCGCTGGCGCCCGCACGCAGCGGCTTCGTGCGCAACATCGGCGCGGCGTGACGGTGTCGCCGAGCCCGCGGTCCTCCGGGCCACCCACCGAACGGGCGGTCCGTGCCGCCGAGCGCGACGAGACGCTCGAAGAGGCCCGCGCGCGCAACGTGCGCGACGCCCTGGCCGAGGACATCGGCACCTGCGACTGGACCGGCCTGCTCGTGCCGGACGCGGTGCGCGTGCGGGCCCGCGTCATCGCCCGTGAACGCGCCGTGCTGTGCGGCCGCGCCTGGTTCGACGACGTCGTCCGCGCTCTCGACGCCACGGCCATGCTCGACTGGCAGGTCGACGAAGGCGCCTGGATGGCGCCCGACGCGGCGGTGGTCTTCGTCGAGGCCGGCGGCCGGGCGCTGCTGGCCGCGGAGCGGCCCGCGCTCAACTTCATCCAGCTGCTCAGCGCCACGGCGACCGCCACCCGGCGGCACGTGGACGCCGTGGCCGGTGCGTCGCCCCTGCCCCAGGGCTGCGCCATCCTCGACACGCGCAAGACGATCCCCGGCCTGCGCCTGGCGCAGAAGTACGCGGTGCGCGTGGGCGGCGGCCAGAACCAGCGCCTGGCGCTGTGGCACGGCATCCTGATCAAGGAGAACCACATCGCGGCGGCCGGCGGCATCGGGCCGGTGCTCGCGGCGGCGCGTGCGCTCGACGCAGGCGTCGAGATCCAGATCGAGGTGGAGACGCTCGCACAGCTGGACGAAGCGCTTGCCGCCGGCGCCACCAGCGTGCTGCTCGACAACTTCGACCTCGCGCGCATGCGCGAGGCCGTGGCGCTGGCCCGCGCGCACGGCGGCCGGGCGCTGCTCGAGGTGTCGGGCAGCGTCGAGCTGGCGCAGCTGCGCGACATCGCCGCCACGGGCGTGCACCGCATCTCCATCGGCCGGCTGACGAAGGACGTGAAGGCGGTGGACTTCTCGATGCGCGTGCTGGGCTCCGTGGCCTAGCCGCGCCGGCCCGGGCCGGGCTCCGGCAACGTGGCACGCGGCGTGCCCGCGGCACCCTACAGGTGGCGCGCGCGCGGCCGATAAGCGAGCCGGGACGACAACGACCGCGAGGCCCGCGATGAACGCCGACTTCACCTCCGTGCGCAACCACAACGAGCGCGCCGTCTTCGACGCCGTGCGGCGCGGCGCCGCCCGCTACCCGGGCGTGGCCGACAGCCCCGAGCTGCTGGCCGACGTCGCCTGCGTGGCGCTGAACCGGCTGCCGCCACGCTACATCCGGCACGAGGTGGACTTCGTCTTCTACCTCAGCGAACGCGAGCGGGCCGAGAGCGAGCGCCACCTGGCCGAGGCCGTGGACTACGCCTTCGGCTTCGTGCAGGCGCGCACTGCGATGCGCGCCCGCGCCTGAGGGCGCCGCTGCGGGCAGGCCGTGTACCTCGTCCGCCACGACCTGGCGCTCGTGCATGCCCCGGTGCTGACGCCGATCCCCGAGCCCACGCCGGGGCTGCGGCTCGAGGAGCTCGGTGCCGGCCAGCTGGCTGAACTCGAGCGCACGTACGCGCGGATCGGCCATCGGTACGCGGCCGGGCCGCTCGAACGGCGCTTCGCCAACGGCTTGCGCTTCGGTCGCCTGTGGGTCGGGGAGCGGCTTGCCGGCTCGCTGTGGGTGGTGCACGACGCGCACCGCTACATCGACGAGCTGTGCTGGCGGCTGCTCGTGCCGGCGCGGCAGTTCTGGCTGCGCGACGTCTTCATCACGCCGGCGCTGCGCGGGCAGCGCCTGTTCCTGCAGATGCTGCACGCCGTGGCACGCGAGTGGGTGCCGGGCTTCGAGGGCGCCTGGTCCGACGTGGACTGGGGCAACACGGCGTCGATGCGCGCGCACGCCGCGGCCGGCTTCGCGCTGCGGCATCGCGTGCGCGCCGTCGACGTCGGCGGCCGCCTGCGCTGGCGCGACCCCGCGATTCCCTGGCCGCTGCCCGCGCGTGACCTCGTGCCGCACAGGCGCTGGCTGTGGCTCGGTGGCGAGCGCCTGCGCCGGCACGCCGAGTGGGTGGCCTGATGCATGACCTGACGCGCGGCCGCGCCGGCCCCTCGGCCCGGCCGCGCGTCAACGCTCGCGGCTGCGCGCCGGCCGGGTCAGCACCGTCGGGAAGCTCACCGGCAGCGTCTGCGGGAAGTCGCGGCTGTAGTGCAGGCCGCGGCTCTCGTGCCGGTGCAGCGCGCTCTGCACGATGAGCTCGGCGCACTCGACCAGGTTGCGCAGCTCCAGCAGGTCGCGCGTGACGCGGAAGTTGGCGTAGTAGTCGTCGATCTCGCCGCGCAGCAGGCCGATGCGGTGCAGCGCGCGCTCCAGGCGCTTGGTCGTGCGCACGATGCCGACGTAGTTCCACATCAGCAGGCGCAGCTCGTCCCAGTTGTGCGCGATGACGACCTGCTCGTCGGCGTCCTCGACCTGGCTCTCGTCCCAGGGGGGCAGCGCGGGCGGCGTGCCCGGTGCGGCCGCGAGGATGGCCTCGGCGCAGCTGCGGCCGAGCACGACGCACTCCAGCAGCGAGTTGCTGGCCAGGCGGTTGGCGCCGTGCAGCCCGGTGTAGGTGGTCTCGCCCACCGCATAGAGCCCCGGCAGGTCGGTGCGGCCTTCGAGGTCGGTGACGACGCCGCCGCAGGTGTAGTGCGCCGCCGGCACCACCGGGATCGGCTGGCGCGCGATGTCGATGCCCAGCGACAGGCAACGCCCGTGCACGGTCGGGAAGTGCGACTTGAGGAACGCCTCGCCCTTCTGCTCGACGATGGGCGTGGCGTCGAGCCACACGTGGTCGAGGCCGTGCTTCTTCATCTCGAAGTCGATGGCGCGCGCGACGATGTCGCGCGGCGCCAGCTCGGCCCGCTCGTCGTGCGCCGGCATGAAGCGCTGCCCGCCGGCATCGCCGGGGCCGGTGCTGGGCAACAGCAGCTTCGCGCCCTCGCCGCGCAGCGCCTCGGTAATGAGGAAGCTGCGCTCCTGCGGGTGGTACAGGCAGGTGGGGTGGAACTGGATGAACTCCATGTTGCCCACGCGGCAGCCCGAGCGCCAGGCCATCGCGATGCCGTCGCCGGTGGCGGTGTCGGGGTTGCTCGTGTAGCGGTAGACCTTGCCGACGCCGCCCGTGGCCAGCACCACCGCCCGCGCGGGCAGTGTCTCCACGCGGCGCCGGTCGATGTCCAGCGCGTAGACGCCGTAGCAGCGCCGAGCCACCGGCGCCTCTCCCGCGGCGGCGGCCTCCCCACGTTCCAGGTGGCGGCTGGTCACGAGGTCCACGGCCATCCAGCGCTCGCGCAGCACGATGCCCGGGTGGGCCCGGGCCCGCTCGAGCAGCGCGTCGTGGATGGCCTTCCCGGTCGCATCGGCGGCGTGCGCGATGCGCCGCACGGCATGCCCCCCCTCGCGCGTGAGGTGCAGGCCGAGCGGCCCCTGCGGATCGGGCGAGAACGGCACGCCCGCCTCGACCAGCCAGCGCACCGCATCGGCGCTGCGCTCGGCGATGTAGCGGGCCGTGTGTTCGTCCACCAGCCCGGCGCCGGCGTCCAGCGTGTCGTGCACGTGCGAATCGACACTGTCGTCGCTGCCGAGCACGCCGACGATGCCGCCCTGGGCCCAGGCCGTGGCGCCTTCGTCGAGCCGGCGCTTGGCCAGCACCACCACCGGGACCCGATCGGCCAGATGCAGCGCGGTGGCCAGGCCGGCCAGGCCGGCACCGACCACCACCACCGGCGCGCCGCCGGCCGAAGGCTTCGTGTTCACCGCGCGCCTTGCCTCGCGGTGCCGACGAAGATCGCGCAGGGAAGATCAGGCACCAGGAGCATGGTGGGTGGCCGTTGCGGCCCGGCCATGGCATCGACCGAACGCCGGCGTCGGAAAGCGACAACCTGCCGATTCTAGGGAGAGCGGCGCCGGGCCATCTTCGCCGCGCCCCTCGGTCCCGCCTATGATGCCCGCTGCGAGCCCACCACCCCTGCGGGCCCCGCTCGCCCGACGAGCGTATCGGGCCAGGAGACCCCAGGATGAACCGAGTGCGCGACGAAGAGCCGTGGCCCGACACGATGCGTCGCGGCCGCGCCGAGGACCGCGAGCCGCTGTCGCGCGAGGAGCTGCTCGCCCCTTCGACGCAGGTGGTGGCCGACCGTGACGTCTATCTCGGCCAGGGACAGCACGACGTCGGCCGGCGCATATCCGACGACCAGGTCGAGCTCTTCGCCACCGGCGACGCGGCGCCCTCGCTGCAGCGCGAGCTCGAGCTGCACGCGAGCGAGTACATCGCCGTGCACGACGTGGGCGCCAGCGCGTCGCTGCGCCTGCTCACCGGGCTGGCCGGGGCCGCGCATGCCACGGTGCAGAAGCTCACCATCCGGCGCCAGGGCTACGGGCTGGCCCTGGCGGTGCTGCAGTTCGTCGAGGTGCCCCTGGCCGCCGGCGGCGTGGTGCGGGTCTATTCCACCGAAGCCAGCGCCGACAGCCCGACGCGCCAGGCACTGGCGCGCACGCTTCTGGCGCACAGCCGACTGGGCGTGCTCATCACCGGCGAGGTGCCGGCGCATGCCGTCGCGGCGGCGCTGCAGCCGTTGCGCGAGGCCATCGCGCGCGGGCCCTGGAGCAACCGCGAGCTGCTCATCGTGCCACTCGGCTCCAGCGGCGCGCTGGCTTCCCAGTCGGCAGCGCTCTCGGCGGGCACCTCGGTCGCGGTGCAGATCACGCCGCAGGCCGTCAAGCCCAAGCACATCTGGACCTTCGTCGCCGGCGCCTGGAACCGCCTGAACGGCGCCACCGGCTCGTCGCGTGCGGTCGAGGCCGATATCGAGCGGGCCGTGCCGCGGCCGCCGACGCCGAGCAGCGAAGCGGCGACGCAGCCCGGCGCGCTGCACAGCGGCCCCGGTTTCGCGCCGACCGTGCAGGCCGGCCTCGGCCCGACGCCGCCGGCCCTGTCGGGCGCCGCCAGCAGCGCGCCGGCGCTGGCCGCCGCCGCGGCACTCGGAACGGCGCCCCGCGCCATGCCCAGCCCCGGCGGAACGAGCTGGCAGGACTACGTCGACCGGTGCATGGCCATCAAGGGCACGGTCGCCTGCTGCGTCTTCGACATCCACGGCGCCAAGCCGCTGGCGCACGCCGGCGTGGCGCCCTCGGCCGAGCGCCTGGCGCACCAGGGGGCCAACCTGCTGACGTCGGCCCTGGACGGCTCGCGCGCGCTCGGCCTGGGCTCCAGCCAGCCCGAGCTCTCGCTCAGCACGAGCGGCCACCACCTCATCCTGCGCCCCGTTCCCGGCCATCCGGGCGTGGCCGTGCACATGGTGCTGCTGGCCAGCGCCGGCAACCTGACGCTGGCGCGCATGCAACTGGAGCGGGTCGAAGCACCCCAGTGAAGGAAAGGCCGGGCAGGTCCCGGCCTTGCGCGTGCTCGGTGCACGACGCGCGCGAAGACGGACTCCCCCTTCTCCCACGCCGACCGGTTCACGTCCGCGCCCAGGGCCTTGCGCTTCGTGCGCGAGCTGCCGCGCCGAACCGGGCAAGGAGCCGGCCCCTCGGGATGTGACGACGGTGCCGGCACCCACCCGCGACACGCACGGCCGGCAGCGGCAATCCGGGGTATTCGCGATGTCCGGTGCAGCCCGTCCGGCCGAATACTCGCTGCTGCGGAAGATCGAGCCATGCGTGTCCTCATTGCCGAAGACGAGCACCGCCTGGCCACGTGGCTCGTGCGCGCGCTGGCGCAGAGCGGTTTCCAGGTCGACTGGGTCGACGACGGCCGGCTCGTGCGTCGCAGCCTGAAGCAGACGGCCTACGACGCGCTGATCCTCGACCTGGGCCTGCCTGGTGTCGGCGGGCACGACGTGCTGGCCGAGCTGCGGCAGGCCGACATGCGGCTGCCGGTGCTGATCCTCACCGCCCGCGACTCGCTGATCGAGCGCGTGAGCAGCCTGCACGAAGGGGCCGACGACTTCCTCGCCAAGCCGTTCGAGATCGCGGAGCTCGAAGCGCGGCTGGTGGCGCTGGTGCGGCGCGCGCGCGGCACCGACCGGCCGCGCTTCGCGTGCGGCCCGCTGCTCTACGACAGCGGCAGCAAGCGGTTCACGCTGGCGCACGAACCGCTGGCGCTGACGCCCCGCGAGCACGGCGTGCTGCGTGCGCTCATCCAGCGCAGCGGCGAGCCGTTGTCCAAGCAGGAGATCCTCGAGCGCGTGTTCTCCGACGGCGAGGACGTGCAGCCCGACGCGATCGAGGTGCTGGTGCACCGGCTGCGCAAGCGCCTGCAGGCGAGCCCGGTGGGCATCCGCACGCTGCGCGGGCTGGGCTACGTGCTCGAGTGCGGGGAGTGACGCTCCGGGCGCTGCACCGCCACAGCCTGCAGCGCACGCTGCTGGTCGTGCTGGCCGGCGGCATGCTGGTGGTGCTCGGGGTCGAGCTGGCGCTGGCATGGCGCACCGCGGCCGACGCCGCCGACGCCGCGTACGACCGCTCGCTGCTCGGCGCCATCAAGTCCATCGACGCGAACATCTCCACCGCCAGCGGTGGCCTGGGCGTCGAGCTGCCGTACCGCATGCTCGAATTCTTCGAGCTGACGGCCAGCGGCTCGGTCTTCTTCCGCGTCGCCACCGAAGACGGGCTGGTGGAGATCGGCGACACCGGGCTGCCCCCGCCGCCCCGGCCCCTGGTGACGGGCCAGCCGCAGTTCAACGACACGGCCTACCTCGACATGCCGGTGCGCATGGGCAGCTACGCGCGCGCGCTGGACCGTCCGCTGGCCGGCCTGCCGGGCACGCAGCGCGTCGTGATCCAGGTGGCCGAGACCCGCGGCTCGCGCGCGCAATTCACCGGCAAGCTGCTGCGGCAGGCGCTGTGGCGCGACCTCGTGCTGATCGCGGTCGCGTTGCTGCTGCTGATCGGCGCGGTGCGCTGGGCGATGCGCCCGCTCGCGCGCCTGAGCCAGGAGGTGGAAGCGCGGCCACCACACGACATGACGCCGGTGGCCACCGCCGGCATCCCGGCCGACGTGCGACCGCTCGTCGCGGCCATCAACCACCACATCGACCGCAACCGCCGGATGGTCGAGGCGCGGCGTCGCTTCATCGACGACGCGTCGCATCAGCTGCGCACGCCGCTGACGACGCTGGGCACGCAGCTGGCCTACGCGCAGCGCGAGACGGATCCGGCGCTGCTGCGCGACGCGCTGGCCGCCGTGAAGCAGCAGCTCGACGAGGCCATCCGGCAGACCAACCAGATGCTGACGCTGGCGCGCGCCGACAGCATGGACCTGGCGCGCGAGCCGCTGGACCTGGTGGCCTTCGCCGAGGAGCTGACGCGCTCGTGGTGGCGCGAGGCGCGCGAGCGCGACATCGATCTCGGGCTGGAGGCACCGCCGGGCCCGGTGATCGTCTCGGCGCACCCCGACCTGCTGCGCGAGGCGGTCGCCAACCTGCTGCACAACGCGATCCGCTACACGCCGCACTCCGGCCACGTCACGGTGCGGGTGTCGAAGGCGGGCGGCCAGGCGGTGCTCGAGGTGGTCGACTCCGGCCCCGGCATCCCGCCGGCGGAACTGTCGCGGGCCGGCGAGCGCTTCTTCCGCGCGAGCAACGCGAGCCAGCCCGGCTCGGGGCTGGGCCTGGCGATCGCGCGATCGATCGCCGAGCGGCATCGCGGCCGCCTCGAGCTGGACGCCGCGCCCGGCAGCAGCGGGCTCGTGGCGCGGGTCGTGCTGCCCCCGGCCGCCGCGGCCACCGCGGGCTGAGTGTCGCCGCGCACGCCGCGGGCTGAGAGCCGCGGCGCAGACCACGGCGGCTGCGCCCCGCGCTTGGCGGCCCCGGCCTGACGCTAGCGCCCGTGCCGGCGATAGAACGCGAGCGCGTTCCTGAACATCACCTTGTCGCGCACGTGCTTGCCGAACGGCGCCAGGTACTCCTCGGCGACGGCGATCTGCGCCTCGAAGGTGCCGTGCAGCTCGATGACGGGCCAGTTGCTGCCCCAGATCAGCCGCTCGGCGCCAAAGGCCGTCATCAGCACGTCGAAGTGCGCCTTGTAGGCGGCCAGGTCGGTGGGCGAGGGGAACACGACGTCGCCAGGCGCGTACATGTCGTAGAACGACGAGAACTTCATGTGCAGGTTCGGGCACACGTCGGCCAGGCGGCGGACTTCGAGCTCCCACGTCGGGTCCACCGGCGGCGGGCCCTTCGCGCCGCCGAGGTGGTCGATGATGATGCGCAGGTCGGGCACCGCGGTGCACAGGGCCTGCACCTGGTCCTTCGGGTTCTTCGTGCCGCGGCTGATGATGTCCAGCGTCATGCCGCGCCTGGCCAGGTCGCGCAGGCTCGCGAGCTGCGCCGGGCTCAGCGTGATGCCTTCGGGCGGCCCCGTGAGGTAGCCGCGGATGCCCACGAAGCGCGGGTCGCGTGCGAAGCGCGCGAGGTCGCCGGCGAAGGTCGGCGCGCCGATCTCGAGATTGCCGACGAAGAACGCGTAGAAGTGGTCGTGCCGCACGAGGTCGAGGATCCACTTGTTGTCCTCGACGATGCCGCTGGCCTCGACGATGCCGGCGGCCACCACGCCGTTGGCGCGCGCCATGGCGGTGTAGTGCTGCGGCAGGATGTCGCGAAAGATGGGTCCCTCGGCCGGCGTGGGCCACGGCACGCCGCCCGGGCGGGTGACCTGCCAGAAGTGGATGTGCGTGTCGACGATCGGGCGCCGGCCGGGCGGCGTGGCGCGCTCGGCGTGCTCGATCGCCATGCGCAGCGCGCGCTCGCCGTCGTCGCCGGTGGCGCGTACCGCGGGGGCGAAGGCCATGCCCGCCACGGTCGCCACGGCGGCGGCCCAGCACATCAGGCCTTTCCTCGATGTCCCCTTCATCTGTGTCTCCTTGTGACGTTGAACGGGGTGCGGCTCGAGAGCGGAAGGACAAGCGGCCGCGCACCGGCGACGGCGAGGCCGGGCGCGGCAGGCGGGAGTTCGCGGCGGTGCCTCGAGCACCGCACCGCCGCGCAACAGCGGAAAGGCGAATCCGCAAGCCGGCGCGGCCGGAGGGGCGGCGGCTTCAGCATTCGACGATGGCCTTGACGACGCCCGCAGCGGGGTCGAGCAGGCCCGGGAAGCGCGCGGGCACCTCGGCCAGCGCCATGCGGTGCGTGTCCAGGCCCTGCGGCACGCGGCCCTCGCGCATCGCCTGCAGCACCGTCGCCAAGTCGTTGGCGGTGGCGTTGCGGCTGGCCAGCAGCGTGGTCTCGCGCTTGTGGAACTCCGGGTCGCTGAATCGGATGTCGGCCTGCACCACCGAGATCAGCACGTACGTGCCGGCGTGCACCACGAAGCGCAGGCCGCGCTCCATCGCGGCGGCGTTGCCGGTGGCATCGAACACGACGTCGAAGAACTCGCCGGCGCTGAGCGCCGCGAGCGCTTCGGCGTCGTGTTCGCCCTGCGGCACGCAGGCCGCGGCGCCCAGCCGTTCGGCGCAGAACGCCAGCCGGTCGGCACGCGATGCGAGCGCAACGACCGTGGCGCCGCGCAGGCGCGCGAAAGGCAGCGCGCCCGTGCCGATGGGCCCCGCGCCGATCACCAGCACGCGCTGCCCGGCCTGCACCTGCGCGCGCCTGACCGCACGCGCGCCGATGGCCAGGAACTCGACCATCGCCGCCGGGTCGAGCGTGATGCCCTCGGCCTTGACGTAGACCGCGTCGCCCGCGGCCAGGCGACCGCCGCCCGGCGCCTCGGCGACGGTGGCCGAGACCTCGTGCCCCATCGCGCGCGGATAGCTCAGGTACGGCTGGCGCCCGGCGAAGATGTGCAGGTCGGTGCCGCAGACGCCCACGCGCCTGACGCGCAGCAGCACCTCGCCCTCGGCCGGCACCGGCACCGCGCGCTCCTCGGCGCGCAGCTTGCCCGGCGCCTCGCAGACGACGGTCAGCATTGCCGCGCCTTCGGCCCGCGAACGGTTCGCGCGTGGCCGCCCCCCGCAGCCGCGGCGCAGGCGGCAGGCGGCGTGGCGTCCAGGTGCCTGCCGATGTTCATGCGGGGCTCCCCGAGGGCTCGAGCGGGTCGGACCCGTCTTGGTCGGATCAATTGGCCAATTCGTTATGTATGGTAAGGCCACCTTACCTATTCGGGAAGTAGGGGTCTTACCAATCCGCCCACGGCCGGGGCACCGGTGCGGGTCCCGCGCCGCGGCGCTCGATAATGTTTGCGTTGGCGAATCCCGCCGCGACGCCCATGGCCATCCAGCTCAAGCCGGTCGAGTCACGCCGGCTCTACCAGCACATCGCCGACCAGATCCGCGAGCTCATCGACCGCGGCGGCTTCGAGGCTGGCGCGCGGTTGCCGCCGGAGCGCGACCTGGCCGTGCAGCTCGGCGTCTCGCGGCCTTCGCTGCGCGAGGCCCTCATCGCGCTGGACGTCGAAGGCCGCGTCGAGGTGCGCAGCGGCTCCGGCGTCTATGTCTCCGCCGCCCGGCCCGGGCCTGCCCCGCAGAAGACCGCCGCCATGGGCGACAGCCCGAGCCAGCTGATGGAGGCGCGCTCGGTGATCGAGGGCGAGGTCGTCACGCTCGCCTGCGCGCGCATGACGCCCGAGCCGGTGGCGCGGCTGCGCCGCATCCTGCAGGACATGGAGGCGGCCATCGAGCGCCGGCGCGCCCGCGTCGACCTCGACCGCGAGTTCCACCTCACGCTGGCCGAGATGAGCGGCAACCCGGTGCTGTCGCGCCTCGTCGGCACGCTGTTCGACGAAAGGCACAGCCCGATCTCGGCCAAGATCAGCTCGCGCTTCGAGACCACGCGCACCTGGAAGGCCGCGCTGCAGGAACACGAGGCGATCCTCAAGGCGGTCGAGGCGCGCGACCCCATCGCCGCGCAGGCGGCGATGCGCGCCCACCTCAAGGCTTCCGCGCTGCGCTGGGTCGGCGAGTGAAGGTGGCGAGTGCAGGGGCCGCGCCGGCCATGCGGCCGGCCGCCCGCGCCCCGGCGGCGCCGGGCACCGCGGGTTCACCCTGAGCCTTTGGCGCATCGGGTGAAAGCCGGCTGAAAGTCGGCCTTCGATAACGTGCCTCCATGCCCCGCGTCCCCGCGGGAGCGAACGATGAAGGAGACACGATGGACACCCGCCCCGCGCCCCACCCGACCCCGCGCCGCGGCCGCCAGGCGCTGCTCGCTGCGGCCCTTGCGCTCGCCGCCTCGGCCAGCACCGCCGGCCCGCTGGACAAGACCGAGTGCATCGCCCCGGCCAAACCAGGCGGCGGCTTCGACCTCACCTGCAAGCTGGCGCAGGGCGCGCTGATGGAGACCCGGCTCATCGCCGACCCGATGCGCATCACCTACATGCCCGGCGGCATCGGCGCGGTGGCCTACAACGCCATCGTCGCGCAGCGGCCGGCCGAGTCGAACACCATCGTCGCCTTCTCGGGCGGCTCGCTGCTCAACCTCGCGCAGGGCAAGTTCGGCCGCTACAACGAGAACGACGTGCGCTGGCTGGCGGCCGTCGGCACCGACTACGGCGCCGTCATCGTCGCCGAGAGCTCGCCGTTCAAGACGATGGCCGACCTGGTGGCGGCGGTGAAGGCCGATCCGGCCAAGGTCGTCTTCGGGGCCGGCGGCACGGTGGGCAGCCAGGACTGGCTGAAGGCCGCGCTCACCGCGCGCGCCGCCGGCCTGAACCCGCGCTCGATGCGCTTCGTCGCCTTCGAAGGCGGCGGCGAGGCGCTCACCGCGCTGCAGGGCGGGCACGTGCACGTCTACGCGGGCGACGCCTCCGAGGCCGCCGAGCACCTGAAGGCCGGCGCGAAGATCCGCCTGCTCGCGGTGATGGCCGACAAGCGCCTCGACGGTTCGCTCGCGAAGGTGCCCACCGCCCGCGAGCAGGGCCTGGACATCGAGTGGCCGATCATCCGCGGCTACTACCTCGGCCCGAAGGTCAGCGACGCCGACTACAAGGTCTGGGCCGACACCTTCGGCAAGCTGATGGCGACCGACGCCTTCAAGAAGGTGCGCGCCGAGCGCGGGCTGTTCCCGTTCGACAAGACCGGCGGCGAGCTCGACGCCTACGTCAAGCAGCGCGTCGCCCACTACCGCAAGCTGGCCGCCGAGTTCGGCCTGAACGTCGCGAAGTAGCCGACGCTGTCGCCGCCGCGGGCCGCACGGTGCCCGCGGCCGTCACCGGAGATCTCCCATGAGTGACCGCATGCTCGGTGCGGCCTGCGTGGCGCTGGGCGCCGCCATGGCCTGGCACGGCAGGGGCTATGCCGCGCCCATCAGCTACGAGCCCGTCGGGCCGAGCGCCTTCCCGCTGCTGCTGGCCGGGCTGCTGTGCCTCGGCGGTGCGTGGCTGGTGGTGCGCCCGGGCCCGCACGCCAGCGGCCTGAGGCTGGCGCAGGTGAGGACGCTGGGCATGGCGCTCGCCGCGGTGTTCGCCTACGCGCTCTTGTTCCAGTGGCTCGGCTTCACCGCGGCCACCGCCCTGATGGCGCTGCCGGTGGGCATCGCCTTCGGCGGCGGCTGGAAGCAGTCGCTGGCCGGGGGCGTGGGACTGGGCCTGCTGCTGTACCTGATGTTCGACAAGCTGCTGGACGTGGTGCTGCCCACGGGGCTGCTGTCGTTCGTGCTCGGGGGGCGCTGACACATGAATGCCCCACGCTCACGTCGTTCACTGCCCCCCGAGGGGGCGGTGAGCGCCTTCGCAACGGCCGGGTGGTGCTGACATGGCCGAGACCCTGCAACACCTGCTCGCCGGCTTCGGCGTCGCGCTGTCGGCCACCAACCTCGCCGTCGCGGCGCTCGGCGCGCTCATCGGCACCATCGTCGGCATGCTGCCGGGGCTGGGGCCGATCAACGGCGTGGCCATCCTGATGCCGCTCGCCTTCGCGCTCAAGCTTCCGCCCGAGACGGCACTGATCCTGCTGGCCGCGGTCTACATCGGCTGCGAGTTCGGCGGGCGAATCTCGTCGATCCTGCTGAACGTGCCGGGCGACGCCGGCGCGATCATGACCGCGCTCGACGGCTACCCGATGGCCCGCCAGGGGCTGGGCGGCGTGGCGCTGTCGATCTCCGCGTGGAGCTCGTTCGTCGGCTCGGTGGTGGCCACGGTCGGCATCGTGCTCTTCGCGCCGCTGCTGGCGCGCTGGGCGCTCGCCTTCGGGCCGGCCGAGTACTTCGCGCTGATGTGCTTCGCCTTCGCCTGCATCACCGGGCTGATGGGCGACGCGCCGATGAAGGCCGCGCTGGCGGCGGTGCTGGGGTTGTCGCTTTCCACCGTGGGCCTGGAC
>JAHCKS010000049.1 GCA_026125665.1 Rubrivivax sp.
CTCCGCATGCGCTGCGCGCGGCGACGGCCGGGCAGGCCAGGCTGCGCTCCGCACGATACCGGTGCTCGCCTGGCCTGCCCGGCCACCGCCGTGGCACCGGAGTTGCACTCCGCGAGCCCGAGTTCCCAGGCCCTGCGTCTCGGCGCGCGCCGACCGTTGTGCGCCGGGGTTCCGTAAGGCAAGGTGGCGCGACACCGACCCACCCGCACGGACGCATCAAGCCCGGGCGCAAGCCTGCCTTTCGTCCGCTCCCGTACAGTGGCCGCAAGCCCGCCGCCATCACCAGAGGATCCCCGATGCTGCTTCGCCGAACCTGCCTGCGCTGGACCGCTGCCAGCGCAGGCGCCCTGCTGATCGCCGCCGCGTCGATCACCAGGCCCGCCGCGGCGCAGGCGACGCCCGCGTGGAGCGACGTGCTCGCCCGCGCCCGCGGCCAGACCGTCTACTTCAACGCCTGGGCCGGCGACGAGAAGATGAACGACTTCATCGCCTGGGCGGGCGCCGAGGTGAAGAAGCGCCACGGCGTCGAGGTCGTGCACGTGCGGCTGAAGGACACGGCCGAGGCCGTGGCGCGCGTGGTGGCCGAGAAGACCGCCGGGCGCCACGAGGGCGGCAGCGTCGACCTCGTCTGGATCAACGGCCCGAACTTCCTGGCGATGAAGCAGCAGGGGCTGCTCTTCGGCCCGGTGACGCAGGCGCTGCCGAACTTCCGCTACGTCGACACCACCACGAAGCGCAGCAACGTCATCGACTTCACGACCCCGGTGGACGGCTACGCGGTGCCGTGGCGCATGGCGCAGATTGTCTTCGTCTACGACGGCGCGCGGCTGAAGGGCGCGCCGCCGCGCAGCGCGCCGGCGCTGCTGGCGTGGGCCGAGCGGCACCCCGGGCGGCTGACGCACCCCAACGTCTCCAACTTCCTCGGCTCGACCTTCCTGAAGCAGGCACTGCTCGATCTCGTCGACGATGCCTCGGTGCTGCAGCGGCCGGCCACCGACGAGAACTTCGCGCAAGTGACGGCGCCGCTGTGGGCCTGGTACGACAAGCTGCGGCCGCACCTTTGGCGCGGCGGCCGGCAGTTCCCGGAGAACGGCTCGGTGCAGCGGCAGCTGCTCAACGACGGCGAGATCGACATCACGATCTCCTTCAACCCGGCCGAGGCAGCGGTGTCGTCGCGCGCCGGGCTGCTGCCGGCGAGCGTGCGCACCTTCACCTTCGCCAGGGGCACGATCGGCAACACGAGCTTCGTCGCCATCCCCTACAACGCGCGCGCCCGCGAAGGCGCGATGGTGCTCGCCGACTTCCTGCTCGAGCCCGCGGTGCAGGCGCGCATGCAGGACATCGCACACGTCGGCGCGCTGAACGTGCTCGACGCGGGCAAGCTCTCGCCGGCGCAGCGCGCGCTCTTCGAGGCGCTCACCGACAGCCCGGCGCTGCCCACCGCCGCCGAGCTCGGCCGGCCGCAGCTCGAGCCGCACGCCTCGTGGATGACGCGCATCACCGCGGAATGGCAGCGGCGAACCAGCCGGTAGGCGGCCTGGCGTCGCCGTCCGCGTCGCCCGGGCCGCACGCCCTGGCCGCGGCGCGGGCCGGCGGTGGCGCGCGTGCCGCGCCGCGCCGCATCGGCAGCGCGCTGCTGCGTGCCGCGCCGGCACTCACGCTCGCCGCCTTCGGCCTGCCGATCGTCGCGGGGCTGGCCGGCACGGCGCTGCCGGCCTTCGGCTGGCTGCCGTCGATCGGCGGCCACGAGGCGAGCCTCGCGCCGTGGCAGCGCCTGTTCGCGCAGCCGGGCTTCGCGACGAGCCTCGCGACCACGCTCTTCACCGGCTGGGTGGCGACGCTGCTGTCGGTGGCGGTGGCGCTCGGCTGGGTGACGCTGGTGCACCACCGGCCGTGGGCGCGGCGGCTCGGGCGCGCGCTGGCGCCGCTGCTGGCCACGCCGCACTCGGCGCTGGCGATCGGCTTCGCCTTCCTCATCGCCCCTTCGGGCTGGCTCGTGCGCTGGGTGTCGCCCGGCCTCACCGGCTTCGAGCTGCCGCCGGACGTGAGCACGGTCGGGCATCCGAGTGGCTGGCCGCTGGTGGCCTGCCTGCTGCTGAAGGAGGTGCCGTACCTGATGCTGATGGCGCTCGCCGCGCTGAACCAGGTGAACGCCGCGGCGCAGATCGGTGCCGCGCGCTCGCTCGGCTACGCGCCCGGCACCGCGGCGCTGAAGGTCGTGCTGCCGCAGCTGTACGCGCAGCTGCGGCTGCCGATCTACGCCGTGCTGGCGTTTTCGCTCACCGTGGTGGACGTGGCGCTGGTGCTCGGGCCCGGGCATCCGCCCACGCTCGCGGTGCTGGCCGTGCGCTGGTTCTTCGACCCCGACGTGAGCCTGTACTTCCCGGCCGCGGCCGCGGCGCTGCTGCTGCTGGCGCTGGTGCTGGCGAGCGTCGCGCTGTGGCACGGCGGCGAGCGTGTCGTGGCGCGCGTCGGCCGTGCGTGGCTGGCGCGCGGCGGCCGGCGCGGCGTGGCGACGACGATGTTCGCCGCCGCCGGCCAGCTCGTCGCCCCGCTGATGGCGCTGGCGGCGCTGGCGCTGGCCGGCATGGCGCTGTGGTCCATCGCCGCGCAGTGGCGCTACCCGCACGCGTGGCCCGCGGCGTGGAGCCTCGCGGCCTGGCAGCGGCAGCTGCCCTCGCTCGAAGGGCCGCTCGTCGCGACGCTGACGATCGGCGCCGCGGCGACGCTGATCGCCCTCGTGCTGGCCGTCGCCTGCCTGGAGAACGAGGCGGCGCGGCGCATGCGCGCCGAGCAGGCGCGTTCGCACCACTGGCTGCTCTACGTGCCGCTCGTCGTGCCGCAGGTGGCCTTTCTCTTCGGCGCGCAGGTGCTGCTCGTGCGCACCGGGCTCGACGCGACCTGGGGCGCCGTCGTCTGGGCGCACCTGGTCTTCGTGCTGCCGTACCTCTTCCTCTCGCTGGCCGACCCCTGGCGCGCCTACGACGAGCGCTACACGCGCAGCGCGCTGGCGCTCGGGGCTTCGCGCTGGCGCACGTTCTGGCGCATCAAGCTGCCGATCCTGCTGCCGCCGGTGGCCGTGGCGGCGGCAGTGGCCTTCGCGGTGAGCGTCGGGCTGTACCTGCCGACGCTGTTTGCCGGCAGCGGGCGCATCGCCACGCTCACCACCGAGGCCGTCACGCTCTCGGCTGGCGCCGACCGGCGCGTCATCGGCGTGTGGGCGCTGCTGCAGGCGCTGCTGCCGATGCTGGCTTACGCGCTGGCGCTGGCCGCGCCGCGCCTGGTGCGGCCACGCGGCGGGCCGAGGGCCTGACGGTGGCCCTGGCCGCGGCGACACCCCGGCCGGACGCGGCGCACGCCCCGGCACCGCCTGCGCCGCTGCGCCTGGTGCAGGTGCACCTGGCGGTGGACGGGCACGTGCTCATCGACGGCCTCGATGCGCAGGTCGAGCCCGGCACCTGCCTCGTCGTGATGGGCGCCAGCGGCAGCGGCAAGTCGAGCCTGCTGGCGTGGATGGCGGGCACGCTCGACGCCGCCTTCACGGCGCGCGGCGGCCTGCTGGCCGGCGACGAGGACCTGACGATGCTGCCGCCCGAGCGCCGGCGGCTCGGGCTGCTGTTCCAGGACGATCTGCTGTTCCCGCACCTCACCGTGGGCGGCAACCTGGCGTTCGCCATGCCGCCCGAGGTGCGCCCGCGCGCCGAGCGTGCGCGTCGCATCGCCGCCGCGCTGGCCGAGGCCGAGCTGGAGGGCTTCGCGGCGCGCGACCCGGCCACGCTCTCCGGCGGCCAGCGTGCGCGCGTGGCGCTGCTGCGCACGCTGCTGGCCGAGCCGCGCGCGCTGCTGCTCGACGAGCCGTTCGGCAAGCTCGACACCGGCCTGCGCGACGCCTTCCGCCGCTTCGTCTTCGAGCACGCGCGCGAACGCGCGTTGCCGATGGTGCTGGTGACACACGACGGCGCCGATGCCGACGCGGCGCTGGCCGCCTGCGGCGGGCAGCTCGTGCAGCTGGGACGCGAACGCGGATGACGGCCGGGCGCGGCGCGGCGGCGGGGCCGGGCGATGCGCTGCTCGACGCGCTGCGCGCCGCGCTGCCGCAGGCACGGTGGCGCGCCGGAGCGAGTGCGCCGCGCGCGAGTGAAGGGCTGCGGCTCGAGCGCCTGCCCGACAAGGGCCTCGCGCACGACCACGTGCGGCTGGTCGGCCGCGGCCTGCTGGCCCGCGTGCCGAAACAAAGCCAGATGGGCCTGCCGGCCGAAGCCAACCTCGCCTACCAGGCGGCGTGTTTCGAGCGCGCCGCGGCGAGCGGCCACGCACCCCGGCTCGCCGGCTGCATCGACCCCGTGCCCGGCACGCCGCTGGCGCGCGGCGCGCTCCTCGTCGAGGAGATCGACGGCGCGCCGGCCGCGCTGCCGCAGGCGCTGCCGGCCATCGTCGAAGCGCTCGTGGCAATCCACCGGCTGCCGCTTCCCGAGGTCGCGCAGCGTGCGCCGCTGCTCGACGAAGCGGATGCCCTGGCAGCCCTGGCGCGCGAGATCGACGCGCAAGGCGCGCACCTGCCGAGCGCCGGGATCCCTGCCGCGTCGCTGGCCGGGATCGAGCGCGTGCGCGCACGCTGGCGGGCCCTCGTCGCGCTGCCGGCACGGCCACCCAAACGCCTCATCACCTTCGACGCGCATCCGGGCAACTTCCTCGTGCGCGCCGACGGTCGCGCCGTCATCGTCGACCTCGAGAAGGCGCGCTACAGCCACCCGCCGCTCGACCTGGCACACGCCACGCTCTACACCTCCACCACCTGGGACGTGCAAAGCCGCGCCGAGCTGAGCGTGGACGAGGTGGCGCGGGCGTGCGAGCGATGGTTGCAGGGCATGCGTGCATCGGGCGCCGCGACCGACTGGCGCCCGTGGCTCGTGCCGCTGCGCGAGGCGATGTGGCTGTGGGCGGTGACCTGGTGCGCGAAGTGGCGCGTGCTGTCGGCGGCGCCACGCCGTGCCGGCGGCGACGGCGAGGACTGGTCGGCCGAAGGCAGCGACGCGGCGCTCGTCGCGCACGTGCGCTCGCGTGTCGACGACTACCTGTCGCCGCGGGGCGTGGCGCGCGTCGTCGAGGAGTGCGAGGCGCTGCGCCGGCGCTTCGGCGCGGCGGACGCCTGACGCGCTTCCTCAGCCCGGCGCGAGCGGCGGCAGCGCGGCGAGGCGCTCGAACAGGTCGCCGAAGATCGCGTCGCGGTGCACCGCGTGCACCTCGCGCATCACGTGCCGGCCCGGCCCGCCGGGCCGCCAGCGCAGGTCGTCGCCGAGGTGCGGCGTGCGCACGAGCGTGCCCGGCAGCCAGCCGGGCTCCAGCATCCAGGCGATGCACACGAGGTCCCAGATGACCCAGCTGTAGGCCGCCTGCGCGTGCAGCCCGTCGATGCCCGCCAGCGGCCACAGCGGGTTGTGCGTGTACAGCTCGTGCAGGTAGGCACCGATGGCGCCGCGCCCGCGCACGAAGGCCTCCATCTCGGGCAGCGAGAGCCGCAGCTGCGCGCCGACGTGGTAGCCGGGGATGTAGACGAGCGGCACGCCGCTGTCGAGCACCAGCCGCGTGGCGGCCACGTCCTGCTCGAGGTTGAAGGCGCGGTTGACGTGCGGCGCGTGCGACGGGTAACCCGCCGTCCAGACGACGACGAGTCGGCGCACGAGCTCCGGCTCGAGCAGCAGCGCGTTGGCGATGTTGGTGAGGCAGCCGAGCGCGAGCACGTACAGCGGCTCGTCGTTGCCGGCCACGGCCTCGGCGAGCTCGATGAGCCGCGTCGTCGCCGGGCTCGCCTCGGTCGCGATGGATGTGTCCGGCGCATCGCGCGCCGCGAGCGCCGTGAGATAACGTGTCGAGCCGGCAAAGGCGCGTCCGTCCGCCGCCGCGCCCGGCTGGCCGAGCAGCGCGTGCACGCGCTCGATCTCGGCCAGGCTGCGCCGCATGCCTTCGGCCGGCGTGCAGAACGAAGGCAGCTCGAGCGTCGCCGGGTCCCAGCCGCGCGCTTCCCAGAAGGCCAGGCGCCCGGCGTGCAGCGCCAGCAGCTCGTGGTCCTCGGCGCCGGCGTTCGCCGGGTCGTCGCGCGCCACGCGCGCGCGCAGCACTTCGGCACGCCGGTGCGCGAACGAGAACGGCGCAGCACAGGTGGCGAGCAGCCGCAGCCGGTCGGGCGCCAGCAGCGCCCACGCGAGCGCGAACTGGTCGTCGATCTCGTTGGCCGCGTCGGTGTCGATGACGACCGCGGCGCCCGGTCGCGGCGGCGCGAGGCGCGCGTGCCGCGTCGTCTCGTCGAGGGTGGGGAAGGGCGTCAAGGCGGCGGCGATCGTAGCGGCCGGCGGGCCCGCCACTGCGGCTTCGCGCGCAGGCCGCTCCCGGCACGCTGCGTCGGGTCCGCCTGCCGTGTGTTCAGGGCCCGCGGTGGCCAGGTGTCGGGAGCGCCACAGGGCGGCGGACGGCCCCGACGATGGCGCTTGCCAGCCCGGCGCCATCGAGCGGCTTGTGCAGCACGCCGATGCCCCGGCCTTCCAGTTCGCCCAGGCGGTGCGGCGCCGTGTCGCCGGTGACGATGAGGGCCGCCAGCCCGGGGCGCGAGCGGCGCAGGCGGTCGATGACGTCGACCCCGGTTTCGTCGCGCAGCCGGAAGTCGACCACCAGCGCGTCGACGGGCAGCCCGTCGGCCAGCGCTTGCGCGGCCTCGCTGCCGCTCGCCACGCCGCGAGCCGTCCAGCCCAGCTGGCGCAGGTAGGTGCAAAGCGAGTCCAGCACGGCCGCTTCGTCGTCGACGACGAGCACGCAGAGCGGGCCTCCGTCCTCGGCGGCCTCGCCGGCCGATCCGTCCGGGTGGGCCGGTGCGGATGGTGCCGCGGCCGGCATCCGAAGCTCGAAGCTCGCGCCGCCGGTCGGACCGGCGGCCAGCCGCAGCTCGACGCCGATCAGCGCCGCAGTGCGCCGCACGATGGCCAGACCCAGGCCGAGCCCCTGCGCGCGGTCGCGCGACGGGTTGCCGACCTGGTAGAACTCCTCGAACACCCGCTCGCGTTCGGCGGCCGCGATGCCGGGCCCGGTGTCCGAGACGCTGACGAGCACGCGCCCCGGTGCCTCTTCGTGCGCCGCCAGCGTGACCCCGCCCTCGCGCGTGAACTTGAGGGCGTTGTCGACCAGGTTGGCGAGGATGCGCATCAGCTGGTCGGCGTCGGTCATCACCCACGGCGCGGGGTGGGCCACTTCGACCTCCAGGAACAGGCCACGCTGCGCGGCGAGCGCCGCGAACTCGTCGCGCACGGCACGCAGCCGGGTACCGACGTCGCAGGCGGCCAGCCGTGTCTTCACCGCTCCCGCATCGAGGCGCGAGATGTCGAGCAGGCCGTCCAGCAGGGCCCGGCTCTGGCGCAGCGCGCCGCCGATGCCCTGGCTCAGCTCCTTCAGCAGCGCGTCGTCGCTGCGGCCGGCGACGAGCTCGAGCGTCGTTGCGTTGATCGACAAGGCGTGCAGCGGCTGGCGCAGGTCATGGCTGGCGGCGGCGAAGAACCTCGTCTTGGCCTGGCTGGCGGCTTCGGCGCGGTCACGCTCGGCCGCCAGCGACGCGGCCAGCTTCTCGTTGTCGTCGAGCAGGCGGACCAGTTCTTCCCAGGACCGCCGTTGCTGGCGCACCCCGACGGCGCCGAACACGGCAAAACCCGCGTACATCAGCGCCAGGCCCCAGCCCAGCACACCCCCGTGCCACGACCAGGCCACGGCCACCATCGCCGTCGGCGGCACCGCGCCGCCGATGTAGGCCCCGACGCTGCCCGAGGTCGCGACCAGCACGAAGCCGACCACGCCGCCCAGCAGCAGCGTGATCAGCATCTTGGCCGTGAGCCCGTCGGTGTCGACGAAGAACAGCGGCAGCAACAGGGCATGCAGCACCCCGCTGGCCCAGTAGGCGCGCGTCAGCTGCACGATGCCTGCGCGTGCATCCGGCCCCGGCCGGGCTCGCAGGCGGCCTGCGCTCCGGTGGATCCAGGCCTGCGCGCCGACCCATGCGGCGAACCAGGCGACCGCCCACCCTCCGGCGTCGAGCTGCCACGCCACCCAGGCCAGCAGCACGCCGCTCGGCAGCAGCAGCCCCGTGCGCCGGGCCCACTGCAGCATGTGCGCCAGGCAGCGCGCGTCGGTGCGGCGTGCGATGCGCGCTTCGCGCTCGTGATCGGGGGCGGATGCGGCCGCGTCAGGCAATGCGCAGCCCCTCGCGCGAAGCCTGGTAGGCCGCCTCGGTGCGATTGCGCACCCCCAGGGCGGCGAAGACCGCGGTGAGGTGGGTCTTCACGGTCGATTCGGCGATGCCCAGCCGGCGGGCGATCAGCTTGTTGGGCAGGCCACGTGCGGCGTCGAGGTAGACCTCGATCTGGCGCGGCGTGAGGCCGGCGAAGCGCGGGTCGGCTTCGATCGACGCGGGCCGCGCGGCGCCGCGAGCACCGGCCCCGGCATCGGCGAGGCCCTGCGCGGGCAGGTAGATGCGGCCCGCCAGCACCTGGCGCAGCGCCGCGATCATCATCTCCGAGCTGTAGGTCTTGGGGATGAAGCCGGCCGCGCCGAGCTCGACGCTGCGCCGGATGAGCGCGCTGCCGGTCTCGCCCGAGAGCACGACGACGCGCGCCGTGCAGCCGGCCTCGCGCAGCTTCTCCAGCGACTGCGCGCCCTCGTGCTCGGCCAGGTGCCAGTCGAGCAGCACCAGGTCGTAGGCCGTCAGCTGCGCCAGTTGCAGCGCCTCGGCCAGGCGGGGGCTCGTGTCCACCTGCAGCTCGGGCGCGAGCACGGCGAGCAGGTTCTTCAGGCCCTGCAGGAACATCACGTGGTCGTCGAGCATCAGGACACGCATGCGCGGCTCTCCCTGCGCAGGCCCGACTGTAGGCCGCGGCGCCGCCGTGGCGTATCCGACTTCGGTCGGAGCCGGCGTCCGACGGACGTGGGTGGCAGCGCGTCGACCGGCCGCCTACGCTTTTGTCCTCGACCGGCGACCTCGCCGTCGGCGAAGGAGCTTCGATGACGCCGCACCACCGTGACCAGCGGGCCGGGCACCCCTCGCGCACATGCGCGCCAGGCGGCACCGCAACAAGCGCAGTGCCGTTCACACGCCGCCAGTGCATCGCCGCGCTGGCGGCGGCAGGGTCGGCGCAGCCCGTGCGGTCCCGCGCCGGCGCATTCGGGCGGCTGCCCCTGCTCCCCGAGCGCCCGCATGTGGGCCCGATGAAGCCGGTCACCTCGGCTGCGACTTCCGCGTCGCAGCTGCCGTCGGGTCAACGGCTTCTCACGATCGAGCACGACGTGATCCGTGGCGTCACGCCAGCCATGGTCCGCTGGTGGTTCGAGAACCTCGGCAAGACCATGCGGTACCGAGGCACGGTCTACCCGCGCTACCTGCTGTGGCATCCGCGCGACCACATCCACTTCGAGGTGGCCACGCTCTCGCCGGGCGGGGGCGCCGGCCAGGGCGCGATGGTGCGCATCGTGGAGGCGTTCGCCGCCCATGCGGACTACCACGTCGACTCGATCGTGCTCTTCGAGAAGCTGGACGACGAAGGGCTCACCCTCGTGCGCCGGGAGTTCGGCCGTGAGCTGTTCCGCCTCGAGCACCGCTTCGCGAGCGTGCCCGGCGGCACGAGCTATCGCTCGCGGCTGCTGGCAGGGGCTTCGTCGGGCCGGCTGACGGGCCTGATCAACTCCGTGCTGCTGCCGCGCGTCTTCCCGGACGCCATGGCGACGGCCTGGCTGACCCACAACGTGGAAGAGGTCGGCATGCTCGAACACGTTCTCCCGGCGCTCCATGCCGCGCGCGGCGACGCGTGACCAGGCACGCCGCCTGCGCCCGCGTTGCACGGCGAACCTGCTGCTAACGAAGGAGATTCGATGACATCTCGCCACCCTGTCAAGCGGGCCGCGTTCCTCGCGAGCGCATGCCTCGTCGCCTTCACGGCACCAGCCCAGCCCGACCCGCGGCCCGGCGCGCGCGACACCGCCGAGCTGCAACGGCAGTTCTGGCGCTGCGACCATGCGGCCACCCGGGCGCTGCTGGACCTCGAGACCGCGGCGCGCTGCAGCCGCGTCACCGAGGCGTTGCGCCAGCGGCGCTTCGGCGACGACTTCCCCGCGTTCCTCGCCTGGTGGCGTGCGAACAAGGCGGCCGAGCATGCGGCACTCGACACGGGCGCGGCCGCCACGGCGGCAGCGCGGCCCGCCCCGGGGCCGGCGGCGCCGCCGGCCAGGCCGCTGGATGACGCGACGCCCGAGCAGCTGAAGGCGGCCTACCTGCACTGCGACCGGCTCGCGACCACCGAAGACTTCGACCCGGCGGCCGCGATGGCCTGCTCGATCGTCTACGAGGCGCTGAAGGCGCGCGTCTTCGGCGGCAGCACCGAGCGGGTCATCGCCTGGATGAAGCAGCAGCAGGCCACGCTCGCCGACCGCACTCGCCCGGGGCGGCCGCGCTAGCTGGCGGCGCGTCGACGTCCGTCCGGGCCGCTGCGCGAATCCCGCTCAGCGCTGCGGCTCGACCAGCAGCTTCTCGCCCGTGGCGCGCGCGGCGAAGCGCTTGACCACCGCCGGGTCGAGCATCTGCGCGAGCGAGATCGTGCCGCTGTAGCGGCTGGCGAAGGTGGTCGTGAGCTCGGCCGCCACGCGCGCCTTCAGCGCCGACACGGCCGCCGGCCCGATGCGCTGCAGGAAGCCGAAGAGCAGCCAGCCGCCCAGGCTCCAGTGGAAGCCGAAGTTGCGCCGGACTTCGGTGGGCCCGGGGTCGAGCGTGCCGTACAGGTACACCTGCTTCAGCGTCGAGGTGCCGTAGCGGCTGTACTCGGTGGCGCTGCGCAGCAGCGCGGCCTCCATGCCCGTGAGCAGCTGCGAGGCGAGCGTGCCGCCGCCCACGGCGTCGAAGGCGATGGTGGCGCCGGTGGCGGCGCAGGCATCGGCCAGCGCTTGCGCGAAGTCGGCCGCGCTGCTGTCGCACACGTGTTGCGCGCCCTGTGCACGCAGCAGCGCCGCCTGCCCGGGCTTGCGCACCACGTTGACGAGGCCGATGCCGTCGGCCAGGCACAAGCGGTTGAGCATCTGCCCGAGGTTGGAAGCGGCCGCGGTGTGGGTGAGCGCACGGTGCCCCTCGCGCTGCATCGTCTGCACCATGCCCAGCGCCGTGAGCGGGTTGACGAAACACGAGGCACCGGCCGCCGCCGGCGTGCCATCGGGCAGCAGCAGGCCATCGGCGGCCTTCGCGGCGCGGTACTGCGCGTACATGCCGCCGGCCAGCACGGCCACCGTGCGCCCGAGCAGCGCCTGCGCCGCGGGCGAGCCGCCGGCGGCCACGACGGTGCCCGCGCCCTCGTTGCCCACCGGCATCGCCTGGCCGACGCGGCCGGCCACGCCGGGCATCGCCGCCGGCGGCACCTGCGCCTCCAGCACGGTGCGCCCGCCCACCTCGGCGCTGCGCACGGTGCCGAGGTCGGCCGGGCCGAAGAGGTTGCCGATGTCGCTCGGGTTGACCGGTGTCGCCTCGACGCGGATGAGCACCTCGTCGGCCGCGGGCTGCGGCACCGGAACCGGCTCGAGCGTGATGCGGACGACGCCTTCGGGCGTGATGAGCGAGCGCAGCTGCAGGGCTTCCTTGGGGAGGGTGGTGGTCATGAGGGTCTCCGGGCAGGCCGACGTGGGTCGGCCATCGGGTGGGCAGCGGGCCGCTACGACGCGGGCCGACAGGTTCATGCGGACAGTGTGATCGCCGCCGCCGAGCACCGCCAGGCGGCACCGGCTGCCGAGGAAGGCCAGGCCAGGCGTTGACGCCCATCGCGCCGAGCGCCTCTCCCATGGCCAGGCGCAGGGCCCGGCTCCTGTTCCGATGGCGCGAGGGTATTCTGGGCCCGGGATGCGACGGACCCTCGACGACACGGAGCCACGCGATGCCGATCGAACTGAACCACACCATCGTGCACGCCCGCGACCCGCTCGCTTCGGCGACGTTCCTCAGCGAGATGCTGGGCCGCCAGGCGCCGGTGCGTTTCGGCCCGTTCTGGGACGTCGAGCTCGACAACCGCGTGACGCTGGCCTACATCCAGGCCGACCAGCACCTCACCATCGAGCACTACGCCTTCCTCGTGAGCGAGGAAGAGTTCGACCGCATCTTCGAACGCATCCAGGCGCGCGGCCTGCCGTACTGGGCCGACCCGGCGCACCAGCAACCGGGCCGCATCAACCACCATGACGGCGGACGCGGCGTGTACTGGAACGACCCGGACGGGCACTACCTGGAGGTCATCACGCGGGCGTATGGGAGTGGGGGGTGAGGCGGGGACGATGCCGGGCTATGGGCTGTCTGCTGCGCAGCGTAAGGAGCCGGTCGCCGTCGGCGCACGTACGCACGGAGATCGTCACCAAGCCGACCTTCGGTACGGCGGCCGATGGCACCATGAGCGGCAGGAAAGCGATGGACAGCAGCCGTTCGCACACCCGGTGGGCGGTCCCGCACGGTCAACGACCGGTCCCGGCCGGCGCGACGGGCTCGACTCGACCCATCGGCGACATTGGGTGCCCTTGTTTGGTGGCCGCAGAGCAGTCGGCCGCACAGGCGCTGGCGCTGATCGAACACCACGACCCCGCGTGGTGGCCGAGGACGAACTGCTGGCGCTCGCATGACCGGCGAGCCTCGGCGGCGTCCTGCGCACGGCTCACGACGCGCTGCGACCACAATCGCGAGTCGCGAAGCGCGCAGGGCCAGTTGCCGCGCAAAGCGACGGGGCGTAGCGGAACACCCATGCGCGACCCCGGCCGCCACCGCAGTTCACTGACCGCCACGCACGACCGCGACACACAAACGCAACGCACGCCGACGACCGACTGCATGCCGTTCCAGCGCCTGCTCGTCGCCAATCTGCTCGCCCAGATCGCCTTCGGCTTCCTGGCGATGACGATCAGCGTGCCGTCGATGCAGGAGTGGGGCGCGATCCTCGGCGCCGACCAGGCCAGCGTGCAGCTCACGCTCAGCGGCTTCCTCGTCACCTATGGCGCGCTGCAGCTCGCCTACGGCCCGATGTCGGACCGGCTCGGGCGCAAGCCGGTCATCCTCGGCGGGCTGGTGCTGGCCTTCGCGGGCTCGGTGCTGGCGGCGCTGGCCGGCGACATCGCCGCGCTGATCGGCGCGCGATTGCTCCAGGGCGCGGGCTGCGCCGCCGGCATGGTGGTCGGCCGTGCGATGGTGCAGGACCTGTTCCAGGGGCCGCAGCGCACGCGCGTGATGGCCTACCTCGGCATGACGATGGGCCTGTGCCCGCCGGCAGCCACCATCATCGGCGGGCAGATCCATGTGCGCTTCGGATGGCAGGCCAATTTCGTGCTCATCGCGGTGCTGGCGGCGGGGCTGTTCCTCGCCGCGTGGCGCGGCCTGCCGGCCGCGCAACGCCGCGAGGCGTCGGGCCCGCAGCCGCACTGGCTGCGCTCGGCGCTGTCGGCCTACGCGCGGCTGGCGCGCGAGCCGGTGTTCCTCGGCTACGCGGCCATCCTCGGGCTGACCGTGGCGACCTTCTATGCCTTCCTCGGCGGTGCCCCGCTGGTGCTCGGCAGCTATGGCGTCGGCCCCGAGGGCATCGGCTTCTACGTGATGTGCGTGCCGCTGTCCTACATCTGCGGCAACTACTTGGCCTCGCACCTCGTGCACCGGGCCGGCGAGCGCCGCATGATGTCGCTGGGCCAGCTGCTTTCGGTGAGCGGCATCTCGCTGATGCTGGCGCTGGCGCTGGCCGGCTGGCAAACGGCGCTGGCCTTCGCGCTGCCCCTGACGCTGCTCGGCCTCGGCCACGGCCTGCTGGTGCCGCCGGCGATGGCCGGCACGGTGGGGCACCTGCCGGCGCTGGCCGGCGCCGCGGCGGCGGTGGCCGGCGTGACGCAGCAGCTGATGGGCGCCTTCGGCGGCTACGCGGTGGGCTGGTTCTCGCACCACGATGCGGTCGACGTCGGCTGGCTGATGCTGGTGTTCGCCTCGTGCGTGGGGCTGGCGCTCATGTACCTGCGCCGCCGCCTCGACGAAGCGTCGGCCGCCCCGGAGGCCGCGAGCCGCGGCTGACGCCGGGCGGCGCTGGCGCGGCTGTCACCAGGCTGCGCCAGCGGCATCCGAACCGCGGCTGGGCAAGGCCCGGGCATTCGCGCGCAAGCCGCTCCGTGGCTCAGTCCGGAGATTGGCGCATCGGACCAACGAAAAAGACGCGCGACGCTGCGCTCTTTCAACTTCGCACGCGGTCGAGGCTTTCAACGAAGATTCGCGCGAGGTTGTCTGCCACCGAGGCTCCTGCCACGACCTTGCGCAGGTTTCCGTTCTCGGTGATCGGAACGCGGCCGCCAAGCTCTTCGCCGAGGCGTTTGGAGATAAGCGCGTCGCGATCCACGCTGGCCACGGCATCTTCACCACCGGCGCGACGGTGGACGAGGCGGTTCGTGCTGATGAACAGCTGCTGTGACGACCAATTGCGCGCCGAGGCCGCGGGCACGCCGACGCAGTATCCGGCCGAGGACGCGGCATGGTTGGCGTCAACGCTGGGCTCGCCGCGCTTCGCTTGGCTATCGTTTCAGACACTTTGGGACGACATCGCCAGCAGCGATCCTGACCTCCGGGACTGCGGCGGCGCCGCTGCAACGACCGTGCACTTGCCTGGCCGCGACAAAGCGCGTTCGCCCAACGTCGGTCTGTACGTGCTGCCTGACCGGAAAGCCGCCTCGCGCCAGCGACAGCTCCTGGCCGAGTCCGGCTCTACGATGGGGTCGCCGCAACCTGACCTTCACGGACAAGCCCGCCGGATCGATGGTCAGGTTCCGGGCGCGGCTGCGAATTCACGCGACCGGCCACAAGCGGGCGGTCACTCGGCGCTCTAAGTTATGGCCCCGGCGGGCGCTTGAACGGCAGCTTTGCGACGACCGGTCCAGATTGCGACTCGACCCGACTCGCCCATCTGCTCACTTTCGAGTCTGTCAAGCGAAGGGCAGCTGGCTGACCCCTCCCGAACTCCATCCGAGCATCCCGAGATTGGACGCCCCACACCAAACGAGTTCCCGCCGCAATGCAGCGTGTGATCGAAGCTCGAGCACGCCTTAGACGAACGACGTTTCTGTCTTGGCCGCCACGATGTCAGTTGTCCCAGCGAGAATCAGGTTTGCCTGCTGTCGGCCCATCGCGTCCAAGGTTCCGAAGGGGAACAGGATCGCAAGCATCGCAGCGCGTGGACTCCGTCGGGGAGGTGCCCATGGCTCAAGGATCGGACATCGTGATCGTCGGCGCCGGTTCTGCCGGCTGCGTGCTGGCCGCCCGCCTGTCGGAAGACCCGGCGTGCCGGGTCACGCTGATCGAGGCCGGCGGCGAGGCCGACTCGGACGTGGTGCGCCAGCCCAGCCAGTGGCCGCTGCTCTGGGACCGTGAAGAGAACTGGGGCTACTCGACGACCGCGCAGCGCGGCTACGCGCTGCGCAGCATCCTCTGCCAGCGTGGCAAGGGCCTGGGCGGGTCGAGCGCGATCAACGCGATGATCGTCATCCGCGGCGACGCACACGACTTCGACCATTGGCGCGACCTGGGCAACCCGGGCTGGGGCTGGCGCGATGTGCTGCCGTACTTCATCCGCTCCGAGGATCATGTGCTCGGCGCGTCGGCGTGGCACGGAGCGGGAGGGCCGCTCGCCGTGACGGCACCGACCTCGCCGAACCCGATTGCGCACGCATTCGTCGACGCCGCCGTGGCGTGTGGGCACCGCCGCAATCCGGACTTCAACGGCGAGCACCGCGACGGTGCCGGCCTTTACCACCTGTCGGTCCGCGATGGTGTTCGTTGTAGCGCGGCGGCCGCGTACCTGCGGCCGGCAATGGCTCGACCCAATCTGGAGGTGCTCACCAAGGCGCGGGCACTGCGCGTCGCGCTCGACGGTGACCGGGCAGTCGGCGTCGACGTCTTTGATGGCCTGCAGGTGAGACGCATCGATGCGACGCAAGAGGTGTTGGTATGCGCCGGCGCGATCGACTCGCCGAAGTTGCTGATGCTGTCGGGAATCGGTGATCCGGCTGCGCTGCAGGCGCATGGCATCGGCGTGAAGCACGCGCTGCCTGCGGTTGGTAGACACCTGTGCGACCACCCGGGCGCCGCTCTGGCCTTGGCATTGAAAGCACCCATTCCCGCCCAGCCCAGCAGCAACCTCGTGGAGGCTGGGCTCTTCATGAAGAGCGCAAGGTCGAGCGGCGGGTACGCGACGGAGATCCAGTTTCTCGTCTTGCCGCAAGCGCCGGGCATCACGGCAGCACGCGGGCGGAGCCCGGCCATGGCCATCGTGGTTCAGAGTTGCCGCCCGCTCAGCCGGGGCAGTGTGACCCTGCGTTCCGCCGATCCGCTCGACGCCCCGCTGATCGATCCGGCCTACATGACAGCGCCCGAAGACCTCGCGCTGCAGATCGAGGGCCTGCGCGAGGCGCGGCGAATTGCGGCAGCCGGGCCGCTGGCCCGCCACCTGACCGGCGAGCTGGCGCCTGGTCTGACCGCAACGGCGGATGCCGATCTGGAACGCCACATACGCGGTACCGGTGGCTGCATCAATCACCCGGTGGGGACGTGCCGGATGGGTCCGGGCGAAGACGCCGTGGTGAACGCCGAGTTGCGTGTGCACGGTCTGCTTGGCCTGCGAGTGGTGGATGCTTCGGTCATGCCGCAGATCACCTCGGGCAACACCGACGCGCCGACGATCATGATCGCCGAGAAGGCAGCCGATTTGATCAGGCGAGCCGCGTAGACGCACACGGCCGGCGCGACTGAAGGCACCGGCCTCTCGGTGACGAGATCAGTAGAGCCGACGGTCGCGCATATCTTTCGCCGTCCACCAGCCTGCGTTTGCAGCAATTGCGCGAACGACATCTTTCTCTGGCCCAGGCGTTCAAACACCAAAGACGAGCAGCGGCCTTGGGTCACGATGACTCATCGGCGAACGGCAGCTTCCGGGACTCGAAAACGTCAGCGACGGCTTCCCGGCGGTCAGTCCGAAAGGGCGGTCGGCGCGGATCGACCCTGAAGGGACATTGGCTGACCTGATCTCGCCGCCCTGAAGCTGTCGGTCGTTCTCGCACCCAGGCACCCGTGTTGGAGGCCCGCGGCGGAGGGCACACATCGACGGGCAGCACCCACGACGACTGAGGAGAGGACCACGGCTTGCGACCGTGCAAGCCCACCGCTTCGGGAGCCTTGCGTGCCAGCCATCGGCCGGCAGCCCCAGCGGGCGCCCGATGGCGCGCTGGACTTGGACTTGGACTATGGCATCAGCGCACCGCTGTCCGGCGGCCTGATGCTGCGCTACGGGCCGCGGCCCATGATCGCGGTCTCGGGCACGCTGCTGATCCTCGGGCTGGTGGTGGCCATCACCACGACCACCCAGTGGCAGCTCTGGCTGGGCATGGGTATCCTGCTGGGGAGCGCACCGGGCATCACGGCCATGCAGCTCACTTCGGCAATCGCGACGCGCTGGTTCGTCGAGCGCCGGGGGCTGGTGCTGGGGGTGCTCGGTGGCGCCGTCGCCACCGGCATGCTGGTCTTCATGCCGCTGGCGGCCTGGGTGAGCGAGCGCTGGGGCTGGCGCGCGGCCCTCCTGATCCCGACCACGGGCGCGCTGCTGAGCTCGCTGGCCTTCCTGTGGCTGGCGCGTTACCGGCCGCAGGAACTCGGCCTGCCGCCCCTGGGCGAGACCGAGATGCAGGCCATCCCGCCGGCGCCCCGGGGCAACTTCGTGCAGCCGTCCTTCGCCGCGCTGCGGCTGGGCGTGCGCCACCGGGTGTTCTGGATCCTGGCGTTCGCCTTCGCGATCTGCGGCGTCTCGAGCTTTCGGCGTCACGCAGGCCACCACGGCGCCGCCAGCTTGATGATCTTCGGCGCCGGCGCCAGCCGCGATGTGCTGGGCACCTACGAGCCGGCGTTCCTGCTCGCCGGCGCTGTGCGTGCTGGCCGCGGCGAGCTTTGCAGTGCTGCGCCAAGGACAACTGCGGCCCGCGTGAACCGCTGGCAATCGGCGGCACCGCCCACTTGACGCCCGGGGCAACCGATCGTCGAATCCCACCTGCCATGACACGTTTGTTCATCAGCTACCGCCGCGCCGACGCCGATGCCGACGCGGGCCGCATGGCCGATCGACTGGCGGAAGCCTTCGGGCTCGACAACGTTTTCCGCGACCACGAGGCGCTGCAGGTCGGCATGCCCTGGCGTTCGCAGATCGACGACGCGCTGGCCCGCAGCGATGTGACGCTGGTGATCATCGGCCCTGGGTGGCTTCAGGCCCAGGCCGACGACGGCTCACGGCGGCTGGACGATCCCGAGGACCTGGTGGCCTACGAGATCTCGCGGTCGATCGAGCGTGGCACTCGCATCGTGCCAGTGCTGGTGCGCGATGCCGCACTGCCCGAGGCGCCGCAGCTGCCCGCGGCCCTGCGGGCGCTGCCGTCGTACCAGGGATGGCGCGTGCGCAACGACAGCTTCGGCCCGGACATGAACGCGCTGATCGACAGCCTGGACGGCACACGACGCCAGCCCAAGGGGCGCAGGGTCTGGATCGGTGCCGCCGTCGGTGCCCTGGCGATCGGTATGGCAGGCGCCTGGTGGTGGACGCACGAGGGCCCCGAGGTCCGGCGCGGCTCGCTCGGTCTGCGCATCCAGCTCGGGCCAGAGGCCGAAGAGGCGGGCGGTCAGGCACCGCGCTTCCTGTTGTCGGTGCATGAGCCGGTCATCATCCGCAAGTCCGAGCTGCCACCGCCGAAGCGCCTCGCCCCCGGCCTGTTCGAGGTGGAGGAGGGCAACACGCCGTTGCCGGGCCGCGGCGAACGCTACCGGGCCGACGTTCGGCGGCAGCCCCTGTCGGCCCGCCTCGACCACTCGCCGCATCACGGCCGCACCTCGGTCTGCCTGGAACGCAGCCCCGGGGCGCCGACGCACGATCTGCGGGCGAGACTTTCCTGCGACGAGGGCGAGAACTGCGCGCGGGCCGATGACGATCCCGGGCACTTTCACGACTGCGGTCAGGCGGTTCAAGGGCGCGCTGCGCCGGCGTGGACCTGGTGGCCGACCGCCTTCGCTCAGGCGCCGAACGCGCCGGCGTGGGTGGTGCCGTCGATCGAGACGCTGCGCGCCCGGGCCGGCACTGGCCCGGACTTCACGGCGATCAGCCTCACCACACCGCCCTTGCCGCAACTGGCCGAAGCCCGCGCCGTCAGTGTGCAGCTGGCGGTCAATGGCCACGAGGTGCTGATCGACGGCTTCCCACCGGATGCCAGCGCCGTGGACTTCGACCCCAAGGTCGGCGTGAGGCTGGACTTCGGGCTGGAGAACCTCAACTTCACGGGGGCCCAGCAGGGCATGGACCACATCGACGTCGTGCTGCGCTTTCTGGCCGGGCAGCGCCTCGTGCGCGAAGCACGGGCGACGCTGGCCTACATCTCGCTGCGCGACCACGAGCCACCCACCACCGTGGGCGATCCGGCACTCGGGCTGCGCTGGTCGGCGCGCGCCGTGCGCGGCAACCCCAACGAGCGCTGGCAGGTCTGGATCGCCGGGGCCAAGGACCCTGCGCTGCTGATGCGCGCCAGGGTGGCGTTCGACCAAGCCCGGCTGCGCGTCTCGATCGACGGCCAGGACTACCCGTTGACGGCGCACATCCGACCACCATCACCGGGCCTTAGCGACCATTGGGGTCTGTATGTCGGAATTCGACAGCCCAGCGGGCAGCTGTACTTCATCCTGGACGATGTGGCCTCGGCGGCGGTATGCCAACGGCTTGCAGAAAGCGCAGGCCGTGCGCGCGTCGCGGGTCGCGACGGCTACCGCAGGACCATCGACGGGCCACGGGTGTCCCAGCCCTGTCAGCGGCTTCTCCCCGGCTGAAGGCCGGGCCGCCGGCAGCTGACCGGCGGCCCGCAGGCCGCCAACGCCGTGCGCGCCCGGTGCAGGCGCACGAACAGGTTGTCCTCGGTGATGGCCAAGGCCGACGAATTCGAGGGACCGGTCGACGCAAGCCGACCCTGGAGGGACTTGCGCAGTTCTCATCTCGCCGCCCCGAAGCTGCCGGTCGCGTTCTGAATTGACCCAACAGGACGAATGTCAGCCTATTCCGCGGCGGGTTTGGTGCTGTCAGTTGGCCGGTCAATTCTCATTGGCATGTCGCAGAGCACTCAGGCAAGGCGGGCCAGGACGTCAGAGGTTTCGGCGGCCAGGGTCTCGACGAGTTGGCCGGCGTTCATCACGCGGCCGAGGGCTGCAGACTGCCCGACCCAGACGGTCTGCATCGCCGCGTCAGCGTCCCACAATGGCTGCGTCAAGATGAGCTGGACCGGGAAAGGCGCCGGCAGGTTCGCCAAGTCCTGAAGCAATGCCGCCATCTCGTTCCTGAGGATCCGCGACGGTTTGCCGGAGGCCCGGTCGGTCACCGTGGTCTGATGGTGGCCGGTGCGGGCAAGGGCACGGAGGTAGTTGACCGGCAGCTGGGCCTCAGGGCAGGTCAGGAAGGCTGTTCCCAACTGAACTGCACTGGCCCCCAGGGCAAGGGCAGCGGCGACACCACGTCCGTCGGCAATCCCGCCAGCGGCGATGACCGGAACGGAAACCGCGTCCACCACCTGCGGCAGCAGCGAGACAAGCCCCGCCTGTGCATCGGCAGCGCCCGGCAAGAAGGAACCGCGATGACCGCCGGCCTCGAGGCCCTGGGCGATTACCGCGTCCGCACCCCGCCGCTCGAGTTCGCGTGCCTCGTCCACCGTGGTTGCTGAACTGATCACGAATATGCCCGCTCCGTGCAGTGCATCCATGATGTCGTCCGGGGGCAGACCAAGATGAAAGCTCACCACATCGGGTCTCTGTTCGAGCACTGATTCGAGGTCGTGCGGCGTAACTTGGCCGTCCAGGGGTGGGATCTCCGGGGGCGCCCCGAGGCCGAATCGCGCGTAGTGCGGCACCAGCGCCTCGCGTATCCGTGCCGTGCGCGCCTCGTGATCGGGCGCCGCGTCGAACAGGACGAAGTTGACATTGAGCCTGCCATCGCTCATCTGGCGGAAAGAACGAATGCGATCGCGCAAGGTCCCGGGCTTCGCCATGAGAAGCCCGATTCCGCCGAGCCCGCCGGCATTGGCGACTCCGGCCGCCAGGGCCGGCGAGGCGATGTTCCCCATCGGCGCCTGGAAGATCGGCCACGTCAATCCGAGGCGCTCTGTCAGCGCGTTGTGTGCCCATTCGTGCTTTGCCATGAGCGCTCCCTTTGCTGCGTCAATGTAGCGATCTGGATCACGGCCTTCAATGCCATTTCGCAGCGCAAATCTGGCTGTAAGTGCGCGCTCAATGCCTGACAGCAACAAGCAGATACTGCGGAGTCGGCTGCCGCAAAATTGCCGGTCGCGAAGGTCACGTGATGGCCGGGTCCGGGTTGCCGCGAACGACTGCTTCGGGGACGCGGAACCAGGGAGAGGTCGTTTCGAGCGTCAGGCAGCTTTTGAGAAGCTCGTCGGGCGGCTTTGGGTCGGGCTCGACCGGTCGGCAAGGCTGGGAGGAGGCGTTCGCGACCTTACGCGAACAGCTTGTGCTCGAGCGTCCGGTGTGAGACGTGCAGCGGTCCTCCGACCTCCGGCCTCGTCAATGGCCGGTTCCGCTCGCGGCTGTCGCTCGACTGCCAAACCTGAGAGACGGCAACCAGTCTGAAGCCGCCGCCAGCCGGCAGCCGCGCTTGGCAGCGTTCGGCCTGTCGGTGGCCGGTCGCCTCGCCGCAGGCCTTCGCGGGTGGAGTGGCCGTGTATCGCGGCTCGCGCGTCAGAACCGGCATCGCCCCCGGGCCGAACGGCCCGCCACCCGCCCCTCGGCACAATCGGCGCGATGCCTCGGCCGACCGCGCCCCGCTCATCCCGCCGCGCTCGTTGGCGCCACCTTGCGCCAGCACTTCTGGCCGCCTTGGCGCTGGCGGGCTGCGCCGGTGCGCCAGCGGCGGTGTCGCAGGCAACCACCGCCCCGGCGCCCACCCCCACCGCTTCGGCGCCGGCCGACAGTGCCTCCGCCGACGACGCCACGCTGCAAGCCTTCGCCCGCTGGGTCGCGCAGTTCCGCGAGCACGCCCGTGGCGAAGGCATCGACGAGGCCACGCTGCGCGTCGCCTTCGACGACGTGCGCTACCTGCCGCGCGTGGTCGAGCGCGACGACAGCCAGCCCGAGCTCGTGCGCACGGTGTGGGACTACCTCGACCGTGCGCTGTCGCAGCAGCGCCTGGCCACGGGCCGGGAGAAGCTGGCGCAGGTGCGCGCCGAAGCCGACGCCGCCGCGGCGCGCTACGGCGTGCCGGCCGAGGTGCTGGTGGCGATCTGGGGCCTGGAGAGCAACTACGGCGGCAACGCCGGCAGCACGCCGACCATCGATGCGCTCGCCACGCTCGGCTTCCAGGGCCGCCGCGAGGCCTGGGCGCGCCGCCAGTTGCTCGCCGCGCTGCAGATCCTGCAGGCGGGCGACATCGACCGCGCCCGCATGGTGGGCTCGTGGGCCGGCGCGATGGGGCAGACGCAGTTCCTGCCGACGAGTTACCTCGCCTATGCCGTCGATGGCGACGGCGACGGGCGGCGCGACATCTGGGGCAGCCTGGCCGACGTGATGGCCTCGACCGCCCACTTCCTGGCCCGCGCCGGCTGGCAGGCGGGCCAGCCCTGGGGTCTCGAGGTGCGCCTGCCGGCGCGCTTCGACCCCGAGCGCGCCGACGCGCAGGTGCGCCAGTCGAGCGAGGCCTGGGCCGCCGAGGGCGTGCTGTCGGCGATGGACGGCGCGGCGCTGCCGGCGATGACCGACGCGGCCGTGCTGCGGCCCGCGGGCGTGCGCGGGCCGGCCTTCCTCGTCGGCCCGAACTTCCGCGCGCTGCTGCGCTACAACAATTCCAGCAGTTATGCGCTGGCCGTGGGCCTGCTCGCGCAGCACCTGGCCGGCGGGCCACCGGGCGCGCTGGCCGCCTGGCCGCGCGAGCTGGCCGCGCTCACCCGCAGCCAGCTGCAGGCGCTGCAGGCGGCGCTCAACGAGCGTGGCTTCGATGGCGGCACGCCGGATGGCCTGATGGGCCCGGCCACGCGCGCCGGCATCCGCCGCTATCAGCGCAGCATCGGCGTGCCCGCCGACGGCTACCCGACGCTGGAGCTGCTGCAGCGGCTGCAGCAGGAGCGGTAGGGCACACGCGGCCAGGCCGCGAGGGCTGGACGTGCGCCAGCGATGACAGATGCAATCCGGCGGAGTGCGCCACCCGCTTGCCGCGCCGAACCCGTGCGCACACACTGGCCGCACTTCCTCGCTTCGCCTTCCCGCACGCGCCGGCCGCCGCGGCCGGGCGCCCGACATCCCGCCGCTCACCACCGCCATGACCATCGCACCCTCGCGCCCCTCCGTCGCCGACCGCCGCCGCACCTTCCACCGCCTGCACGCGAGCGGCTGCTTCCTGATCCCCAACCCATGGGACGTGGGCAGCGCGCGCTGGCTGCAGGGCCTGGGCTTCGCGGCGCTCGCCACCACGAGCTCGGGCTTCGCGTGGTCGCGTGCGCGGCCCGACAACGGCATCACGCGCGCGATGGCGCTGGCGCACCTGGCCGAGCTCGTCGAGGCGACCGACGTGCCGATCAACGCCGACTTCGAGAGCGGTTTTGCCGACACCGCGGCCGGCGTGGAGGAGAGCGTGCGCCTGGCCATCGGCACCGGTGTCGCCGGCCTGTCGATCGAGGACTCGACCGGTGATGCGGCGCGGCCGCTTTTCGCCCTCGACGAGGCGGTGGAGCGGCTGCGCGCGGCGCGGCGCGCCGTCGACCACGCCGGCGGCGACACGCTGCTCGTCGGGCGCGCCGAAGGCTTCATCGCCGGACGCCCCGACCTCGACGAGACGATCGCGCGCCTGAAGGCCTACGCGAATGCCGGCGCCGACTGCCTCTACGCACCCGGCATCGGCACGCGCGAGCAGATCGCTGCCGTCGTCGCCGCGGTGGCACCGAAGCCGGTGAACGTGCTCGTCGGTGGCAAGAGCGAATGGACGCTCGCGTCGCTGGCGGCGCTCGGCGTGCGCCGCGTCAGCGTCGGCGGCGCGCTGGCGCGCAGCGCCTGGGCGGGCTTCATGCGCGCAGCGAACCTGCTGGCGAAGGAGGGGCGCTTCGACGGCTTCGCCGACGCGGCGTCGGGCAAGGAGCTGAACGCGTTCTTCGCGGGCCGCGCGGCGCAGTCGTGAGCGATGGGTCAGTCGTTGGTCAGTCGTCGTCGGCCGCCCGATCCTCGCCTGCCTGCACCTCGCCTGCGGCAGCCTTCGGCCACAGCCCCTGCGGGTAGGCCCGCCACTGCCAGGCAGCGAAGCCCAGCACCGCGGCGAGCAGCAGCACGGCGAGCCAGGCGCGGTTGCGCGGCACGAGGTCGGGGCCCGGGCCTTCGACGCGGCCGGTGAACATCACCGCGGCCTGGTTGCGGCGGCGCAGGAGGCTCAGCACGACGACCGCCGTGACGTGCACGACGACCACGGCGAGCATGGCGCTGCCGAGCGCCTCGTGCACTTCGGCCAGCGCTTCGCCGACGATGTCGCCGCCCCACTCCTGGTACGCGGCGTAGCCGCTCAGCGTGAGCGGCAGCGCCAGCGCCAGCAGCGTGGCGATGGCCGTTGCCATCCCCAGGTTCTGCCCCTGCCGCCAGGGCACGCCGGCCCGGCGGCGCTGCACGAGTGCCGTGCGCACCGCGCCGAGCCAGGCGCGCCCGGCGCCGAGCTTGCGCCACAGCAGCGCGAGCCGCGCCGGCCGCGGCCCGGCGAGCCCGTAGAGCACACGAAAGGCCAGCAGGCCGGCCATCGAGTAGCCGAGCGTCACGTGCAGCGCGCGCCAGGCCTCGCTGTCGCCGGTGATGTAGGCACCGGCGAAGGCGAGCGCGAAGAGCGCGTGGAACATGCGAACCGGGGCGTCGACGACGCGGCGCGTCGCGGTGGGCGCGGCGCTCGCGGCGCTCGTGGCGGTCGCGGCGCTTGTGGCCGTCCCGGCAGTCCCGGCAGTCGGGGCGCCGTGGCCGGCTGTGCCGAGGGTGGGTGCGGTGGTGGTCATCGTGGGCTCGCGTTCGAGGTCAGGTGAAGCTCAGTCGTGCCAGGCGCGCCGTTGCCCCGGGCTCGCGCCTTCGGGCAGGCGCAGGCGGTCGTCGTCGAAGTCGCCCCGTTCGGCGCCGGCATGGCAGGCGGCGCAGTTGGCGGCGCTCTTCACCCCCGGCAGCCGCCACGTGGCGGGCTCGACGCGCCGGTGCTCGCGCAGGAACCAGGCCGAACGCGTGATGCGGTCTTCCGGCGGTGCCTCGCGCGCGCGTCGCGTGCTGCCGGCGTGGGCCAGCAGCCAGGCTTCGATGCGGCGGGCCAGCGCCTCGTCGATCGTGGCGTCGGTGCCGTAGTGCCGCTCGAGCCCGGCCATGACGCGCCGCGACGACTCGCGCGGCAGCAAGCCGGGCGGGAAGGCGACGTGGCACGAAGCGCACTCCTGGCGGACCTCCGCCGGCAGATCGGCGGGCATGCGTTCGCGCTCGCCGGCGCCGGCCGGGCCGAGGGCGAGCAGGCCCGCGGCAGCGGCCGCCGCCAGCACCAGGCCAGGTCTTCCTGCTCGAGCGAGGCGGCGCCGCGTCATCGCGCAGCTCCGCGCAGCGTCAGCAGCCAGGCCAGCACGTCGGCCTTCTCGGCCGGCGAACACTCGCGCGCGAGCACGTCGTTGCAGTTGCGGCGCAGCCACTTGTCGACGCGGACCGGGTCGGTGAAGGCCTGGGGATTGGCCGCCGGTGCCAGCGGGTCGAGGCGCTTGCCGGTGCTCGCGTGTCTGCCCGTCGCCGTGGGCGGGTTGCCGTGGCACGAGGCGCACGACCACTCGCCGCCATGCCGCGTGGTGAAGAACGACCGGCCACGCTCGGCGTCGCCCGGGGCACCGGCCTGGCGGCTGAAGCGGTCGAGCTGTTGCGCGGGCGAGGTTCCGGCGGCCAGTACCGGGTGGGCCGCGGCCGCGGCGGCGAGCAGGGCGATGCGCATCGGGCGCAGCAGGGGAGGGGCGGTCATCGGATGTCCTCGTCTCGGGCTGCCGGCAAGGCAGCACCGGCCAAGGCATTCTTCGGCGCGGTGCTTGAACCTCGCCTGAAGGCGGCGTTCATGCCGCGTTCAGGTGGCGGCGCCGACAATGGGGCGTGGTTCGTGACGTTGCCGCCCACTGCCGGTGTGCTTCGCGCCGCGGCGCGTGGCCGGGGGCGCGTGGTCTCGCTCCATGGCTGCTCGCGGCGCTGCTCGCCGGGCCGGCGCTGCCGGCGGCACGCGCAGGCGGCAAGGGCGACCACGACCGCGCGCGGGCCGCCGTGCAGGCCGGTGAGGTGCTGGCGCTGCCGGTGCTGCTCGAGCGGCTGCAGCGCACGCACCCCGGCCGCGTGCTCGAGCTCGAGCTGGAGCACGAGGATGTCGAGCACGCCGGGCCGGCCGAACGTGGCGGGCGGCTCGACCGCGACGGGACCCGCGAACGAGATCGAGAAGGCGTTCGCACCGCGCGCCGCTGGATCTACGAGGTCCGGCTGCTGCAGCCCGACGGGCGGCTCGTGAAGCTGCATGTCGACGCGGCGACCGGCCAGGTGCTGAAGACCCGCGATGAGTCGCCGGGGCGCGACCGTCGCCCGTCGGGGCGCGACGGGCAGGCCGACAAGGACCAGCGCAAGGACCCGCGCAAGGACGAACGCACGGACGGGCGCCGATGACCCGCGGCGTTCGTGCGCACCGGCGCGGATGAGGATCCTGCTCGTCGAGGACGACCCGACGCTGCGCGCCCAGCTGCGCGCCGCGCTCGCCGAGGCCGGCTACGCCGTCGACGAAGCCGCCGACGGGCGCGAGGCGCTGCACCTGGGCGAAACCGAACCCTTCGACGCGGTGGTGCTCGATCTGGGGCTCCCCGTGCTCGACGGGCTCTCGGTGCTGCGCCGCTGGCGCGAGGCCGGCCGCGCGATGCCGGTGCTGATCCTCACCGCGCGCGACACGTGGCACGAGAAGGTGGTGGGCATCGACGCCGGCGGCGACGACTACCTGGCCAAGCCGTTCCACATCGAAGAGCTGCTGGCGCGCGTGCGCGCGCTGATCCGGCGCGCGCAGGGGCTGGCTTCGCCGATGCTGGCCTGCGGCGCGGTGGCGCTGGACACGCGCAGCGGCCGCGTCACGGTGCACGGCCGGCCGGTGTCGCTGACGGCGCACGAGTTCCGGTTGCTCGCCTACCTGATGCACCGGCCCGGCACCGTGGTCTCGCGCACCGAGCTCACCGAGCACCTCTACGCGCAGGACCACGACCGCGACTCCAACACCATCGAGGTGTTCGTCGCGCGGCTGCGGCGCAAGCTGCCGCCCGCGGCCATCGAAACCGTGCGCGGCCTCGGCTACCGCCTGGTGGCCGTGCCGTGAACGGGGCCGTGCTGCCCGGGCGAGCGGCATGGCGCCGTTCGCTGCGCTGGCGGCTGCTGGCGGCCACGCTCGCGGCGCTGCTGCTCGCGCTGGTGCTGGCGGGCCTCGTGCTGGCCGGGCTCTTTCGCGGGCACGTGCTGCGCCAGTCCGTGGCCCTGCTCACCACGCAGCTTGACCAGGTGACGGCGCGCCTGGAGTTCAACGCCGACGGCCGGCCCGGGCTCGATGCAGACTCGCTCAGCGACCCGCGCTGGTCGCGGCCGCAGTCGGGGCTGTACTGGCAGGTCGACCGCGCAGGCGACGACGGGCATGCCGCGCCCGAGCGCGGCGTGCTGCGATCGCGCTCGTTGTGGGACGCCGCGCTGCACCTGCCGGCCGACGCGCTGGCCGACGGCGAGGTGCACGTGCACGAGCTCGCCGGGCCGCGCGGCGAGCCGTTGCTGGTGGTCGAGCGCACGGTACGGCGTGGCGCCGAGGGTGCCGGCCGATGGCGGCTCGCCGTGGCCGCCGACCTCGGAGAGACCGAGGCGGCCGTCCGCCGCTTCAACGGCGTGCTCGCCCTGTCGCTGGCGAGCCTGCTGGTGCTGCTCGCGGCGGCGGCGTGGGCGCAGGTGTCGGTGGGGCTCGCGCCGCTGCGCGCCTTGCAGCGCTCGCTGGCCGACGTGCGCGACGGCCGTGCGCCGCGCCTGCACGAAGGCGTGCCGGCCGAGGTGCAGCCGCTCGTCGACGACTTCAACACCGTGCTCGAGCGCAACGCCGAGCTGGTGCGGCGCGCGCGCACCCAGGCCGGCGACCTGGCGCACGCGCTGAAGACGCCGCTGGCCGTGCTGCAGCAGGCCGCCGCCACGGCTGCACGCGCCGAGGACGGCGCGGCGGAGCTCGCACGGCTCGTGCACGAGCAGGCCGGCCTGGCGCAGCGGCAGGTCGAGCGGCATCTCGCGCGCGCGCGTGCCGCCGCCGCCGCGCAGGGGCTGCCCGGCGTGCGCACGGCGGTGGCGCCGGTGCTCGCCGCCCTCGTGCGCGTGATGTGCAAGGTGCACGCCGCTCGCGCGCTCGCCATCGACGTGTCGGTGGTGGACGAGCGCTGCACCTTCGCCGGCGAGGCCGAGGACCTGCACGAGATCGTCGGCAACGTGCTCGACAACGCCTGCCGCTGGGCACGACACCGGGTACGCATCGTGGCCGGCCCGGAAGCCGGCTCCGTGCCGGCGCGCATCCGGATCGACATCGCCGACGACGGCCCGGGCATCGCCGAAGACCGGCGCGAGGCCGCGCTGGCGCGCGGGACGCGCCTGGACGAGTCGATGCCCGGCAGTGGCCTCGGGCTGTCGATCGCGCGCGATCTCGTCGAGCTGTATGGCGGCACGCTCGTGCTGCTCGGCGAGCCGCCGGCCGGCCTCTCGGTGCGCATCCGGCTGCCGGCCGCGGCCGCGGGCTTCAGCTTCGCTTCAGGCTTGTCACCGGATCCGTCGGCCGCGCCGGCGCCGCCCGGTGCCGGGCGGCCGCCGCCCGCCTGACTCTGGACCGCGCCCGCCCCTCGGCAGCGGCAGCGTTCGAGGTTCCTCGCATCGCGCGGCGCGGCGCACACATCCCCTCACGCTTGTGATGCCGCCGGCGCTTGTCCTTCAGGCGGGCCTCAGGGACAAATGCGCAAATTGCGCATTTCGTCCTGAACCATGCCCGACACCGCGAACGCCGCCGACCGCGAGGCGCTGCTGCTGCGCACCGCCGAGGAGGTGCTGCTGCCGCTGGCGCGCCTGTGCGTGGCGCAGGGGCTGCACTTCGCCAAGGCCGGCGAGCTGTTCAAGCGGGCCTACGTGCGCGCGGCTCGCGAGCGCCGGTCGGCCACCGGCGAACGATCCGCGCGCGACGTCAGCCAGGTGGCCACCGCCACGGGCCTCAGCCGCCGCGACGTCGCACGCATCGGCGACGCGCCGGCGCCGCGCGCGCTGCAGCGCACGACGCCGGCCACGCAGCTGCTGACACGCTGGCTCGCCGACCGCTCGCTGCGCCATCGCAACGGCCGCATGCGCAAGCTGCCGCGGCAGGGGCCGCCGCCGAGCTTCGAGGCGATGGCGCAGGCGGTGACGCGCCACGTGCATCCGCGCAGCCTGCTCGACGAGATGCTGCGCCTGGGCTACGTCAAGCTGGTCGACGACGGCGCCAGCGTCGTGCCGCTGCCGGTGCGCGTGGTGCCCGAGGCCGACGAGGCGCGCATGTTCGGGTTCCTCGCGGCGAACGTCGGCGACCACCTGTCGGCCGCGGTGGCGAACGTGCTGCACCGCGACCGCCGCCACCTCGAGCAGGCGATCTTCAGCAACACCCTCTCGGGCACGGCCGTCTCGGCCGCGAAGGCGCTGGTGGCGGCGCAGTGGACGCACCTGCTCGGCGCGCTGGTGCCGGCCCTCGAGGGCCTGATCGAGGAGGACCACGCGGCCGGTCGCACCGCCGACCACCGCCTGCGCGTGGGCCTCTATGCCTATCACGAGCCGCTGCCGGCACCACCCGCGGCGGCCATGGAGCCTTCCGATGGCAACGATGCAAGAACCTGATTCGCGCGACGGCGGGTACGACCGCCGCTCCACGCTGGCCGCGCGCGCGGCCTGGGCCACCGCCGCCGTGTACGCGCTCGTCGCCCTCGTGGCGATCTGGGCGCTGTCGGGCTGCGGCGGCGGGGTCGACTCCGGCGGCACCGGCGCCTCGACGGCGAGCGCGACGTTGGGCCCGGTGAGCGGCTTCGGCTCCATCGTCGTCGCCGGCATCCACCACGACGAGACCGGCGCGCAGATCGTCGACGACGACGGCCGGCCGCTCGGCGCCGAAGCGCTGAAGCTCGGCACGATGACGAACATCGAGGGCTCCGCCGTCGTCACGAGCGGTGCGCGGCGCGAGTCGACCGCCGCGCGGGTGCGCGTGATCGAGCAGGTGGTCGGCCCGGTCGACAGCGTCGATGCCGCGGCGGCGTCGCTCGTCGTGCTCGGCCAGCGCGTCGTGATCACGCCGACGACGGTGCTCGACGCGGCGCTCGCCGGCGGGCTGGCCGTGTTGCGCCCGGGCGAGGTGCTGGCCGTGCACGGCCAGCTCGACGTGGCGGCCGGCCGCATCGTCGGCACGCGCGTCGAGCCGCGGCCGCTGGCCACGGCCTACGTGCTGCGCGCGCCGGTCGTCTCGTACGCGCGTTCGGCCCGGCGCATCGTGCTCGGCGGCGTCGAGATCGACCTCGCCGGCCTCGCCGAGGCCGAGCTGCCGGCTTCGCTGCCGCCGGGCACGCTGGCGCGCGCGAAGCTCGCGACGCAGCCGGTGGGTGCCGGCTCCACCGCCCCCGTGTGGCGCGCGACGGCCCTGCGCGCCGCCACGCCGATGCTCGGCGACCGCGAGCAGGTCGAGATCGAGGGCCGCATCACGGCCTTCACGTCGCCGCAATCCTTCAGCGTCGACGGCGTGCCGGTGGACGCGAGCGGCGCGAGCTTCGAGGGCGGGACGGCCGGGCTCGCGGTCGGCGCCCGTGTCGAGGTCGAGGGGCGCGCCGTCGGCGGCGTGCTCGTCGCGCGCGAGGTCGAGCTGGAGTCGGACGACGGTTCCGACGGTCGCCGGTTCGAGGTGGAAGGCCGCATCAGCGCACTCGACACGACGGCACTGACCTTCGTCGTGCGCAGCGTCACCGTCAGCTATGCCGGTACCCCGCGCTTCGAGGGCGGCACGGCCGCCGACCTGGCGCTCGAGCGCAAGGTGGCGGTGAAGGGCACGCTGTCGGCCGACCGCACGCGCCTGCAGGCCGAGAGCATCCACGTCGAGCGCTGAACATGGGCCACATGGCGGAACCGTTTGCGCCGACGGTGCTGGACGCGGCGCTGCACGGCCTGGCGCGGGCCGCGCCGGCAGACCCTGCGCCCGCCGCCATGGCGGCCCCGGAGCCGCCGCGCGCGAAGGTGCCGGCCGCGCGGCAGTGGCTGCGCGACCTGCTGCTCGTCGCCGTGCTCGGCGGCCTCGTCGCGCTGGCCTGGCAGGTCGGCGAGCGCGGCTGGGTGCGGCCGCAGGAAGACCTCGGCTACTGGATCGGCGTGGCCGGCGGCTCGATGATGCTGGCGCTTTTCGTCTACCCGCTGCGCAAGTACGCCGGCTGGATGCGCCGCCTGGGCAAGGTCAAGGGGTGGTTCTGGTTCCACCTCGTGATGGGCGTGGCCGGGCCGTGGCTGGTGCTGGTGCACGCGGGCTTCCGCACCGGCTCGCTGAACGCCGCGGTGGCGCTGTACAGCATGGCCATCGTCGTCGTCAGCGGGGTCGTCGGCCGTTTCCTGTTCGTGCGGCTGAACAGCCGGCTGGAGGAGGCGCAGGTCGCGCTGCAGGCCGTGCGCCGGCGCGCACGGCTCGACGACGAAGGCGGCGAAGGCTCGGCCCTGCACTACGCGCCCGGGGTCGAGCAGCGCCTGCGCGACTTCGAGGCGCGCGAGCTCGAAGGCGCGCCGCGGCGCCTGCGCGACCTGCGGCAGGTGGTGCTGCTGCCCATGCAGCGGCGAGTGCTGCTGTGGCGCTGCCTGCGCGAGCTGCGCCGTCCACTGGCGGCGCGCGCGGCCGCTGGCCGCTGGGGCCGCGACGAGCTGGCGCGGCGGCGCCGGCGCGTGCACCGCCTCGTCGACGATCACCTGGAGGCGGTGGTGCGCGTGGCGCGGCAGCAGGCCTTCGCGCGCGTGTTCGCGCTGTGGCACGTGGCGCACCTGCCGTTCATCGTCCTGCTCGTGATCAGCGCCGTGGTGCACGTGGTCGCGGTGCATGCCTACTGATGTGGCGGTGCGGATGGCCGGGCGTGATGGCCATGGCTTCATGCGGCCGTGCCGCGTTGCAGCGGGTGCTGCCGGCCGCACGCCGGCCGGCACGGCGGCCCGCGGCGTGGATCGCCGGCCTGCTCGTGTGGGCCGGCTGCGGCACGGGCTTCGCGCAGAGCCTGGAGTCGGTGCTGCGCCCGGGCGACGTCATCGCCGGCCATGCGAAGTGGGAGGACGACTGCAGCCAGTGCCACGTGCGCTTCGACCGCGCCGCGCAGGACCGCCTGTGCATGGCCTGCCACAAGGACGTGGGGCAGGACATGCGTGAGCGCACCGGCTACCACGGCCGCCTGCGCGCGGGCCCCGCCTGCCGCAGCTGCCACACCGACCACCGCGGCCGCGACGCGCGCATCGTGCTGCTGGACAAGGCCACCTTCGACCACGCCGCCACCGACTACCCGCTGCGCGCGCGCCACGCGCGCGTCGAGTGCGCCTCGTGCCACGTGCCCGGGCGCAGGTACCGCGAGGCCCCGCACGACTGCGTGGGCTGCCACCGCCAGGACGACGCCCACAAGGGCGGCCTCGGCACCCAGTGCGCCGACTGCCACGGCGAAGCGGGCTGGAAGCCGGCGAAGTTCGACCACGGCAGGACGCGCTTCGCGCTCGCCGGCGCGCACGCCACGGCGCGCTGCGAGTCGTGCCACCGCGACGGCCGCTACAAGGACACGCCGCGCGCCTGCCTCTCGTGCCACCGCGAGGACGATCGCCGCGCGCACGGCGGGCGCTTCGGCGAGCGCTGCGAGTCGTGCCACGACGTGAAGGCCTGGAAGCCGGCGCGCTTCAACCACGACGTGGCGACGCGCTTCGCGCTGCGCGGTGCTCACCGCAACGCCACATGCGCCGACTGCCACGGCGCGGCGCCGGCCGGCAGCGCCGCCGGAGCCTTCGCGCTCGGCCGCGACAAGCCCGGCAGCGCCTGCATCGACTGCCACCGCAAGGACGACCGGCACGAAGGGCGCCTCGGCACCGATTGCGCCTCGTGCCACACCGAGGGCAGCTGGAAGGAGCGCGGCCGCTTCGACCACGACAAGACGGCCTTCGCGCTGCGCGGCAGGCATCGCGAGGCACGCTGCGAGTCGTGCCACAGGACGCCCGACCACAGGCAGGCGCCGAAGGACTGCATCGGCTGCCACCGCGCCGACGACCGGCACGGCGGCACGCTCGGCACCGACTGCGCCGCCTGCCACGGCGAGCGCGAGTGGAAGAGCGCGCCGAGGTTCGACCACGCGAAGACCCGCTTCCCGCTGCGCCACGCGCATGCGGTGCCGGGCCTGGCCTGCAGGAGCTGCCACGCCGATGCGAAGCGCTTCCGCGGCACGGCACTGGAGTGCGTGGCCTGCCATCGCAAGGACGACAGGCACGAGGGCCAGCTCGGCACGCGCTGCGAGAGCTGCCACGACGAGCGCCGCTGGAAGGTGGCGGCGTTCGACCACGCGCGCACGCGTTTCGTGCTCACCGGCGCTCACGTGCGGGCCGCCTGCAAGGACTGCCACGCGACGCCGCGCTACCGTGACGCGCCGCGCGAGTGCGTCGGCTGCCACCGCAAGGACGACCGGCACGAGGCGCGTTTCGGCACCGCCTGCGAGAGCTGCCACAACACGCGGCATTGGGGTCTCGGCAGCTTCGACCATGCACGCACGAGCTTCGTGCTCGACGGCGCGCATGCGCCGCTCGCCTGCGAGCGCTGCCACGTGCAGCCGGCGCCGCAGGGGCGCGCCGCGGCGGCGCTCGGCGCGGCGTGCGTGTCGTGCCACCGGCGCGACGACGTGCACGACGGCGCCTTCGGCAGTGCCTGCGACCGCTGCCACACGACCGGCCGCTGGAAGCCCGTGCGCCCGCGCGCCGGCCGGTTCGAGATGCCCGGCGAGAGCCGGGGAGCAGCCCGGGAAGAGCCTCGGGAAAGGAGGCGACCATGAAGCACTGGCCGACCCGGCGCGGTGCGCCGCTGCTTGCCGCCTTGTTCGTGGTGCTGCTCGGTCTTCTCGTGATCCCGGGCCCGGGCTCGTCGCCGCGGGCGCAGACCGCCGGCCCGGCGTCGGCGCAGGCCACCGACTTCGACCACCTGCGCACTGGCTTCGCGCTCACCGACCGCCACGCGCAGGCGCGCTGCGAGAGCTGCCACCAGAACGGCATCTTCCAGGGCACGCCGCGCGACTGCGCCTCGTGCCACCGCACCGGCATGCGGCTGGCGCGCGGCAACGTCGTGATGCCGGCCAAGCACGTGCCGACCCAGCAGGCGTGCGACGCCTGCCACAACACGCGCACGTTCACCGGCGCGCGCTTCAGCCACGCGGGTGTCGTCCCCGGCAGCTGCACGACCTGCCACAACGGCTCCATCGCCCCCGGCAAGCCGGCCACGCACCTGCCCACCACCGCCTCGTGCGAGAGCTGCCACCGCTCCACGAGCACCTGGCTGGCGGTCAGCGGCGGCCACACCGCCGCCACCGCAGTGGGCACCGGCACCTGCGACACGTGCCACAACGGCATCGGCGCGCGCGGCAAGCACGCGGCACACATCCCGGTGCCGGCCGGCGCCGCCCGCTGCGACAGCTGCCACCGCTCGCAGGCGAGCTTCACCGTCGCCGTGCGCATGGACCACGCGGTGGTGGCCACCGCCGCCTGCGCGAGCTGCCACAACGGCACCTCGGCCACCGGCAAGCACGCCACGCACGTGACCACCACCGCCACCTGCGACACCTGCCACCGTTCGACGGCGGTGTGGAGCAGCGTCACCGGCGCGCACACGGCGGCCAACGCCGTGGGCACGGGCACCTGCGACACCTGCCACAACGGCACCTCGGCCAGGGGCAAACATGCCGGCCACGTGCCGGTGCCCGCCGGCGCCGCCCGGTGCGACGGCTGCCACCGCTCGCAGGCGGCGTGGACGACCGCCGTGACGATGAACCACGCCGTCGTCGCGACGGCCGAGTGCAAGACCTGCCACAGCGGCCAATACGTCGGCGAAGGCACGACCGGCGCGCTGGCCAAGCCGGCCAACCACGTCCCCGAGGCGCAGCTGCTCGGCGGCTCCCTGATGGACTGCAAGTCGTGCCACAGCAGCACCACCAGCTGGTCGACGCAACGCGTGAACCACAACAACAGCCAGGGCAACGGGGCCGGCTGGTGCAAGGGCTGCCACGACAGCGCGACGCGCTACGCCGGCTCGATGGAGCGCAAGGCACTGCGCCACTACGAGCGCGCGCCGGCGGTCGTCACCGACTGCTCGATGTCCGGTTGCCACCGGCCGCTGGGCACGCGCGGCACGCCCTACAGCAAATGGTGAGGTTCCCCTCCTTGTCGTCCCTGTCCCTGCCCTTGTCCTTCATCTTCCGCCGGAGCCGCCTCGCGCCGCTGCGCGCGATCCTCGCCGCCGCCGCCCTCGTCGCCAGCGCCGCCGCCCACGGGCAGGCCATCGACCATGTCGAGTCGCGCCGCGACGGGCCGAACACGGTGATGCAGGTGCACTTCACCGAGCAGGTGCAGCTGCAGCGCAGCGTCGCCGCCGACCGCGCGGCGCTGCTGTCGATCCACTACGCGCTCGTCTCGACCACCAACGCGCAGCTGCGCTCGTCGCAGGCGCTGCGCCTCGGCGCGCGGCAGGGCCTGCCCGAGCTGGAGCTGAGCGACGACCCGGAACCCGACGTGCGCGGCCGCCGGCTCGTCGTGCGCGCGAGCGGCGTGTCGCGCCTGAGCGTGCGCGCCGGCGCCGGCGGGCGCCTGCTGGAGATCGTGCTGCACGACTGGCCGGGCGCGACGGCGGCCGCGCCTGTGCCGGTGCCGCCAGCCTCTGCGCCGGCCCCCGTGCCGGCCTCGGCGGCCCCGACGGTTCCCCCGCCACCCGCACCACCCACGC
>JAHCKS010000050.1 GCA_026125665.1 Rubrivivax sp.
CGGCTGTCCGCCGCGGGGGGCGCGGTGACCGGCATCGCGCTGAGCGTCGCGCGCGGCCGCGACCGCAACGGGCCGCTCCCGTTCGGCCCCGGCCGCGCCGCGGCCGGCTGCGGCGACCGTGCCGACAGCGCCGGCAGCGCCGTCAGTGCCAGGCACTCCTCCTGCGGCCACGCCCGCGCCGGCCCGGCCCACGCCGCTGGACCAGCTGGCGCCGGCGCAGCGCGCCGAGCTGCCTCAGATGCGCATCGGCGGCGCGATCTACTCCGACCAGCCGGCCAGCCGCTTCATCGTCATCAACGGCCTCGTCGTGCGCGAAGGCGAGACGGCGGCACCGGGTGTCGTGCTGGAGCGCATCGCGCCGAAGTCGGCGGTGATCCGCTGGCGCGACCTGCGCATCGAGATGCCGATCTGAAGGTCCGGCGCCCGGCCGCCATGGCGCGCCGCGTGCCCGCGGCTGCGCCTCGGGGCACGCCGGTACCCTTCAGTGCGTGCCGGGCGTGCCGAAAAGAACGTCATGCCCTCCTTCGCATCCTTGCCCGCCGTCGCCCTGTCCGGCCTCGAGGCGTCCCGGCAGACGCTCGCCGCGGCGGCCCACAACATCGCCAACGCGCACACACCCGGGTTCAGGCGGCTGGAGGTCGAACGGGCCAGCGCACCGGCCGGCGGGGTGACCGTGACCTTGTCGCAGCAGCGCGAGGAGGGCAACGACCTGGTGGCCGACGTCGTGACGACGATCGAGGCTCGGGTCGAGTTCGAAGCCGGCATCGCCGTGCTGAAGGCACACGACCGCACCGTCGGGGCCCTGCTCGACGCCGTGGCCTGAGCCCGCCCGGGTCCGCAGGGCCGCCCTGCGACGCCATGGCGCGGGGCGCCGCAGGGGCGAAAGCGACGCAAGGTACGATCGTCCGCAGGCAACACCACCCGGACCATGCAGGGCGACGCCACGACAGTGAACTCCTCGCCGCCGGCGGCCGGTGAAGACACCCGGCACGGCAGCGCCGCTGCGGCGCGGCCGGGAGGCCGAAGCTGGCGCGTGGTGCCGGCCCTCAAGCTCTCTGTCGTCTGGCACGGGGCGGCCGGCGCGGCGGCGGTGCTCGACCCGCCGTTGTGGCCCTGGGCCGCGGGGGCCGTTGCCGCCAACCACCTGTGGCTTCTCTCCGGCGGCCTGAACCCGCGTTCTAGCCTGCTCGGAGCCAACCTCGTGCGGCTTCCCGCCGCGGCCGCGGCGCGGCGCCAGGTGGCGCTGACCTTCGACGACGGCCCGGACGCCGAGGCCACGCCGCGCGTGCTGGACCTGCTCGATGCCGCCGGCGCACGCGCCACCTTCTTCTGCATCGGCCACCGCGCCCGGCAGAGGCCGGCGCTGGTGCGCGAGATCGTCGCGCGCGGCCATGCGGTCGAGAACCACGGCGACTCGCACTCCAGGGCCACCGCCATGTTCGGCTACGCGCGGCTGCGCGCCGACATCGTCGCGGCCCAGGAGACGCTGGCCGACATCACCGGGCGGCGCCCGCGCTGGTTCCGCCCGCTCGGCGGCTTCCGCAACCCGTGGCTGGACCCCATCCTGCACCAGCAGGACCTGCGGCTCGCCTGCTGGACACGGCGCGGCCTGGACTCCGTGCGGCGCGATCCGCGGCCCGTCTACCGGCGCCTGACGCGCCGGCTGGGGCCGGGCGACATCCTGCTGCTGCACGACGGGGACTCGGCGCGCACGGCCGCCGGCGTGCCCGTGTCGGTGGAAGTGCTGCCCCCCCTGCTGGCCGCGCTGCGCGCGGCGGAACTGCAGCCCGTGACGCTCGACGAGGGCGCCGGGTAGCGCCGCACGGGCTGGCCCGCCCTGTACGCAGGCGGCGACGGCGCGTATCGTCGGGCGCCCGGCCGGCAGACCGACAGGCTGGCAGGTCGCAAGGCGTACCGGAAACGGAGAACCGCATGCGCGTCACGCTCGTTCACCCCGCGGGCTTCAACTTCGTGCCGGGCCAGCCCGACTTCGCGATGCTCGCCAACCGCATGGCGCCGGTGGGCATCATGCAGCTGGCCAGCTGGCTCGAGAAACACGGCCACCCGACGCAGCTGCACGACTGCCTCGGGCCTTTCGCGCCGCCGGGCATCGAGGCCAACGCCGAGATCGTGCTGGCGACCGACCCCGAGCTCGTCGGCTTCTCGGCCACCACCTCCAGCTTCATGGACGCGGCCGACATGGCCGAGTACATCAAGCGCAAGCGCCCGCACGTCAAGATCGTCGTCGGCAACGTGCACGTCTCGTCGCTCGGCACGCCGGTGCTCGACCACTTCCCGGAGATCGACTACCTGATCATCGGCGAAGGCGAGGGAGCGCTGCTCGACCTGTGCGAGGGCAAGGCACTGTCCGACGTGAGCAACCTGTGCTGGCGCGACGGCACCGGCCGCGCCATCTTCAACGAGCGGCGCAGCCGCATCATCGAGCTCGACGAGCTGCCGTTCCCGGCCTACGAGAAGCTGCGCGGCTTCCCGCGCGACTACCACATGCCGCTGTTCACCTACGAGCTGCGCTACGGCGCGACGATGGTGGGCTCGCGCGGCTGCCCCTACACCTGCTCGTTCTGCGACCGCACGGTGTTCGAGCGCCTGTACAAGACCAACTCGCCCGAGTACACGTACGAGCACATGTTGTACCTGCGCGACCGTTTCGGCGTGCACCACATCAACTTCTACGACGACCTGTTCACCGCCAGCAAGAAGCGCGTCGAAGGCCTCACCGAGCTGCTCATCACCAAGCCGCTGAAGATGCAGTTCAACTGCGCCATCCGCGCCGGCCACACCTCGCCCGAGATGCTGCGGCGGCTGAAGAGGGCCGGCGCGCTGATGGTGTCGCTCGGCATCGAGTCCGCGGACCCCGAGATGATGCTGCGCCACAAGGCGGGCGTGACGCTGGACCAGGTGCGCCAGACGGTGCACGACATCCACGCCGCCGGCCTGCGCGCCAAGGGCCTGTTCATCTTCGGCATGCCCGGCGAGACCGAGCAGACCTTCCGCACCACGAGCGACTTCATCCTCGAGCTCGGCCTGGACGAGATGAACATGACCAAGTTCGCGCCGCTGCACGGCGCGCCGATCTGGGAGGAGGCGCTCTCGGGCGAATCGGGCGAGTTCGACGAGGACTGGCGGCTGATGAACTGCCTGAACTTCGTCTACAAGCCGCACGCCTTCAAGACGCGCGAGGAGATGGACGCGCTCTACAACTGGCACGTCATGCGCTTCTACAACAGCCGCCAGTACCACAGGAAGTTCGTGCGCCGGCTGTGGCAGCACCGCTGGAGCCTGTGGCACGTGGCCAAGCACCTGCCGCAGACGATTGCCGCGATGCGTTACTTCAACAAGAACAAGGCCGAGCTCGAGCGCATCAAGCGGGAGTTCAAGCGCCACCCGCGCCAGCCGGTGGGCCTGATGCCGGTGCTGAGCCCCGAGATCGCCGCCGACAACATCGCCGCGATGCAGCGCGACGGCCGGCACGAACCGGTCAACCTGAAGCCGGTGAAGATGACCTGGGCGCGCGCGCCGCTGGCCGAGGTGCCCACGGGCCGGACCGCCGCAGAGGCACAGGAGACCGGCTCGCGCGTCGCCTGAGCGATCGCGCTCCCGAGGCTGTGCGCCGGCCGCGCGGGTTGTGCCGGCGTGCGTGGCTGGCCGGGCGTGCCGGCCGGCACACCATGGGTGGCTCGTACCACGTCGCGATCAGTCGATCAGATTGGTTCTGACGAGATCGCAGTCCGATGGGCGGTGGCGGGATCGGGCCGGCGGCCTCGGCGCGCGCCACGGTCGCGGCGTTTGCGTTTCGCATGTGGCACGGCGCGCCGCGCAGGTGCGCCTTATCCGCACTCGACTTCCAGCCTCTCCGAACGCGAACTCGGGTTCAGGCGGCGAGCGCCTCGTGCTGCACCGCGGCGGGCGCCGACGCCGGCAAGCCCGCCATCAGCGCTGCATGCGCGGCCAGCTCCATCGGCCGGTGGAAGTGGAAGCCCTGCAGCCAGTTGCATCCCAGCCGCTCCAGCGCCAGCGCCTGCTCGGCCGTCTCCACGCCCTCGGCGATGACGGTGAGCTTGAGGCTCTTGCCGATGTCGATGATGGCGCCCAGCGTGCTGGGCCCCAGCGCCAGGCCCTCGGTGTCGCGCACGAAGGCGCGGTCGATCTTCAGGATGTCGAACGGCAGCGACTTCAGCATCCAGATGCTCGAGTAGCCGGTGCCGAAGTCGTCCAGCGCGAGGCGGAAGCCGAGCGAGCGCAGGTGCTGCAGCACCGCCTTGGCCTTCTCGGCGTCCTCCATCACCGCCGACTCGGTGACCTCGAGCACGATGCTCGAGGGCGGGCAGCCGGTGTGGGCGAGCACCATCTCGACGCTGCGCGCGTAGTTCACGTGCATCAGCTGGCGCGGCGAGACGTTGACGCTCACCGGCAGTGGCGTGCCCGACTCGTGCAGGCGGCGCGCATGCCGGCAGGCCTGCTCGAGCACCCAGTGGCCGACCTGCAGGATCTGGCCCGTCTTCTCGGCCACGTCGATGAAGCCGGCCGGCGACAGCAGCTGGCCTTCGCGCGTGCGCAGCCGCACGAGCGCCTCGGCCAGCACCGGCTGCCTGCTGCGCGCGTCGACGATCGGCTGCACGTGCAGCACCAGCCGCTCTTCCTGCAGCGCCAGCGCCAGCGCGCGCTCGGTGTCGAAGTCGCGGCGCATCGAGTCGACGTGGCTGCCGTTGTAGACGATGGCGAGGTTGCCGCCCTGGCGCTTGGCGGCGTACATCGCGCGGTCGGCGCGCATCATCAGCTCGTCGGGGGCGACATCCGGCGAGTCGCCGAGCACGATGCCGATGGAGGTGCGCGGGTGCAGCAGCGCGCCTTCGCACGACCACGGCTGGCTCACCGCGTCGAGGATGCGCGCCGCGACGCCGCGCGCGTCGTCCTCGCTGGCCACGCCCTCGAACAGCGCCACGAACTCGTCGCCGCCGATGCGCGCCAGCGTGTCGCCCGGGCGCAGGATCGACTGCACGCGCCGCGCCGTCTCGACGAGGTACTGGTCGCCGGCGGCATGGCCGAGCGAGTCGTTGACCTGCTTGAACCGGTCGAGGTCGAACAGGAACAGCACGAAGGGCCGCTCGCCGCTGCCGGCGCGCAGCCGCTCCAGCGAAGCGACGAGCGCGGCGCGGTTGGGCAGCCCGGTGAGGTGGTCGGTGAGCGCGGCGCGCGTCAGTCGCTCGCGCAGCTCGTTGCGCGCCTCGACGTTGCGCGACATGCTGATCGTCTCGACGACGCGGCCGTTCAGCCCGTAGGCGTGGCGCAGCGACATCTCCAGCGTCACGTAGCGGCCGTCCTTGTGCCGCCAATGTCCTTCGAGCAGCACGGCGCAGTGCGAGCGCGCCGCGGCCTTCAACTGCGTGTTCCAGGGCGCCTTCTCGCTGGGCAGCTGCAGGTCGGTGATGCGGGTGCCCAGCAGTTCCTCGGGCGCCCAGCCCAGGTGGTGGCGCACGGCCGGCGACACGTACTTGACGACACCCTGCGCGTCGACCTGCATCAGGATGTCCTCGGTGTGCAGCTCCATGAAGGCGTAGCGCTGCACGCGCTCGGCCAGCGCCGCTTCGCGCCGCTGCATCTCGGCGAAGACGCTCTCGTAGCCGCGCACCAGCGGCTGCAGCGGCGCGGCGAGGCCGGCCACCGAGCCTTTGGCGAGCGGCAGCCGGAACTCGGCCAGCTGCGCCAGCGAGCGCTCCATCGCCTGCCGTTCGGCCGCGTGCGAGCGCCAGGCCAGCGCGCCGACCGCGGCCGTGCCCGCCGCCAGCAGCAGCGCCAGCGCCACCGAGGCGGGCTGCGAGGCCTGCACGGCGAGCACGACGTTGAAGGCGTGCGTGGCCAGCACGGCGGCGAGCAGGAACGGAAGCGGCTTGCGCATGGCGTTCGGCGTCGAACCCGGTGTGCGGCGCCACCTCTCGGTGGCCATGGTCGATCAGCGAGCGATATCGGCCGCTGCGGCGAAAAACGGAGACGGGTATCGCCCGAGGCCACGTTGGTGCCGCGCGGAGGGCGCCGCGGGCGTGGCGTGGGTCACGGCCGCGGCTTGCATCACCGGTCCGCGCCGCTGGCGGCGAGCGGCGCGGCCGCGCGCGCTCAGGCCCGTCCCGGGGCCGCCCTGCGGCGGCGCGAGGCGGCCACCGAGCGCAGCGCGGGCCCGAGGACCGACGGCGCGAAGATCTCGCGCAGGTGGGCCAGGCTGCGGTAGGCAACGACGTCGTGCACCCAGCCGTAGCGCAGGAAGTGCTCGAACATGCCGTACAGCGGCTTGCCCTCGCGCAGCAGGGGCACCACGGGCAGAGATGGCAGGTTGGGGACGATGAAGCTCAGCTCCTGCGCCACGCTCTTCGCGTCGGTGAGGTCGACGATGACGAACGACGTGATGTGGGCCAGACCCACCACCGTCTCGGTCAGGTCGCGGTCGGGCGCCGGCGGGAAGTCGAACACCATCGGCACCAGGTTGTGCGCCAGCAGCAGCTCGCGCAGCGTGTTCAACGCCGCGATGCGCGGGCGCGTGAAGCGGCCGAGCAGCAGCACCGTGCGCGTCGCGGTGGTGCGCAGCAGGCTGGCGATGTTGCGGTTGTCCAGCAGCACGAACAGCAGCTGTGCGGCGAGCAGGTCGTCGACGGTGATGCGCGGCGGTCCGTCCGGGCGCGCCGCCAGCGCATCGGGCGCGGCCTGGATCATCAGCCGCGACTGGCTTGCCGGCGTGCCGACGAGCGACCAGGCGCCCAGGCCGTAGACCTGCGCGCCGTCGAGGATCGCGCCGTCGAGCTGCGCTTCGACGAAGGAGGCGTGGCGCAGGTTGGCACGGCCGAGGTTGGCCTCGTGCAGGCGGCTGCGCCGGAAGCTGGCGCAGCGGAAGTCGCCGTCCTGCAGCTTCGCGCCGGCGAGGTCCGCACGGCTGAAGATCGCGAAGCGCGCGCGGCAGCGCCGCAGGTCCGCGCCGCACAGGCTGGCGGCGCGCAGCACGGCCTCGTTCAGGCTGGCGCCGGCGAGGTGCGCGCCGTCCAGGCGGGCGCCGGCCAGTTGCGCATCGGCCAGGTCGAAGCCGGCCAGCCGCGCGCCGCGCAGGTCGGCACGCCGCAGGTCGGGGGCCACGTGCACGCCGCGCGCGCGCATCGAGCGGCGCCAGCGGTTCCAGGCCTCGCGGCCCTGCGCGAGTCTGTCCAGCACCTGCCGGTCCGCCATCGCTGCCTCCCCGGGGCTGTACGGCAGGCCCAGTCTTCTCTGTCCGCGCCGGCAGCGCAAGCGTGGTGCGCGGCGGCTCGGGCAGCTTGGGGGGCGGGCGCTAGACTCGGCGCGCTCGAGGGGGCGATCGCCTTGATGGAAACGATCCTGGACGCCGTCGCTCGCCATGCCGCCGGGCGCGGCGACGCGCGCGCCTACTGGACGCCGCGGCGCACGTGGACCAACGCCCAGCTGTGGGACGCGGCGGGCCGCGTGGCGGCCGGCCTGGCGCAGCAGGGCATCGGGCGCGGCGACCGCGTCGCCTGCCTCACGAAGCACACCGCCGAGTGCGTGGCGCTCGTGCTCGGCGCCTGCCGCATCGGCGCGGTGTGCATGCCGGTCAACTGGCGCCTGGCACCGTCTGAGATCGCGTGGATCGTCGCCGACGGCCGCGCCCGCTTCATGATGGCCGACCGCGCGTTCGCCGGCGCGGCCGGTGCGGCGCAGCTCGTGACCGAAGACTTCGACGAGTGGGTGCACGGCCTCGCGCCGCTGCCACGGTCGGCAGGCGTCGCGGCGGCGCCCGACGACACCGCGCTGCAGCTCTACTCCTCGGGCACCACCGGGTTGCCGAAGGGCGTGGAGCTGACGCACGGCAACCTGGCCAGCGGCATGATGGGCGCGGTGCCGCGCGCCATCGGCTACCTCGGGGCGCCCGACGTGATGCTGAACGTGCTGCCCACGTACCACATCGCCGGCGTCGGCGTGGGGCTGCTGACGGCGACGCTGGGCGGCGCGAGCGTCTTCTACCCCGACTTCGACCCCGCGGCGGCGATCGCCGCCATCGCCGAACATCGCATCACGCATGCCTTCCTGGTGCCGGCGATGATCCAGTTCATGCTCGCCGTGCCCGGGGCGGCCGGTGCCGACTACTCGTCGCTGAAGGGCATCTCGTACGGCGCCTCGCCGATCTCGGACAAGGTGCTCGTCGAGGCGCTTCGCACGTTCAAGTGCCGCTTCATGCAGGTCTACGGGCTCACCGAGACGACCGGCGCCATCACCGTGCTGCCCCCCGAGGACCACGACCCCGACGGCCCGAAGCGGCACCTGCTGCGCTCGGCCGGCCGGCCGATCGACAACGTCGAGCTGCGCGTGGTGGGCCCGGGTGGTGAGCAGGACTGCGCCGAGGGCGAGGTCGGTGAGGTGCTGATCCGCAGCCCGCAGAACATGTTGGGCTACTGGGGCAACCCGCAGGCCACCGCCGCGGCCTTCCTGCCCGGCGGCTGGTTCCGCTCGGGCGATGCCGGCTACCTGAAGGGTGGTTATCTGTTCCTGCACGACCGCATCAAGGACATGATCATCTCGGGCGGCGAGAACATCTACCCGGCCGAGGTGGAGAACGTGCTGATGCAACACCCGGCGCTCGCCGACGGCGCGGTGATCGGCGTGCCCGACGAGCGCTGGGGCGAGGCGGTGAAGGCCTGCGTCGTGCTGAAGCCCGGCGCGCAGGCCACGGCGGCCGAGATCATCGGGTTCATGCGCGAGCGCCTCGCGCACTACAAGTGCCCGCAGACGGTGGACTTCCTCGAGGCGATCCCGCGCAACCCCACGGGCAAGATGCTCAAGCGCGTGCTGCGCGAGCCGTACTGGCGCGGGCACGAGCGGCGCATTCACTGAGTTGAGCATCCCAGGCCCGTGCCTGTGCCCGGCGTTGGCGAAGAAGCCGTGGGCGCCCCACGATCACGGCGCGCCTGGCCGATGCCGTGGGGCCACTCAGGGCATGGCCCCGAACACACGACGAAAGTCCGGGCGAATGGCAGCGTCGCCGCCGCGCCTCGGGTGCCATGCCCTGAGTGGCCCCACAGCATCGGCCCTCGACGTACGTGGGTGGCATCCCTGCGGGCGGGGCTTCGTTGCGCCGTGCCGCGAGTGACTGTCCGCGCGCGAGGACCACGAGCGCCTCGGACTTGTGCGCCACGCTTCCGCATGAAGGAAGGTTCAGCTTCTTGAGAGCCGCGTCGACCGGCGCGCGCTGCCTGGCGCGCGTCCTGGTTGCCCGCGTGGTGCGGCTCAACCGGCGGGCACGCCGGCCTCCCGCAGCCCGTGCAGGTAGCCCTCGATCTGCCGGCGGTCCTTCAGGTAGAAGAGCTTGCGCCGCGCGAAGGCGCAGCTGAACTGCGGCACGTCCTGGCACAGGCGCTGCGCGGCGCGTTGCGCCTCGTCGCGCCGGCCGAGCGCCGCCAGCGCCACCGCGCGGTGCGCCGTCGTCCAGTACTGGCAGTTGGGCAGGGCGCTGGCGCGGTCGGCCCAGCGCAAGGCCTCCTCGTGCTCGCCCATGAAGATGAGCGCCAGCGCGCCGTAGGTGAGAAAGGCCCACAGCTGCGGGTCGTTCGGGCTCAGCGCCACCGCCTTGCGGAAGCGCTCGACCGCCTCGTCGTAGCGGCACTCGTAGGCCAGCGAGTCGCCCAGGCCGCAATGCGCGGCCGCGAAGCTCGGGTTCAGCGCGATGGCGCTCTCGTTGTCGGCGATCGCCAGGTCGTACTCGCAGCGCGCCAGGTGCACGCGCGCGCGCAGCGCGACAAAGGTCGCGTTGCGGGCGTCGATCGACAGCGCCCGGTCGCACGCGGCGAGCGCCGCATCCAGGCCTTCGGGCGTCGGGTCCGTGTCCCAGTACACCATGCCCAGCACCAGCGCGTAGGCCCACCAGGCGTGCGCCTCGCCGAGCCGGGGGTCGAGCTCGGCGGCGCGCTGCAGCAGGCGCTGCGCCTCCAGGTTGTCCGCGCCGGTGAATCGGAACAGGTGGTGCATGCCCAGGTGCAGGCAGTCCCAGGCCTGCAGGCTCGCCGGGCGCGCGTGCACGACGCGGTTGCGCTCCGCCAGCCCGATCTCCGGCTCGATGCGCGCCACCACCGTCTCGGTGATCTCGTCCTGCAGCTCGAAGATGTCCTGCAGCTCGCGCTCGTAGCGCTCGCTCCAGCGCGTGTGGCCCGTGCGCGCGTCGATCAGCTGCGTGTGCACGCGCACACGGCCGCCGCCGCGCTGCACCGCGCCCTCGACGACATAGGCGACGCACAGGTCGCGGTGCAGCTCGCGCACGTCGACGCTGCGGCCCTTGAAGCCGAAGCACGTGTTGCGCGCGAGCACGTCGATCCAGCGGTGCTTGGACAGGCGCGTGATGATGTCCGTGGTGATGCCGTCGGAGAAGTAGTCCTCCGACGGCTCGCCGGAGAGGTTGGCGAACGGCAGCACGGCCACCGCGGGCCGCTGGCAGGGCGCCGGCGCGGGAAGGGCCGGGCTGTCGGCGGCGGCAGGCGCGGCCGCTTCGGCAGGCACGCCGGCCGAGGCCAGGGCCTCCGGCGGCCCGGGCGTCGCTGTCGCGGCGTCCGGCCGCGGCGGCTCGTCGCCGAGGCGGCGGACCTCGCCGACGAAGCGGAAGCCCTTCTTGTGGATCGTGCGGATCAGCCGCTGCGACTGGCCGTCGTCGCCGATCAGCTGGCGCGCCGTCTTGATGCGGCTGCTCAGCGCCGCCTCGGAGACGACGCGGCCGCGCCAGATGGTGCGGTGGATCTCGTCCTTGCCGACCATGCGCTCGCCGTGCGCCACCAGCAGCGCGAGCAGCTCGATCACCTGCGGCTCGGCGCGCACGACCTCGCCCCCCCCGCGCCAGCTCGAAGCGCGCGGTGTCGAGCGTGTAGGCGCCGAACTGGTAACGCATCGCACCCACCCTCATGGCTGACGGCCTGCGGTGGGCAGGCCGTGGAGCCCCTCGATGCCGGCAGCGCAGCGGCGCCGGTGCACGCGCGCCGGCACGGCTGCGCCGAGCCACGTGCGGGTCGTCACCTTAGCCGGGTGCCGGCCGCCCCGGCAAGAGGGCAGGCGAGGGGCCCGCGCCGCAAACCTCCAGGGTTTCTCCCGCTCACCCCCCGATGGCCTGCAAGCCGCGTCGGGCCGCCGTTCCTAGGATTCCTCGCACCGATCGATGCCGATCGCCGATGAACGACCGAGGAGATGCCGACCATGTTTGCCACGCCCCCCGCTGCGGCGCGCGCGCCTGCCGCGCCTGCCATGCCCGCCACGCCACCCGCGACGGCGGCACCTGCCGCGCCCCATGCGTCCGGTGTGCCTGTCGCCGGCGCCCCGCCTGCTAGGCCGTCCGCGGCGCCCGCCCCCGTGGTCTATCGCGTCGCGCGCGGCGCCGGCCGCCTCAGCCTGATCGCCGACGGACCCGTGCACATCGATGCGGTGCCCGGCCTCGTCGTGCTCGTGCACGCCGGGTGCCTGTGGCTGCCGCGTCCGCAGGCGCAGGGCAGCGTACCGCTGTGCGCCGGCGAGCAGGCCGAGTGGCGCGGTGCCGGGCCGCTGCGCTTCATGGCCGCGCGCGGTCTCGAGATCGAACTCGTCTGGCCGTGGGGCCCCGGCCCCGTCGGAGCCCCCGCCGCACGCTCCTGATCCGCACCGCCGCACCGGCGACCCCGGCCCGGGAAGAGGAGACACGATGAGCACCGAACGCGCCGCCTGCGGCCCCCTGTCGCCCCACCTGGCGACGCTGGGCGCCCACCTCGACCGCTACCTGCGCTTCGAGCACCCCGACGCGATGCACGAACCCGAGCGCTGGCGCCACGTGCTCGGCGGCGATCTGCCGTCCGAGGGCATCGGCATCGACGCGGTGCTCGAGCAGATCGGCCACTGGCTGCTGCCCAACGGCTCGCAGATCCCGCACCCGGGCTGCACGTCGTTCATCACCACCGGCGCGACGACGGTGGGCGTGCTGGCCACGCTGGCCGGCGCGGTGGCTTCGCCGCAGCGCCTGGGCGCGACGGCGTTCAACCACCTGGAGGAGCTGTCGCTGCAGTGGCTGGCACGGCTGTTCGGGCTGCCCGAGGGCTTCCAGGGCCTGTACAGCAGCGGCGGCTCGACGGCGAACCTGGTGGCGCTGGGCGGCGCGCGCCAGGCCGCGCTCGAGCGGCGCGGCATCGACCCGGCGCAGGGCGGCCTGCCCGGGCGCTGCAGGCTGTACGCCACCGCGGCCAGCCACCACACGATCCAGCGCGCCGCGGCCGTGCTCGGCATGGGCCGCGCGGCGGTGGTGCGCATCGCGCAGGACGCCGAAGGCCGCATGCGCCCCGACGCGCTGCGTGCCCGCCTGTGCGCCGACGCCGGCGACGACGTCGTGCCGGTGGCGGTGGTGGCCAACGCCGGCACCACCGCCACCGGCGCCATCGACCCGCTGCGCGCCATCGGCGAGATCGCGCGCGAGCACGGCCTGTGGTTCCACGTCGACGGTGCCTACGGCCTGCCCGGCATCCTCGACGCGCGCGTGCGCCCGCTCTACGACGGCCTGGCGCTCGCGGACTCGGTGATCGTCGACCCGCACAAGTGGCTGGGCGCGCCGGTGGGCATCGGCGCCACCTTCGTACGCGACCGGCGCGTGCTGCACCGTGCCTTCACCCAGGAGCACGCCGACTACCTGGAAGGCGCCTGCAGCGTCGAAGGCGTGCAGCACTCGATGGAGAGCCTGGGCACGCCGTACGCCGAGTTCGGCGTCGAGCTGTCGGCGCCAGCGCGTGGCGCCGTCGTCTGGGCGCTGCTGCGCGAGATCGGCACCGAGGGACTGCGCGAGCGCGTGTGCCGCCACAACACGATGGCGCGGCACGTCGCCGCGCGGGCGGCGGCGCACCCGCGGCTGCAGCTGCTGCGTGCGCCGACGCTGTCGATCTGCTGCTTCCGCTACACCAGCGACCTGCCGCTGGACCTGGACGCGCTGAACCAGCGCATCCACCGCGAGCTGCTGCGCCGCGGCCGCCACATGCCGAGCACGGCGCGCGTCGACGGTGCGCTGGCGATCCGGCCCTGCTTCATCGGTGCGCGCACCGGCGCGGCCGAGGCCGACGGGCTGGTCGACGAGGTGGTCGAGATCGGCGACCGCCTGTTGGCCGAACACGGCCTGCGCGCCTTCCAACGGCCTGGCGCGCCGGTCGCCGCCAGCCCCCGTACCGCGGCCATCGCGGCCCCATCCACGCAACGCGCCGGCGCCTGAGAGCCGGACGCCCGCCACACCCTCGACCCCAATGTCCGGAGACCCCCATGGCCAAGCGACACGACTCCATCCTCTCGACGATCGGCCGCACGCCGGTGGTGCGCATCAACAAGCTCGGGCCGAGCGGCGTGCACCTGTTCGCCAAGCTCGAGTCGTTCAACCCGATGGGCTCGATCAAGGACCGGCTGGCGCTGGGGGTCATCGAGGACGCCGAACGTCGCGGTGAGCTGCAGCCGGGCCAGACGGTCGTCGAGGCGACGAGCGGCAACACCGGTATCGGCCTGGCGATGGTGTGCGCGCAGCGCGGCTATCCGCTGGTGGTGACGATGGCCGAGAACTTCAGCATCGAGCGCCGCCGCCTGCTGCGCTTCCTGGGCGCCCGGGTCGTGCTGACGCCGGCGGCGCTGAAGGGCTCGGGCATGGTCGCAAAGGCCGAGGAGCTGGCGCGCCGGCACGGCTGGTGGCAGCCGCGACAGTTCGAGAACCCGGCCAACGCCGAGGTGCACGCGCGCACGACGGCGCTCGAGATCCTGGAGGACTTCGAGGACGTCGACCTCGACCTGTGGGTCACCGGCTTCGGCACCGGCGGCACGCTGGCTGGTGTCTCGCGCGTGCTGCGCGAGCGCAGCCCGCGCACGCGCATCGTCGTCTGCGAGCCCGACAACTCGGGCATCCTCGGCAGCGGCGTGGTGCAGCCGCGCGACGCCGAGGGCGCGCCGAGCACGAGCCACCCGGCGTTCCGCCCGCACCCGATGCAGGGCTGGTCACCCGACTTCGTGCCCAAGCTGGCCGAGGAGGTGGCGCGTGGCGGCCGCATCGACCGCTTCATGCCAGTGAGCGGCCAGGACGCGCTGCGCTGCGCGCGCGAGCTGGCGACGAAGGAAGGCATCTTCGTCGGCATCTCCGCCGGCGCGACGATGGCCGGCGCGCTGGCCATGGCGCGCGAGAGCGCGCCCGGCACGCACATCCTGTGCATGCTGCCCGACACCGGCGAGCGCTACCTGTCGACGCCGCTGTTCGACGACATCGGCGTGGACATGGACGACGAGGAGCTGGCGCTGTCGCGATCGACGCCCGGCTGCCGTTTCGATGTCGCCGCGGCGCCGGCACCGGCGCCGGCGGTGGAGGCGGTGGAGGCGGTCGCGACGGCGGCGACGGTGGTCTCGCCGTCACCTGCCGCGGCGCCCGTGCCAGGCGGCTGCCCGCCGGCCCACGCCGACGCCGAGGCCGAGGCCGAGGTCGACGCGCTGCTGTCCGACCCGGCGCAGCCGCTGGTCGTGTTCGGCCTGGCGTGGTGCGAGTTCTGCTGGTCGGTGCGCAAGGCCTTCGCGCAGCGTCGCATCGAGCACATCGTGGTCGACCTCGACACCGCCGCCTACCAGCGCGGCGACCGCGGCGGCCGCATGCGCGAGGTGCTGCGCCGGCGCACCGGCCGCCAGACCCTGCCGCAGATCTTCGTCGGCGGCGAGTTCGTCGGCGGCTGCACCGACGTGTTCGACGGCCTGCGCAGCGGCGAGCTGCAGCCGCTGCTCGAGCGCCACGGCGTCACGCACGACGCCACCGTGCACGCCGACCCCTACGCGCTGCTGCCGCGCTGGCTGCATCCGCGCTGAGGGCGCGCGACGGTGCGAGGGGGATGTGGCGATGAGGCAAGCAACCGGACCCGACGCAGGCGACCGGGCCGCGCGGCGCGAGGCAGGCGGCCGATGGATGGCCGGTGTGCATCGGCCCGATGTGGGACCGTGCGGCGTGCGGCCGCCCGGCGAACGATGGACGGGCGTGCGTGGACCGGGCTTGTGGCGATGCGCCGCCTGTGCCCTGCTCGCGATGGGCCTGGTCGTGCTGGCCGATGGGGCGGCGCGCGAGGCCGTCGGCGCGCTGCGTCAGGCCGTGGCGCCGGCAGGCCTGGCCGACCCGTGCGCGCTCGCGCTGGTGGCGTTGTACACGCTGCTGATGGCGCTGCCCTTCGTGCCGGGCATCGAGCTCGGCCTGGCGCTGATGCTGCTGCTCGGCACCGAGGGCGTGGTTGCCGTGTACCTGGCGACACAGCTCGCGCTGCTGCTGAGCTTCCTGGCCGGCTGCTGCCTGCGAGCCTCGGGCAGCCGTTGCCTCGCCGCGCTGCAGGCGCGCGCACGCGCGCGGCTGCCGGCAGTGCTCCACAGGGTGATTGCGCATCGCCATCTGAGCCTGGCGCTGGCGCTGAATCTGCCGGGCAACGCCGCGCTCGGTGGCGCCGGCGGCATCGGGCTGATCGCCGGCGCCAGCGGGCACTTCGTGCTGTGGCGCTATGGCCTGACGGTGGCGCTGGCGACGACGCCGCTGCCGCTCGTGATGCTGTGCGGCGCATGGCGCTGACGGGCGGCACGGCGCCGCGCCGGCCGGCGCCGTGCCCGCCGCCCACGGCGCTCAGCCCGCACACCGAGTCGACGGCCCCTCACCGCGGCGCGACGCGCGACTCCAGCGGCGCCGGCCGGTAGTCCGGCAGGAACCGGCAGCCGCCGTCCCAGCGCGCCGCCTGCGCCTCACAACGCTCGGCGATCGCCGCCGGCGTCGGTTTCGTGCCGCGCTCGACCCATTCCAGCAGTGCGTCCAAGAGCGGCGGGTACGTCGCGTCGCCCAGGTAGCTGTGCTCGCGCGAATCGACGAAGGTCTGCACGAGGTGGCCGCCGCGGCCGGCCGCTTCCATCGTCTGCCTGAAGGCCGACTGCAGCTCGACGAACGCCGTGGGGTCGCTGATGCCGTGCGTGGTCAGCACCGGCACGGCAATCTGCCCGGTGGGGTCGGTGTCGGCGGCGAAGCGCGCGGCCGCCGCCGGATCCGCCGCGTAGCGCGGCACGGCCGCGTTCAAGGCCGCGTCGTCGGCCGAGCCGGTGTAGCGCACGCGCTGGTTGTCGAACGGGTTGCCGCCGCCGGTGCGGTTGAGCGCGATGTCCTGGAAGTGCCACGTGGCCCAGTTGAGGTGGGCGAGCACCGAGCCCTCCGGGATGCGGATCACGTCGACGATGGTCTTCAGCCGGCGCGCCTGATCCGGCGTGCGCTGCGCCGGCGGCTTGCGCACGCCCAGGCACTCGTCCACGCGCGCCGCGAGCTCGGCGCGCGTGAGCTTGGCGTCCTTCGGCAGGCCCATCCACAGCGGGTAGGCCGGCTCGTCGGGCCGCGGGTGGTTGTTGCACTGCGCCTGGTACACGGCGCGCAGGTCCAGCCGGAAGGCGTACGAGCGGGCGCCGCCGCCGACCACGCCGCTCGTGAGCAGCACGCCGTCCCACGATTGCGGGTACATCTCGGCCGCCTTGGCCGCGACGCCGGCGCCCCACGACTGGCCGTGCAGCAGCGTGCGACGCGGCTTCGCGACGTGCTCGACGAACATGCGGCGCACGCGCTCGGTGTCCTCGGCGGCACTGCGCACGGCCACGCCACCCCGGCGGAACACCGAGGCGGCCCAGGCATGGCCGGCACGCACGGTGATGGCCCAGCGCTTGATGTCCTCGTCGGCGCGTTCGGCCTTCGGCTCGCCGAGCGTCGGGCCGCCGTGCGCGTGCACCACGAGCACGCCGCTCCATTGCGCCGGCATGACGAGGAGCACGTGCGCGCCTACCGAGTCGCGGCCGCGCAGGCAGCGGGCACCGTCTGGCGTGCCTTCGGGGCACGCGGCGGCCTGCGGCGCGGGCTCGGCGGGCGGCGGCGTGGCACAGGCGCCGAGCAGCGCCGCGAGCGCGGCCAGCGTCGCCGCGGCGGCGCCGCGCCTCGACGCGACAGGCGCGATGGGCGCGCTCGGCGCGATCGGTGCGATGGGCGCAAGCGGCGCCGTCGGCGCATCGTGCATCGTGGTCGCCACGTCGGCCCCCATCAACGCGTGCACGGCTGCGCACCCCGCGCCTTCGGGCTGGCATGCAGGCAGGCGAGCGTGCGCAGCTCGTAGCCCGAGGCGCGCAACTGCGCCGAGGCCACGCGCTGCAGCTGCATCGCGTGCAGCGCGCGGATGCCGAGGTCGCCGGCCGCCTGCTCGTCGGCGCCGAACGAGGCGGGGTCGATGCCGGTGATCGCGCCGAAGAACGTCAGCGCGCTGAGGTAGGCGCCGTAGGCACTGGGGTGGAACTGGTCCTCGTGCCACCACAGGTCGAACAGGCGCGGCTCGGGCTCGTACGGGTTGCGCTGCGCGAAGCCGTCCTGCACCGCGCGCACGAAGGCCTCGCCCACGGGCACGACGCCGGCAAAGCCGCCGTGGTTGATCGCTGCCTGCGCGTAGGCGGCGCGCAGGTCCTCGGCCATCGTCTCGATCGGCTCGCCCGCGTAGGGGGCGCCGGCGGGGTAGGTCAGGTCGGGCCGTGTCCAGGTCTGGTACAGGTACAGCCGCGCCAGCGGGTTCGCGTTCGGGTTGGCCGGCAGGTTGCGCAGCGTGTTGCTGCCGCCAGCGTACAGGTCGCGCTCGCGGTAGCTGTGCGCGTCGCCCACGGTGAGGAAGCGCTTGAGCTTGCCGACGTAGGCGTCGAACTGCGCGAACTGGCCGCCGGCGCGGTCCACCGCCTCGGTGCTGTTGCCTTGCAGCACGACGATGTCCCACTTCTCGAGGGCGAGATTGGCGCGCAGGTCCCAGCCGGCCGGGTTGCTGTTCAGCAGGTGGCCGCGAAGCGTGGCGCCACCACGCAGCGAGTGGCGCACGTCGAACTCGAGGCCGGCCTGGTCGGCGAGCGCCTTGAAGATGCCCGGCACGCCGCCCCACGGCTGCGGCAGCGCGGGGTCGCTGCCGAGCGGCATCGCGATCGCGTTCGCCTCGTTCAGGTCGACGACGTTGGCGACGTTGTATTGCAGCGCCGGCGGGCGCGTGTAGGTGAAGCTGTTGCCGACGAACAGCACCTTGGGCGGCTGTGCCGACGCCGCGCCGACGAACGCTGCGAGCAGCAGGCCGCCGATGGCGGCGAGGGTCCTGGGCATGGGGGTGGCTCCGGTGGGTCGAGTGGGTGGGCGGGCCGCGGCATGTTCGTGGCGTCGTGACCTCAGGTCAAATATGTGGATACCGCATCTGCCATATGAGGTGCATATGCCGCCGCCGTGCGGCGCTACGATCGCCACCATGGACCTGCGACAGCTGCGCTACTTCCTCGCGGTGGCCGACGCTGGCCAGCTGACCGCCGCCGCCGCGGCGCTCGGCATGCAGCAGCCGCCGCTCTCGCAGCAGATCCAGTCGCTCGAGCAGCAGCTGGGCATGCGCCTGTTCAACCGCCACCCGAAGGGCGTGGCGCTCACCGACGGCGGGCGCTTCCTGGCGCAGGAGGCGCGGCGCCTGCTCGCCGACTTCGAAGCGATGGGCGCACGCGTGGCCGCCGTGGCGCGCGGGCGGCGCGGCATCCTGCAGGTGGCCTTCACCAGCTCGGCCGCGGCGCATGCGTTCACGCCGGCGGCCTTGCGCGCCTGCCGCGAGCGGCACCCGGGCATCGACTGGGTGGTGAGCGAACGCAACGCCGCCGAGATCACCGAAGGCGTGGCCGGCGGTACGCTGCACTGCGGCTTCCTGCGTGTGCCGGTGGCCGAGCCCGACGGCGTGGTGCAGCGCACGCTGCTCAGCGAGCCGGTCGTCGCTGCGCTGCCGCTGGACCATGCGCTCGCGCGCCGCCGCACGTTGGCCGCGCGCGACCTGCACGAGCAGGCGCTGGTGCTGGTGCGGCGCCCCGGTGCACCGGGGCTGTATGCGCAGCTGCTGGCACGCTGCGCCGAGGCCGGCGCGCGGCCGCGTGTGGTGGCCGAGGTCGAACGCATGATGACCGGGCTCAACCTGGTGGCCGCCGGCGTCGGCATGACAGTCGTGCCCGCGTCGATGCGCGGCGCGCACGCGCAGGCGATCGCCTATTGCGAGCTGGCGCGCGAGCTGCGCCTGGATGCGCCGCTGACGCTGCTGTACCGCGCCGACCGCAACGAGGGCGCGCTGCAGAGTTTCGTCGCGCTGGTCGGCGAGCTGGCGGCGGCCGAAGGCCCGGCGAGGTCCGCCGCGGCGCGGGCACGGCGGGGCGGGCGATGAGCATGCGCCTTCCCGCGGGCAAGGCGAGCCGCCGCGAGGCACTGCGCCGGGTGGCTGGCTGCGCCGCGGCCGCCGCGACGGCGGCTGCATCCGCGGCTGCATCTGTGGCTGCATCTACGGCCACAGCGGTGAGGGCCGCTTTCGCGGTTGTCGCGGCCGGCTCGGCGAACTCGCGCCAGGCCTTCGCGGCCGGGCCACGGTGGCCGCCGCTCACGTTGCGCATCGTCGTCGCCTACCCGGTGGGTGGTGTCAGCAGCGACATCGCGCGTGAGCTGGCGCGCGGGCTCGAAGCCCGCGTGGGCGTGCCGGTGATCGTCGAGCACCGGCCCGGTGCCGGCGGCACGCTGGCGATGGACCTGGCCGCGAAAGGCCCGGCCGACGGCAGCCTGCTCGTGTTCTCGGCCATCACGCCGCTGACGCTGGCGCCGTGGCTCGGGCCGCTGCCCTACGACCCCGAACACGAGGTCGCACCCGTGGCCGCATTGATGGCCACGCCCGTGCTCGTGCTCGGCACGCCGGCGCTGCAGGCTGCGGCCGCGGCGGACTTCGGCGCGATGCTCGAGCTAGCGCGGAGCAGACCGGGTGCCGTGCGCTGGGCCACGTCGGGCATCGGCACCACGGGGCACCTCGTGCAGCAACGTGTCGCCGCGGCGGCCGGCGTGTCGATCACGCACGTGCCGTACACGGGCGGCGGACGCCAGCTGACCGATGCGCTCGGCGGCCACTTCGAGGTGCTGTCGTCGAACGTTGCCGCGGCGCAGCTGCGTCTGGTGCGTGAAGGCAAGCTGGTCGCGCCGGCCGTCAGCGGCGAGCGGCGCGTGCCTTCGCTGCCGCAGGTGCCCACGCTCGCCGAGCTGGGCTTCGCGGCGGCGAACCAGGTCTCCACCTTCGGCCTGTTCGCGCCGGGCCGCACGCCGGCGGCACTCGTCGAGCGGTTGAACGCCGAGGCGGTGGCGGTGCTGCAGGCGCCCGCGTTGCGCGAGCGCCTCGAGGCCAGCGACAACGTACCGCTCGGCGGCAGCGCCGGTGAGTTCGCGCGACGCATCGCCGCCGAGCGCGAGGTTCACCGTGCCTGGGTGGCCCGCAGCCGCGCGCAGCCGCCGAGATAGACAGGGCGCCCCGGCCGCTCGCGCCGCCGCGCCCGCGGCCACCTGTCTGGGCCGGAAAGAGAGCCGGGCCTCAGGCGCCGCCTGCCACCACCGACACGCTGCGCTCGCCGAGCCGCAGCCCGAGCGCTTCGCCCGTGCGCCACGTGCGGTGCACGTCGGACGAGACGACGAAGATCTCGCCCAGCTCGGTGGCCACCGTCAGCTCGACCAGGCTGCCGAGGTAGGCCTGCTTCACGAGCGTGCCTGTCAGCGTGCCGTCGCCGCCGGCGGGGGCGGGTACCACCTGCCAAGCCTCCGGCCTCACGGCCACCTTGACCGGCCCGGCGGCGACCGGCCGGCGCGAGGCCACGGCCAGCGGGCCCAGGCGAACCGTGCCGTCGGCCTGCGCCTCGCCGGCGAAGACCATCGCCTCGCCCATGAAGCCGGCGACGAACTCGCTGGCGGGCTGCTCGTACATCTCCTGCGGCGTGCCGGCCTGCGCGATGAGGCCGGCGGTCATCACGACGATCTGGTCGCTCACGGCCAGCGCCTCGCTCTGGTCGTGCGTGACGTAGGCCACCGTCAGCTTCAGCCGCTGCTGCAGCGCGCGGATCTCCTCGCGCATGCTGCGGCGCAGCCGCGCGTCCAGGTTCGAGAGTGGCTCGTCGAACAGCATCACGCTCGGCTCGAGCACCAGGCTGCGTGCCACCGCCACGCGCTGCTGCTGGCCGCCGGAAAGCTCGCTCGGGCTGCGCGTGTCGTAGCCGGTGAGGCCCACGCTCTCCATCGCGGCGCGCGCGCGCTGTGCCGCCTCGTCCTTGCCGACGCCGCTGACGACGAGACCGTAGCTGACGTTGTCGAGCACGCTCATGTGCGGGAACAGGGCATAGCTCTGGAACACCATGCTCACGTTGCGCTCGGCGGGGCCCAGCGTCGTCACGTCCTGGCCGTCGATGAGGATCTGACCGCTGGTCGGCGCATCGAGGCCGGCGATCATGCGCAGCAGCGTCGTCTTGCCGCAGCCGCTGGGGCCGAGGATGGTGGTGAGCGTGCCCTTGGGCACGACGAGGTCGACACCCTTCACCACCAGCGGCGCGTCGGCGCCGCCGTAGCGCTTGGTGACGTTGCGGAACTCGATGCCTGCGCCAGGGGTCATCCTGCTGCCCTTCTCCTGCCGAGCTGGCGCTCGCCGACGAGGAACTGGATCGCCATCGTCGCCAGCGACATCAGCACGATCAGCACCGTGCAGTAGGCGAGCGCGACACCGTAGTCGCCGTTGCCGACGCGGCCGATGATGTAGGTGGTGGCCAGCTCGTTCTCGGCGGTGACGAGGAAGATCACGGCCGAGACGGTGGTCATGCTGCGCACGAAGCTGTAGACGAGCGCGGCGACGAGCGCCGGCTTCAGCAGCGGCAGCACGACGCGGCGCAGGGTCGTTGCGGTGCCGGCGCGCAGCATCGTGCTCGCTTCGTCGAGGCTCTTGTCCAGTTGCTTGAAGCTCGCGGTGCCGGCACGCACGCCTACCGGCAGGTTGCGGAACACGAAGCACAGGACGATGATGAGCCCGGTGCCGGTGAGCTCGAACGGCGGCACGTTGAAGGCGAGGATGTAGCTGACGCCGAGCACCGTGCCGGGGATGGCGAAGGCGAGCAGCGCGCCGAACTCGAACGCGCGCTGCCCGACGAACTGCGTGCGTGCCAGCAGCCAGCTGATGAGCAGGCCGACGGCGGCGCAGATCGGCGCGGCGATGGCCGCCAGCTTGATGGTGGTGAACAGCGAGTTCCACGCCGTGCCGGCCCACACGAGGCCGTGCGTGCCCCACTGGATGTCGAATGCGGTGATGAAGTGCCTGAGCGTGAGGGTGTAGTCGCGCCCCCAGGTGCGAACGAAGCCGCCGCTGAACGCGAACACGTACACCACCAGCGTGAAGGCGAGCCAGGGCCCGGCGATGCCCACGCACCAGCGGCGCACGGCGGCCGGGAGCTCCATCGCGATGCCGGCGTCGCCCTTGCCCGAGACGGTGGTGTAGTTGGTGCGGCCGAGCACCTTCTGCTGGATGAAGAACACCGTCAGCGCGAAGGCGGTGAGGATCAGCGCCAGGCTGGCGGCGCGCCCCTGGTCGTACTGCGCGCCGACGATGGCGAAGAAGATGTCGGTGGAGAGCACCGAGTATTGCCCGCCGACGACGATGGGGTTGCCGAAGTCGGCCATGCTCTCGATGAAGCCGACGAGGAAGGCGTTGGCCAGCCCCGGCTTCAGCAACGGCAGCGTCACGGTGCGGAAGGTGGCGACGCGGCTGGCGCGCAGCGTCTGCGCCGCCTCTTCCATGCTCGGCGCGATGCCCTGCACGACGCCGCGCATGATCATGAAGGCGATCGGCGTGAAGGCGAACATCTGCGCCAGCCACACGCCGAAGAGCCCGTAGAACCAGCGCGTGGGCGGGATGCCGAAGGCCCATTCGAGGAACTGGTTGACGAGCCCGGCGCGGCCGAAGAGCAGGATCAGGCCGAGGCCGACGACGAACGGCGGCGTGATGATCGGCAGCAGCGCCAGCACGTTGAGCGGCTTGCTGAGCCGGCGGCTGCCGCGCTCGGCGTAGAGGGCGATCAGCGTGCCCATCAGCGTCGTGCCGGTGGCCGTGAGCAGGGCCAGGAAGAGCGTGTTCCAGGCCACGCCGCAGTGCACGCCGCCGGCCAGGCAGCCCAGGCCCCAGACGCGCTCGTGGCCCAGGCGCCCGGCCAGCGCGCCGGGCGCGAAGCCGTCGTCCTCGCCGAGGAAGGCGCCGACGAGGCTCTTGCCCACCGGCAGCGCCACGAACAGCAGCAGCAGCGCCGAGCAGAACACCACCGCGCCGGCGACGAAGAGGTCGCCGCGGAAGTAGCCGAGCCGCGCGATGCCGGCACCCAGCAGCATCAGCAGCGCCAGCAGCACCAGCGCACCACCGAGGCCGATGCCGAACTGGCCCTGCGCGAGCGCGCCGAACCAGCCGTTCAGCACCTCGACCGACCAGCCCGTGGCGCCGATCGTGAAGCCGCTGCCCACCAGGCCCGCCAGCCCGAGCCCCGAGCCGGCGAGCAGCGCCAGGCCTTGCGCGCGGCCGGCGCCCAGGCGCCACGCCACCGCGCACAGCCCCAGCGCGGCCGCGGCCACCCACAGCCAGGGGCGGCCGTGCGAGAGGGCGTGCACGAGGCCGCTGGCCGTTTCGCTGCCGCCGAAGACGCCCGGCAGCGCCCGCCACAGCGAGACGTTCTGCGGGAAGTACCAGGGCAGCAGCGCGAAGGCCACTGCCCCGAGCAGCACCCAGCCGGCCAACACGCGCTGCGCGCGCGCGCCGCCTGCCCGCGCGCTCAGCGGCACCGAGGCCACGTCACCGGGGCAGCGAGTTGACTTCCTTCTCCCACTTGGCGATCAGCCGCCGGCGCTCGGCGCTTGCACCGTACTTCGCGTAGTCGTACTTGATGAACCTGATCTTCTTGAAGTCGGGCACGTTCGGGTCGACCTTGGCGCCCTTGTTGCTCGGCAGCTGGAACTGCTTGGCCGCGGCGCCGAACTGCTGCGCCTGCGCGGTGAGGGCCCACTCGTAGAACTTCTTGGCCGCCTCGAGGTTGCGGGCACCCTTGATGATGCTCATCGAGCCGATCTCGGCGCCGGTGCCTTCGGCCGGCGTGATGGTCTCGACCGGGAAGCCCTGGAGCTTCTCGCCCGGGCCGTCGTGCACGAAGCTGATCGACACCGTCGTCTCGCCGCGCGCCACGGCCTTGATCGGGCCGGTGCCGCTGCGCGTGTAGGTCTGGATGTTCCTGTGCAGCGCCTTCATGTAGTCGAAGGCCTTGTCCTCGCCCCACAGCTGCACGAGCGTGGCCACCATCGTGTAGGCGGTGCCGCTGGAGGCCGGGTTGGCGACCTGGATCTCGCCCTTGTAGTCGGGCTTGAGCAGGTCGGCCCAGCTCTTGGGCACGGCGAGCTTCTTCTTGGCCAGCAGCTCGGGGTTGTAGCCGAAGCCGAGCGGCCCGCTGTAGATGCCGACGGTGCGGTAGTTGCTCTGCGCCGCCTGCGCCTGCGCCCAGTCGTGCAGTTGCGCGAGGCTCGCGCTCTTGTACTCGAGCGACAGGCCCTGCTCGGCGGCCTGCAGGTGCGGGTCGCCGGTGCCGCCGAACCAGATGTCGGTCTTCGGGTTCGCGCGCTCGGCGATCAGCTGCGCCAGCGCCTCGCCGCTGCCCTTCAGCGACATGTTGACCTTGACACCGGTGGTCTTGCCGTAGACGGTCTGGATGAGGTTGCACCACTCGGCCTGCACCGAGCAGATGATGTTGAGCTGCTCCTGTGCGGCGGCCGGCGTGCCGGCGCAGAGCATGGCGGCGGCCAGCGTGGCCACGGGAAGGAGGGTCCTGGGGTTCGTCACGTCGTCTCTCTCGTCGGGCTGTGGGTCTGCTGCGGGCGGCGGGCACGCGCTGCCCTCGCATGCCACCGGTCCGGAGCATGCTAGCCCTGTCACATGGCTGTCACATTCAGGCCGGCGACCGGGGAAACCCGCACAGAGGTGTCCAGCCGCGCGCGCCCGATGCGCCGCGGTGGAGTGCGCAGCCCGCCACGCCCGCCCCCTGCCCGCGGGCCTTGGGCCGCGAGGACCGCCGCGATACTCGCCCCCATGCCCCCCACCCTGTTCCGCCGCCTGGTGCGCGCGTGCCTCGCCGGCGCTGCTGGGCTGGCCGGGCCGCTGGCGGCCACGGCCGCCACCATCGTCATCGGCCCCGAGCGGCAACCGGCCACCTTCGCCGAGGCGCTCGACCGCGCCAAGGACGGCGACGAGATCGTCGTGCTGCCCGGCACCTACAAGGGCGTCACCGGCGTCATCGGGCAGAAGAAGCTCACCATCCGCGGTCAGGGCGAGCGCCCGGTGATCCTCTTCGACGGCAAGCTCGCTGAGGGCAAGGCGATCTTCGTCGTGAAGAACGGCGACGTGCGGCTGGAGAACCTGACCTTCCGCGGCGCGCGCGCCGCCGACGGCGACGGCGCCGGCGTGCTGCTCCAGCAGGGCCGGCTGGAAGTGGTGCGCTGCGCCTTCTTCGACAATGAGCACGGGCTGGTCACCTCCAACGCCGCCGGCGCCGAGCTGACGGTGCTGGAGAGCGAGTTCGCGCACGCCCCGCGCGAGGTGGGCGGCCTGAACCACCTGCTGTACGTGGGCGCGATCAAGACCTTCACGCTCACCGGCAGCCGGCTGCACAACGGCTTCGAAGGCCACCTCGTGAAGAGCCGGGCGCGCGACAACCACATCCTCTACAACATGATCCGCGACGGCGCGCAGGGCGAGGCGTCGTACGAGGTGGACCTGCCCGCCGGCGGCCGCGCCACGCTGATCGGCAACGTCATCAGCCAGAGCCCGCGCTCGCAGAACCCGGTGCTCATCAGCTACGGCTCCGAAGGCAAGCGCTGGGACGACAACGCGCTCGTGCTGTCGCACAACACGCTCATCAGCGAGGGCTGGCGGCCGGCGTGGTTCCTGCGCGTGCACAACGACCGCGTGTCCGGCATGGGCGAGGTGCTGGCGCTCAACAACCTCGTCGTCGGTGCCGGCCTGTTCGAGCTCGGCGCCCTCGGCACGGGGGCCCGCTTCAAGGGCAACCGCCCGGCGATGCTCGGCATGCTGGCCGACGTGGTGACCGGCGCGTTCGAGCTGCCGCCCGACTCGTTCTGGCGCGGCAGCGTGCCCGACCCGCGCCGCGCCTTCGGCCGCGACCTCGCGCCCAAGGCCGAGTTCGACTGGCCGGCGATCGTGCGCGCCATCCCGGCCGACCGTGTACGCTGGGCGCCCGGCGCGTTCCAGCGCTAGCAGCGGTACGGGCGAGCGGGTGGCGCTGCGCAACGGCGCAGGCCGCCACAGGAGGGCAAAGACGATGGATCCGAAGCAGGTGCACCCCGAGAGCATCGCCGCGCAGGCGCTCGGGCAGGTGGACGAGCGCACGCGCGCGATCATCCCGCCGATCCACGTCTCCAGCACCTACCTGCGCGACCCGGACAACCAGTACCGCTCGGGCCGCATCTACGCACGCGCCGACAACCCGGCCTTCGATGCCGCCGAAGGCGTGATCAACGCGCTCGAAGGCGGCCACCAGGCGATGCTGTTCGCCAGCGGCATGGCCGCGGCCACCGCGTGTTTCCAGGCGCTGGCGCCGGGCGACCATGTGCTGGCGCCCAAGGTGATGTACTGGTCGCTGCGCAACTGGCTGACGGGTTTCGCCACGCAATGGGGGCTGCAGGTCGAGCTCATCGACATGGCCGACCCGGCGGCGCTGCGCGCGGCGCTGAAGCCGGGCCGCACGAAGCTGGTGTGGGTGGAGACGCCGGCCAACCCGCTGTGGACGGTGACCGACATCGCCGATGCGGCCACCGCGGCGCACGCCGCCGGCGCGCTGCTGGTGGTGGACTCGACCGTGGCCACGCCGATGCTGACGCGGCCGCTGGCGCTCGGCGCCGACATCGTCATGCACGCGGCGACGAAGTACCTCAACGGCCACAGCGACCTCGTCGCCGGCGTGCTGGTGGCGCGCCAAGACAGCGCCTACTGGCAGGCGTTGCGCAAGCTGCGCGCGCAGCTCGGCGGCACGCTCGGCTCGTTCGAGAGCTGGCTGCTGCAGCGCGGCCTGCGCACGCTGCACCTGCGCGTGCGCGCGGCCTGCGACTCCGCCGCGCGCATCGCCACGCACTTCGCGCAAGGCCATGCGCACGTGGCCGAGGTGCTGTACCCGGGGCTGCCCGGCTTCCCCGGGCACGAGGTGGCGAAGAAGCAGATGCACGGCGGCTTCGGCGGCATGCTGAGCATCCGCGTGAAGCCCGGTGCCGCAGGCGGCGAAGCGGCGGCGATCGCCACCGCGGCGAACGCGCGGCTGTGGAAACGTGCCACGTCGCTCGGCGGCACCGAGAGCCTCGTCGAGCACCGCGCCAGTGTCGAAGGGGCGGGCACGCCGGCGCCGGCGGACCTGCTGCGGCTGTCGGTGGGCATCGAGCATGTCGAGGATCTGATTGCCGATCTGGAGCAGGCACTGGCGCGCGCTCGAGCAGGGGGGTAGTTCGAAGCCGGTGCACCTGCACCGGCGTGGGGTAGGGTGGGGCCAACGGCATGAAAGTTGCGCCCCGGCGGACATGGCCCATGCAGGCACTCCGATGCCCCCGCCCGGCGCCCCGCCGGCGGCCGGCGGCGCCTTGCGTGTGCTGCTCATCGACGACGGCGCGCACCGCGTCAGCCTCATCCGTGACGAGCTCACGCGCCAGGGTCACATCGTGGTGGGCGTCATCGATTCGGCCATCGCCGTGCACGACTGCGTGCGCTCGCTGCTGCCCGACGTGGTCATCGTCGACGCGGAGTCGCCCTCGCGCGACACGCTCGAGCACCTGGCGCTCGTCTCGGCCACGCATCCGCGGCCGGTGGTGGTGTTCGCCGAGGACGCCGCGCCCGGGCCGATGCAGCAGGCGCTGGCGGCGGGCGTGGCCAGCTACGTCATCGCCGGCCTGAACCCGGAGCGCCTGGCGCCGGTGCTGCAGGTGGCCATCGCCCGCTTCGAGCAGGACCGCGCGCTGCGCGAGCAGCTCGGCGAGGCCCGCACGCGCCTGGAGGACCGCAAGGTCATCGAGCGCGCCAAGGGCGTGCTGATGCAGGAAGCGGGCATGAGCGAGGAGCAGGCCTTCGGCCACCTGCGCAAGCTGGCGATGGACCGCGGCGAGCGGTTGGTGCAGGTGGCCAGGCGTGTCGTCGAGGCGCGCGATCTGCTCAAGCCGCGCTCATGATGCGGTGCACCACGAAAAGGCGCGGGTTGCCTCCGCGTGGTGCGGGCGCGGGGCGCGCGGGCCCGTCCGCGATCGCGCGGCGCGGGCTGCCTATAGGTAGAGCAAAGCTGGCACGCAACGTGCAATAGGGATCGGCAAGGGCCGCGCGCAATGGCGTGCGCGGCGCATCCAGGTGCGGACAAAGGCGTCCGGCCGTTCGCTCGGAGACGAGTCTCCGAGGCGTTCGGCCGCGACGCCTTCTTGCTTTGGGTTCGGCTTCCTTCCTGCACACGGGGGCGACGGCGATGGCGGTTCCACCAGAGGGCCTCATGAGCGAAGAGCGCAGGCAGTTCATCAAGAGCTCGGCGGCAGCGCTGGCCGCGGGCGCGACCGGGGCCTCGGTGCACGCAGGCGCCTGGGCGGCCGGCTCCGACGCGCCGGAGAAGAAGGAAGTGCGCGTCGGCTTCATCCCGCTCACCGACTGCGCCAGCGTCGTCATGGCCTCGGTGCTGAAGTTCGACGAGAAACACGGCGTCAGGATCGTCCCCAGCAAGGAAGCCAGCTGGGCCGGCGTGCGCGACAAGCTCGTCAGCGGCGAGCTCGACATGGCGCACGTGCTGGTCGGCCTCGTCTACGGCGTGCACCTGGGCATCGGCGGGCCGAAGAAGGACATGGCCGTGCTGATGACGCTGAACAACAACGGCCAGGGCATCACGCTCTCGCGCAGCCTGGCCGACCGCGGCGCCGCCGACCTCGAGGGCCTCGCGCGGCGGGTGCTTGCCGGGAAGGGCGCCGAGGGAGTGGCCGCGAAAGAGGCCGCGAGAGAGGGCGCGAGAGGGGCCGCGAGAGAGGGTGAGCTCACGTTCGCGCAGACCTTTCCCACCGGCACGCACGCGATGTGGCTGTACTACTGGCTCGCCAGCGCCGGCATCCACCCGTTCGCCGACACGCGTGTCGTCACCGTGCCGCCGCCGCAGATGGTGGCGAACATGCGCGCGGGCGCGGTGCACGGTTTCAGCGTCGGCGAGCCGTGGAACCACCGCGCGCTGATCGACGGCGTGGGCATCTCCGCGGCCACTTCGCAGGACGTGTGGCCGGACCATCCGGAGAAGGTGCTCGGCACGACCGGCGAGTTCGTGCAGAAGCATCCCAACACCTGCCGGGCCGTCGTCTCGGCCGTGCTCGAGGCCAGCCGCTGGATCGACGCCGGCGCGCGCAACCAGCGCAAGATGGCCGAGACGATCGCCGCGCGCGAGTTCGTCAACACCAGCGTCGAGGCGATCAGCCCGCGCATCCTCGGCCACTACCAGAACGGGCTCGGCCGCACGTGGGCCGACCCGCATCACCTGCGCTTCTTCGCCGACGGCGCGGTGAACTATCCGTACCTGTCCGACGGCATGTGGTTCCTGACGCAGCACAAGCGCTGGGGCCTGCTGAAGGACCACCCCGACTACCTCGGCGTCGCGCGTGCCGTCAACCAAGTCGACCTTTATGCGCAGGCCGCGTCGGCGCTCGGCGTGTCGCTGCCGAAGGAGCCGATGCGCGCCTCGCGCCTGATCGACGGCGTCGTCTGGGACGGCCGCGACCCGAGAGGCTACGCCGACCGTTTCGCCATCGGCGCCGCGCAGGCCGCCCGCAGCGGCCACGGCGCCGCCGGGCTGCCGTTCGCCTGACCTGCCCACACGCGCCGCCGCCCGAACCCCCCTCCTTCGTCCACCCCGTTCTTCCCGTCCTTTCCTCGAACCACCGGAGTCCCGACATGAAGATCCACCGCGCCCTCGACACGCGTCGCCGCCGCCTGCTCGCCACGTCGGCGCTCGCCGCCGGCGCCGGCCTGCTCGCCTTGCCGCAGGCTCGTGCGCAGAAGGCCGCGCGCCCCGAGAAGGAGGCGCTGAAGTTCGGCTTCATCAAGCTGACGGACTGCGCGCCGCTCGTCATCGCCTACGAGAAGGGCTACTTCGAGGACGAGGGCCTCGTCGTCACGCTCGAGGCGCAGGCCAACTGGAAGGTGCTGCTCGACCGCGTCATCGACGGCCAGCTCGACGGCGCACACATGCTCGCCGGCCAGCCGCTGGGCGCGAGCATCGGCTTCGGCACCAAGGCCGACGTCATCACCGCCTTCAGCATGGACCTGAACGGCAACGCCATCACCGTGAGCAACGCCGTGTGGCAGGAGATGAAGCCGCACCTGCCGATGGAAGGCGGCAAGCCGGTGCACCCGATCAAGGCCGACGCGTTGAAGAAGGTGGTCGACAAGTGGAAGGCCGCCGGCAAGCCCTTCAAGATGGGCATGGTCTTCCCGGTCTCGACGCACAACTACGAGCTGCGCTACTGGCTCGCCGCCGGCGGCCTGCACCCCGGCTTCTACACCGACGGCGACATCACCGGCACCGCCAAGGCCGACGTGCTGCTCTCCGTGACGCCGCCGCCGCAGATGCCCGCGACGATGGAAGCCGGCACGATCCACGGCTACTGCGTCGGCGAGCCGTGGAACCAGCAGGCGGTGTTCAAGGGCATCGGCGTGCCGGTGGTCACCGACCACCAGATCCAGAAGTTCAACCCGGAGAAGGTGTTCGGCGTCACGCGCGGCTGGGCCGACAAGCACCCGAACACGCACGTCGCGGTGGTGAAGGCGCTGATCCGCGCCTGCATGTGGCTCGACGCGAGCATGAAGAACCGCATCGAGGCGGTGAAGATCCTTTCCAAGCCCGCCTACGTCGGCGCCGACGAGGCCGTCATCGCCAACAGCATGACCGGCACCTTCGAGTTCGAGAAGGGCGACAAGCGCCCGGCGCCGGACTTCAACGTCTTCTTCCGCAACCACGCGACCTACCCCTTCTACAGCGACGCCATCTGGTACCTGACGCAGATGCGACGCTGGGGCCAGATCGGCGAGCACAAGCCCGACAGCTGGTACCTCGAGACGGCGAAGAAGGTCTACCGGCCCGACGTCTACCTGGCCGCGGCCAAGGCGCTGATCGCCGACGGCAAGGCCAAGGAGACCGACTTCCCGAAGACCGACGGCTTCAAGGGCCCGCAGGACGGCTTCATCGACGGCATCGTCTACGACGGCCGCAAGCCCAACGAGTACCTGGGCAAGTTCAAGATCGGCCTGAAGGCCGCCGACCGCGGCTGACGCGCGACAGGAGCGAGCACCATGCAAGCCCTCCTGCAACGTTTCGGCGCCGGCGCCAGGCTGCCGAGCCTGCCCGACGCACGCACGCTGATGATGTCGCTCGGCGTGCCGCTGATCGCCTTCGCGCTCTTCCTCGTGCTGTGGTCGGTGGTCGCCTCGCGCATCCAGACGAGCCTGGGTGCCGTGCCCGGCCCGGCCGCCGTCGTCGAGCAGGCCCGGGGCCTGTGGGAAGAGCACCAGGCCGAACGCGAGCGCGCCGCGCGCTTCTACGAGCGCCAGGAAAAGCGCATCGCCGAGCGCCTGGCCGAAGACCCGGCCTACCAGCCCGAGCGCCACCGCTATACCGGCAAGGCGACCTACCTCGACCAGATCCGCACCAGCCTGCTGACGGTGTTCACCGGCTTTCTGATCGGCGCCGCGCTGGCGGTGCCGCTGGGCATCCTCGCCGGCGCGTCGAAGATCGTGCAGGCGGCCATCAACCCGCTGGTGCAGATCTTCCGGCCCGTGTCGCCGCTCGCGTGGCTGCCGATCGTCACGCTGGTGGTGAGCGCGCTCTACGTCACCACGGGCACGCCGATGTTCGAGAAGAGCTTCCTCATCTCGGCCATCACGGTCACGCTGTGCTCGCTGTGGCCGACGCTGATCAACACCGCCATCGGCGTCACCTCGGTCGACAAGGACCTCGTCAACGTCGGCCGCGTGCTGCAGCTGCCGCTGGCCACCCGTGTGCGCAGGATCATCCTGCCCTCGGCGCTGCCGTTCATCTTCACCGGCATGCGGCTGTCGCTCGGCGTGGGCTGGATGGTGCTGATCGCCGCCGAGATGCTGGCGCAGAACCCCGGCCTCGGGAAGTTCGTCTGGGACGAGTTCCAGAACGGCAGCTCCGATTCACTGGGCCGCATCATGGTCGCCGTCTTCACGATCGGCCTCATCGGCTTCGCGCTCGACCGCGTGATGCAGCTGCTGCAGCAGCTGGCGAGCCACAAGTGAACAGGGCAGTGAACAGGGAAGCGAGCGGGAGGGTGATGCGATGAATGCGGTCGTCCTGGAGCGCGATGACGCGCGCGAGGCGCAGGCCGCCGCGGCACCGCCGCGGCTGCAGGCGGTGCCGGCGCCGGCGGCGCTGGAGCTGCGCGGCGTGCACAAGGGGTTCGGGCAGGGCGCGCGGCGCACGCAGGTGCTCACCGACGTCAACCTGCGCATCGAACGCGGCGAGTTCGTGGCCATCGTCGGCTTCTCCGGCAGCGGCAAGACGACGCTCGTCAACCTGCTGGCCGGCCTGGGCGCGGCCGATCGCGGCGAGGTGCTGATGGACGGCCGGCCGATCGCCGGGCCGGGCCCGGACCGCGGCATCGTCTTCCAGAGCTACTCGCTGATGCCGTGGCTCACCGTCGGCGAGAACGTGGCGCTGGCGGTGGACCGCGTGCGCGCCGATGCCGACGCGGCGACACGTGCCGAGCTCGTGAAGCGCTACGTGGCCATGGTCGGTCTCAGCGCGGCGATCGACAAGCGCCCGGCGCAGCTGTCGGGCGGCATGCGCCAGCGCGTGAGCGTGGCGCGCGCGCTCGCCACCGACCCCGAAGTGCTGCTGCTCGACGAGCCGCTGTCGGCGCTGGACGCGCTGACACGCGCGCAGCTGCAGGACGAGATCGTCGGCATCTGGTCGAACGACGGCGGTGAAGCACTCGACGCCACGGCAAGCGCCGCCGGTGCGGCCGAGCGCAAGACGGTGCTGATGATCACCAACGACGTCGACGAGGCGCTGATCGTGGCCGACCGCGTGATCCCGCTGACGATCCCGCAGAAGAACGGGCCCGGCGCGACGCTCGGCCGCGCCTTCGCCGTCGACCTGCCGCGGCCTCGCGACCGCGGCGCGATGAACCACGACCGGCGCTTCCGCGAGCTGCGCGCCGAGATCACGCAGACGCTGCTGAACATGGCGCACGCGCGCGGGAGCCAGGTCGGCGCGCGGCTCATCTCGCTGCCGACGATGGTGCCGCGCGAGCTGCATGCACGTGCCGCGCCGACGCTGGCCAAGGTGCTGCGCCTGCGCCATGCCGATCTGGCCGAGCGCATCGAGCGTGAAGGCGCGGTGGCGGGGCCGCCGCCACTGGCCGCCGTCACCGCGGCCGCGGCGCGTGGCCCGGCTTCACCGCAGGGCGGCGCCGGGGCCGCCGCTGCACCGGCGATCAGCGACGAGCGTTTCGTCGAGTTCTCGCGCGTCGTCAAGGTCTACCCGACGCCCAAGGGCCCGCAGACCGTCGTCGACGGCTTCGACCTGCGCATGGCCAAGGGCGAGTTCGTCTCGTTGATCGGCCACTCGGGCTGCGGCAAGAGCACGGTGCTGTCGATGATCGCCGGCCTCGTCGACGCCACCGAAGGCGTCATCGTGCTCGGCGGTCGCGAGGTGAAGGACGCCGGCCCCGACCGCGGCCTCGTGTTCCAGTCGCCGAGCCTCGTGCCGTGGCTCTCGGCGTTCGACAACGTGATGCTCGGCGTGGCGCGCGTGTTCCCGCACGCCGGCGCGGCCGAGCGGCGCGACGCCGCGGCCTACCACCTGCAGCGCGTGGGCTTGGCCGACGCGATGCACAAGAAGGCGAGCGAGCTGTCCAACGGCATGAAGCAGCGCGTGGGCATCGCGCGCGCCTTCGCGCTGCAGCCCAAGCTGCTGCTGCTCGACGAGCCCTTCGGCATGCTCGATGCGCTGACGCGCTGGGAGCTGCAGGAGGTGCTGATGGAGGTGTGGGCGAGGAACCGCGTCACCGCCATCATGGTCACGCACGACGTCGACGAGGCGATCCTGCTCGCCGACCGCGTGGTGATGATGACCAACGGCCCGCGTGCGCGCATCGGCAAGGTCATGGACGTGCCGCTCGAACGCCCGCGTTCGCGCGAGGCGCTGCTGGCGCACCCGCGCTACTACGAGCTGCGCGAGGACCTGATCGGCTTCCTCGCCGCCTGCGGCCACCAGCACTGAGCGCGCGGCAGCGCCGTCGTCCCCGTCGAGAGAGCACCCCACGATGAAGAAACCCCGACTCGTCCTGATCGGCAACGGCATGGCCGGCGTGCGCACGCTCGAGGAGCTGCTGGCGATCGCGCCCGACCTCTACGACATCACGGTGTTCGGCGCCGAGCCGCACCCGAACTACAACCGCATCCTGCTGTCGCCGGTGCTGGCCGGCGAGCAGATGCTGGACGAGATCGTGCTGAACCCGGTCTCGTGGTACCAGGAGCATGGCATCACGCTGCACCTGGGCAAGAAGGTCACGAAGGTCGATCGCGTGCGCCGCGTCGTCACCGCCGAGGACGGGCAGGGCGGCCAGGTGCAGGCCGAGTACGACCGGCTGCTCGTCGCCACCGGCTCCAACCCGTTCGTCCTGCCCGTGCCGGGCAAGGACCTGCCGGGTGTGCTCGCCTACCGCGACATCGCCGACACGCAGGCGATGATCGACGCCGCGGCGAAGCACAAGCACGCGGTGGTCATCGGCGGCGGCCTGCTCGGGCTCGAAGCGGCCAATGGCCTCAAGGCGCGCGGCATGGACGTGACGGTCGTGCACATCATGCCGTGGCTGATGGAGCGCCAGCTCGACAAGACGGCGGCCGACCTGCTGCAGCGCTCGCTCGAGGACCGCGGGTTGAAGTTCGAGATCGGTGCGCAGACCGAGGCGCTGCTGCCGGGCGACGACGGCCGCGTGGCGCGGGTGCGCTTCAAGGACGGGCGCGAGATCCCGGCCGAGCTCGTGGTGATGTCGGCCGGCATCCGGCCGAACACCGCGCTGGCCGAATCGATGGGCCTGCTGTGCAACCGCGGCATCGTCGTCACCGACACGCTGCAGACGGTGACCGACCCGCGCATCTACGCGGTGGGCGAGTGCGCGGCGCACCGCGGCGTCGCCTACGGCCTGGTGGCGCCGCTGTTCGAGCAGGGCAAGGTGTGCGCCAACCACCTGGCGCAGTTCGGCATCGGCCGCTACAGCGGCAGCCAGACGTCGACCAAGCTGAAGGTCACCGGCATCGACCTGTTCTCGGCCGGCAACTTCATGGGCGGCGACGGCTGCGAGGAGATCGTCATGAGCGATCCCTCGGGCGGCGTGTACAAGAAGCTCGTCATCCGGGGCGACAAGCTCGTCGGCGCGTGCCTGTACGGCGACACGGTGGACGGCAGCTGGTACTTCAAGCTGCTGCGCGAAGGGCGGCTCGTCGGCGACATCCGCGACAAGCTGATGTTCGGCGAGAGCAACATCGGCGACACCGGGCACCAGGGCCAGAACCGGGCCGCGGCGATGGCCGACAGCGACGAGGTCTGCGGCTGCAACGGCGTGACCAAGGGTCGCATCTGCAAGGCGATCAAGGACAAGGGCCTCTTCACGCTCGAGGAGGTGCGCAAGCACACCAAGGCGAGCGCGAGCTGCGGCTCGTGCACGGGCCTGGTCGAGCAGCTGCTGATGGTGACCGCCGGCGGCGACTACAGTGCCGCCCCGAAGCTGAAGGCGATGTGCGGCTGCACCTCGCACGGCCATCAGGCGGTGCGCGACGCGATCCGCGAGCAGCACCTGCTGAGCATCGACGACGTGTACCGCGCGCTCGAGTGGCGCACGCCCAACGGCTGCGCCAGCTGCCGGCCCGCCGTCAACTACTACCTCATCAGCACCTGGCCGAAGGAGGCCGAGGACGACCCG
>JAHCKS010000005.1 GCA_026125665.1 Rubrivivax sp.
GCGCTCGCCGCAGCGCACGCCGCCTGGGCCGACCGGCATCGCGTCGCGCTGGTGGCGTGCGGGCTGGACGGCCTGGCCGCCGGCACCGGCCGGGCGCACCGCGCGTTCGCTGGCGGCGGCACGTTCGACATCGTCGTCAACGCCACGAGCAGCAGCCTGGCCGGCGCACAGGTGCCGGTGCCGGCCGCCGTGCTGCGCCCCGGCACACTGGCGCTGGACATGATGTACGGCCCGGCCGCCGAGCCCTTCCTGCAGTGGGCGCGCGACGCGGGCGCCACGCCGCGCGACGGGCTGGGCATGCTCGTCGAGCAGGCGGCCGAGGCCTTCCTCGTCTTTCGCGGCGTCATGCCCGAAGTCGCACCGGTGCTGGCCGCGCTGCGCGCGCGCCTGCAAGCCGAGAAGGCAGCCGCCGACGAAGGCGCGGTGCCCGGGGAAGCGGCCGCAGCGGCCGGAGGGGCGCGATGAGGTCGCTCTGGCGCCAGGGGCTGCGTTTCGCGGCGCTGCTGGCGCTCAGCGCCCTGGCGCTGCAGCTCGTCTTCGTCGCGCGCATCGCGCTGATGGCCGTGGTCGACCCCGAATCGACGACCTTCCAGCGCAGCGAGATGTGGCGGCTCGTCGCGCAGCGCCGCCCGCTCGAGTGGGGCCAGCAGTGGGTGGCGCTGGCGCAGGTGTCGGCGCACCTGCAGCGCGCCGTCATCGCCAGCGAGGACGCCGCCTTCACCGAGCATGTCGGCGTGGACTGGGAGGCGATCGAGCGCGCGTGGGAGCGCAACCAGCGCGCCGAGGCACAGGCGGCGCGGCGGGCCGCGCGCCAGCCGGCGGCGCGGCCGCGCCACCCGCCGAAGGTCGTCGGCGGCAGCACCATCACGCAGCAGCTGGCGAAGAACCTGCTGCTCTCGGGCGAGCGCACGGTGCTGCGCAAGGGGCAGGAACTGGTGCTGACGCTGGCGCTGGAAGTGCTGCTGTCCAAGCAGCGCATCCTGGAGATCTACCTCAACAACGTCGAGTGGGGCGAGGGGCTGTTCGGCGCGCAGGCGGCGGCACGCTACTACTTCCGCGTCGACGCGGCTCGGCTCGGCCCCGAGCCTGCGGCACGCCTGGCGGTGATGCTGCCTGCGCCCAAGCGCTTCGAGAAGGCGCGCGGCTCGAGCTACGTCGCCGAGCGCGCCGCCGTCATCGTCGAACGCATGGGCGCGGTCGACCTGCCGCCCTGAGCGCGCCCCAGGTCGAACGCAGGTGCCCGGGTTCGTGGACGAGGTTGCCGTCGCCGCCGCCCGCCTCGTGGTCGAGGAGGGCCTCGAGTACGCCGCCGCCAAGCGCCGCGCCGCACGCGACCTCGCGCGCCACGCCGGCGGCGCCCGTGGTAGCCGCGGCGGCCGCCTGCCCGACCTGCCGGCCAACGAGGCGGTGGAGGACGCCGTGCGCGAACACATCGCCATCTTCTGTGCCGAGACGCAGCCGGCCGAACTGGAGGCGCTGCGGCGAGTGGCGCTCCTGTGGATGCGGCGCCTGGCCGAATTCCGGCCGCACCTGGCGGGCGCGGCCTGGCGCGGCACGGCCACGCGCCTGTCGGCGGTGCACCTGGAGCTCTACTGCGACGACGGCAAGGCGGCGGAGATCGCGCTGCTCAACGCCGGCGTCGACTACGACCTGGCGCCCGGCAGCGGGCCGGAGGAGTCGGTGCTGACGGTGAGCGCCCCCTGCGCCGAACTGGGTGAGCCGGTGACGGTGTTCCTGCACCTGCTCGACCACGACGCGCTGCGCGGGGCGCTGAAGCCCGACGCAGGCGGGCGCACCTGGCGCGGCGACCTGGCCGCGCTGGAACGGCTGCTGGCGGCCCCGGGGGCGACATGAGCCCGCACGGCCGCCCGAAGGACTCATACCGGAGCGCGCAGCACGAAGGTACTCCAGTGAACCCGCCCGTCCGCGCGAGCCGCCGCTGCCCCAGCGCGCGGCGCGATGGAACCGCCGCAGCCGGCCGCGGCCTCGCCCGGCGCGAACTGCTCGTCGCGGTCGGCGCCGTGGCGGCCGTGGCCGGCGCCACCCTGGCCTGGTGGCGGGCGCGGCCGGCAGGTCCGGGTCCCGGGCCTGCCCCGCAACCCGCCGTCGACGCCCTGTGGAACCTGCGGCTGCCGCGGCCCGGTGGGGGTGAACTGGCCCTGGCCAGCCTGCGCGGCAGCCCCCTGCTGTTGAACTTCTGGGCCACGTGGTGCCCCCCGTGCATCCGCGAAATGCCGCTGATCGACCGCTTCGCACGTGAATTCGCCGTCAACGGCTGGCAAGTGCTCGGTATTGCCGTCGACCAGGACAAGCCGGTGCTCGAATTCCTGGCTCGGAATCCGGTCGGCTATCCGATAGCATTGGCGGGCTTCGAGGGCATCGCACTCAGCCGCCAGCTCGGCAACGACAGTGGCGCCCTGCCCTTCACGGTGGCCCTCGATGCGGCCGGACGGGTTGCCCACCGTCACCTGGGTGAGGTGCGCTTCGAGCAGATCGCCGGCTGGGCCGGTCGCCCCCGCACCCCCTGATCGGGCGCCGAACTGCGATCCCGCAGGGAACGCCGCCGAACAGCGGCTCTACTGTCAGCAAAAAGGCGTAAAGTCGCGCGCTTCCCGCCCGGGTCACCCGGCCCGCGGAGCGCGCCCACGGACCGCCTGCCTCGAAGCAGCCGGCCGCGACAACGACAGAGAGAAGCCGAGGAGCCCCGATGGACCTGCGCAAGCTGAAGACGCTGATCGACCTGGTGTCGGAGTCGAACATCTCCGAACTGGAAATCACCGAGGCCGAAGGAAAGGTGCGCATCGTCAAGGCGGCACCAGCCGCCGCCCCGGTGGCGATGGTGCCCGCGGTCGCCGCGCCGGTGGTGGCCGTTGCCGCTCCCGCCGGGCCGGCCGCTGCCGCGGCGGCAGAGGCGGCGGCTCCGGCCGCCCCTGCCGGGCAGGTCATCAAGTCGCCGATGGTCGGCACGTTCTACCGCTCCGCGAGCCCCGGCGCCAAGGCCTTCGTCGAGCTCGGCGACGAGATCAAGACCGGCCAGCCGGTCTGCATCATCGAGGCGATGAAGATCATGAACGAGATCGAGGCCGACTGCTCCGGCAAGATCGCCCGCATCCTGTGCGAGAACGGCCAGGCGGTGGAGTTCGGCCAGCCGTTGTTCATCGTCGAGTAAGCGCGGGCGGCTCCAAGTGTTCAAGAAGATCCTCATCGCCAACCGAGGCGACAACGCCGAAGGCGTTGCGGCGAAGCCAAATTGCACAGCGGGCGAAGCCCGCTAAGGGCGATCGAGCCGAGGCACCATGTTCAAGAAGATCCTCATCGCCAACCGAGGCGAGATCGCCCTGCGCATCCAGCGCGCCTGCCGCGAGATGGGCATCAAGTCGGTGGTCGTCTACTCCACCGCCGACCGCGACGCCAAGTACGTGAAGCTCGCCGACGAGGCGGTGTGCATCGGCCCGGCGCCCTCGGCGCAGAGCTACCTCAACATGCCGGCCATCATCAGCACGGCCGAGGTCACCGACGCCGAGGCCATCCACCCGGGCTACGGCTTCCTCAGCGAAAACGCGGACTTCGCCGAGCGCGTGGAGCAAAGCGGCTTCACCTTCATCGGCCCGACGCCCGAGTCGATCCGCATGATGGGCGACAAGGTCTCGGCCAAGCAGGCGATGATCAAGGCCGGCGTGCCGTGCGTGCCCGGCAGCGAAGGCGCGCTGCCCGAGGACCCGAAGGAGATCGTGCGCATCGCGCGCGAGATCAAGTACCCGGTGATCATCAAGGCCGCCGGCGGCGGCGGCGGGCGAGGCATGCGTGTCGTGCACACCGAGGCGGCGCTGCTGCACGCCGTGCAGACCACGCGCGCCGAGGCCGGCGCCGCCTTCGGCAACAGCGCCGTCTACATGGAGAAGTTCCTGGAGAACCCGCGCCACGTGGAGATCCAGGTGCTCGCCGACCAGCACAAGAACGCGGTGTGGCTGGGCGAACGCGACTGCTCGATGCAGCGCCGGCACCAGAAGATCATCGAGGAGGCGCCGGCGCCGGGCATTCCGCGGCGCGTCATCGAGCGCGTCGGCGAGCGCTGCTCGCTCGCCTGCAAGCGCATCGGCTACCGCGGCGCGGGCACGTTCGAGTTCCTGTACGAGGACGGCGAGTTCTATTTCATCGAGATGAACACGCGCGTGCAGGTCGAGCATCCGGTGACCGAGCTCGTCACCGGCGTGGACATCGTGCAGATGCAGATCCGCGTGGCCGCCGGCGAGAAGCTGCCGTTCACGCAGCGCAACATCGAGATGCGCGGCCACGCCATCGAGTGCCGCATCAACGCCGAGGACCCCTACGTCTTCACGCCGTCACCGGGGCGCATCACGCTGTGGCACGCCCCGGGCGGCCCGGGGGTGCGCGTCGACTCGCACGCCTACACCAACTACTTCGTGCCGCCGAACTACGACTCGATGATCGGCAAGATCATCGTGCACGCCGACACGCGGGAGCAGGCGCTGGCGCGCATGCGCACGGCGCTGTCGGAGACGCTCGTCGAGGGCATCCTGACCAACGTGCCGCTGCACCGCGAGCTGATGGTGGACGCCAAGTTCATCGAGGGGGGCACGAGCATCCACTACCTCGAAGGCTGGCTGGCGCAGCACCGGCGGTAGCCGGGCAGCCCGGCCTACGCGCCGCGGCCGCTGCTGGACCGCACGGCCTTGATGCTCTTCTCGACGCGTTCGGCCACCTCGCGCTCGCGCTGCAGCAGCCGCACCGTGTTCTGCGCCTCCTGCGCCGAGCCGTCCAGGCGCGACAGCGTCGACTGCGCTTCCTGCATCGTGAACTCCAGACGCGCCAGCTTCTCGGCCACGTCGTCGATCAGCACGCGCTGCTCGCTCAGGCTCTCGAGCGTGCCCTGCATGTCGCCGAACATCGCCGTCACCGACTTCGCGGCGGCTTCGGCCTGCGCCACCTTGGCGCGCCACGCCTCGACGAGCTCGATCTTCGCGTCGGCGTCCCCCAGGCGCCCGAGCAGATCGTCGACCTTGGCGCGCAGATCGCCCACCTCGGCCCGGTGGTCGGCGACGAACTGCAGGTCGGCGCGGCCCCGGCTGGCGATCTGCCGGATGCCGTCGACCTCGGCCTTGACCGCCTGGATCAGCGCCTCGCGGTCGGCGAGCGCCTTCATCTTCATCTCCAGGCCCTCGGCATGCCGGTCGAGGTCCGCGAGGCGCGACTCGAAGTTCAGCAGCGTCTTCTCGGTGTGCTGCAGCAGCGCCCGGCGGTGATCGAGCTGGCGCGACATCGCCTCGGCGCGCTGCATCTGGTCCTCGGTCAGGCTGACCTGCGCCAGCACGTCGCGCTGGCGCACCTGCACCTGGGCGATCTGCGCGGCCACCTCGTCGCCGCGCGTGGCCACCTGCGCGAGGTCCTGGCCCAGGGCCTGCACCTTGCGAAGGCGCTCGGAAGTCTCGGCCGCCTGGCGCATGCCATGCTCGATGAGCCCGGCCAGGCGCTGCTGCTGCTCGAGCGCCGCGGCCTCGTCGGCCTGCAGCGCCTTCGCCGCGCGCTGCGAGTCGGCCAACGCGTCGCCGAGCCGCTTGACCTCGGCGGCCAGCGGCTGCAGCCGCCCCTGCTGCACCGAGACGTTCTCCAGCTGCTGCTGCACCGTGCCCACCTGCAGCGCCAGGCCGTCGCAGCGCTGCGCCAGTGCGTCGATCTCGGCGCGCCGCGCGGCCTGGTCGGCGATGCGGCGCTCGACCTCGACGCTCAGCGAGAAGAGGCCGTTGACCCGCTCCTCGACCTTCTCGACGAACTGCATGCGCCCGTCCAGGCGCGCCAGCTCGGCGTCGAGCGCCGCCGTCGCCTCGCCCAGCCGGCGCAGCGACTGGTTGCCGGTCTCCAGCAGGTCCATCTTGCCGAGCATCGCCCCGAGCCGCGCCTCGATCTCCGGCGTTCGGCCGATCAGCTGCTCGGTGCGCTCGACAAAGGCCTCCAGCGCCGCGCGGTCCTCGGCCGCCCTGTCGCGCAGGCGGGCCAGCTCGGCATGCGACTTCAGCAGCTCGTCCACCTGCGTGCGCATGGCCTCCAGGTCGCCGCGGGCCTGCAGCAGACTCTCCTGCTGCGCGCCGGTTCGCCGGCCGAGCGCTTCGACCAGGCCGAGCTGCTCGGTCAGGTCGTCGAGCGCGCTCTGCTTGCGCGCCAGGTCCTCGGTCTCGGTGCGCAGGTCGGCGAACACCTTGGCCAGCCCGTCGGCCTTCTGCTGCATGCCGGCCAGCGACTCGTTCTTCGCCATCACCGCCTGCATGCGCGCCTCGCTCTCGGCAAGCGCCGCCGACACCGACTGCAGCCGCTCGCCGAAGGCACCGAGCTCCTCCTTGTCGACGGCCAGCCGCTCGGCGGCCGCGCGCATCGCCTCCAGCAGCGCGCGGCCCTGGCCTTCCAGCCGCGCCGACTCGCGCACGAACTCCTCGCGCGCCGTGGTGGCGCCGGCCAGGTCCTGCGTGGCGCTGCGCGCCAGCGCCTCGACGCGCGCCACGGCCTCCTCGGTTGCCTGCATCTGCGCGCGGCCTTCGTTCAGGCGCGTCACCTGCGCCTCCATCGCCCACACCAGCTCCGACAGGCGCGCCGTCTCGGCAGCGGCGTGGTCGACGGCGTGACGCTGCGTCTCCAGCGTCTTCGCCTTCAGCGACACGTGCTCGGCCAGTGCGTGCAGCGAGGTGATGCGCTTCTCGGCGTCCTTGCTCAGCTCGTGCAGCTGGGTCAGCGAGTCGAGCCGTTCCGCCGCCTCGCGCGCGGCGGCGCCGGCCTGGTCGGCGTCGGCGCGCGCCTCGCGTGCCACGTCGCGTGCGCGCTGCACTTCCTCGCGCAGGCCAACCTCGGCGCGGCGCAGCTCGGCCAGCTCGCCCTTCAGCGCGGCCGCGCCCTGCACCGACTGCTGCAGCTCGTCGCTCGAGCGGCGCAGCTGCGCGTGCACCTGCTCGAGCTGGTCGCTCTCCTGGCGCAGCGCCGCCAGCGCCGCGTGCGCGTCGCGCGCCTGCGCACCGAGCTCGTCGAGTGCCTTGCGCTGGCGGTGGACCTGCCCGTCGGGCTCCAGCAACGCCTTCGCCTCTCGTTCGGCCTGCGCCACCAGCTCGTGCAGCCCGCCCACGCGGTCGTCGATCTCGTCGAGCCGGCGCGCCCGCGCTTCCTGGCCGGCCGCGAGCTCGGCCATGCCCTGCAGCTTGCCCAACACCGCGTCGGCCTTCGCCGCCACGTCGTCCACCGCCTTGTTCGAACGCGTGAGCCTGGCCAGCGCGCCGGCGGCCTTGCCCATCTGTTCGGCGAAAGCCTCGCGCTCGGCGCGGATGGCCTGCCTTTCCTCCTGGGCCGCCGCACGCTCCTCGCGCACGGCGTCCCGCTCTTCGCGCACCTCGGCCAGCAGGTCGCGCAGGTCGTTCTCGGCCTGCTTGCGCTCACCGTTGGTGCGAAAGATCGAATCGAGCATGCTGCGGCCCCCCTTGCGGCCTCGGTGGCGGACGACACCAGTGTTCGGTGGGCCGGGCCCGTGCGGCCCGGACAACCCGCGGGCCGGCAGTGCACCGGCGCCCCGAGCGGGCTGCCTCGCCCTTGTAACGCCACGTTCCCGGACCACCATCACCGGGAACACGTGGGCGCGCGCCGGTGCAGTGACTTGTTGCCGCTGAGCGCGCACAAGGCGGGCCCGGACCGGAAACCCTTGGCGCGCCCTTAGCATCGGCGGCATGTTCGAGCTCGTGCTGCGCGCACCCGCCGCCCTCGTCGAGCCGCTGTCGGACGCGCTCGTCGACGAGCTCGCCGCGCTCGCCGTCACGGTCGAAGACGCCGATGCGGGCACCGAAACGGAGCATGCGCTCTTCGGCGAGCCCGGCCTGCCGGTGCCGGCGGCCGGCTGGGAGCGCTCGACGCTGCGCGCCCTGTTCGAGGACGTGCGGACGGCCGAAGCCGCCGCCGCGGCGCTGCTCGCGCAGCCCTGGGCCGCGGCCACGGCCACGCATCCCGGCGCACTGGTGCAGGCCCTGCAGCCGGTGCCCGAAGAGGACTGGGTGCGCCTGACGCAATCGCAGTTCACGCCGGTGGAGGTGGCGCCGGGCTTCTGGATCGTGCCGAGCTGGCACGAGCCGCCGGCCGGCGCGCAGGTCGTCATCCGCCTCGACCCGGGCCTCGCCTTCGGCACCGGCACGCATCCCACGACCCGCATGTGCCTGCGCTGGCTGGCGCGCGAGGCTGCGGCCGGTGCAGCCGGTGCGGCGCCCTGGCCGCGTGTGCTCGACTACGGGTGCGGCTCGGGCATCCTGGCCATCGCGGCGGCGAAGCTCGGCGCGCGTGGCGTCGACGCCGTCGACATCGACCCGGCCGCCGTGCGCGCCACGCAGGAGAACGCGCGGCGCAACGGCGTGCCGGTGCGCTCCGCGTTGCCCGAGGCGGCCGAGGGCGCCTACGCGCTCGTCATCGCCAACATCCTCGCCACGCCGCTGAAGCTGCTGGCGCCGCTGCTCGCCGGCCACCTCGCGCCGGGGGGGCGGTTGCTGCTTGCCGGCATCCTCGAGCGCCAGGCCGACGAGCTGCGTGCGGCCTACGCGCCGCACGTCGCCATCGAGGTGCTGGAGCACGACGAAGGCTGGGTGCTGATGGGCGGCACGGCCGCGGTACCCGCGCAGACGGTCGCGCAGAAGGCGAAGGCGAGACGATGACGCCCTCGCCGACCAGCCTCGCCTCGCGCTGCCCGGCCTGCCGCACGGTCTTCCGCGTCGTGCCCGACCAGCTGCGCGTCTCCGCCGGCTGGGTGCGCTGCGGCCGCTGCGCCGAGGTCTTCAACGCCTCGGAGAACCTGGTCGATGCCACCACCGGTGCCGCGCACCCCCCGCGCTGGCCCGCGACCGACCCCTCGGCGCTCGACACCACGCCATCCGCCTTCATGCCGTCGCCCTCGATGCACGGCCGGCTGGACATGCGTGAACCCACGAGCGAGGCGCTGCCCGACATTCCGCACGGCGAGTTCGTCGTCGACCCCTTTGCACCGGCGCCCCCACGCCCGCCTGCCGGGCGACCGATGGCGCGCCCGGCCGCGACGGCGCGCCCTTCGCCGCCCGCCAGCACTTCACCAGTGCCGATGGCCGCGCCAAGGCCCGCGCCGCCTCCGCCGTTCGAGCCGACCCTGGGCGCCAGCCCGGCGTGCCAGCGGTTGGCAGGAAGCCCACGGCGGCCTGCGCGGCCGGGTCGCCCGACCCCCGGCAGCGCCGGTCGCGCGTCCCGCTGCCGCGCCGCCAGTCCCCACGCCACCGATCCCCGCGCCGCCGTCCTCACGGCCCACGACGCGCCCGACGGGGTGGGCACCCGCCACCCCCGCAACGGCACCACCACTGCCGCCCCGCCACACGGTCGCACAGAGCCCCGTGGCGTCCGCACCGTCGTTGGCGCGGATGTCCGCGGGGGCGGCCATGCCGACGACTGCCGCTCCGGTTCGTGTGCCAACCGCGCCGGTCGTGGCGGCGCCAGCCACTGCATCGGCAAAGGCCGGGGCCGCGCCGGCCACCCCCGCCCGCCCGACCGCCCTCGCACCCAATGCGCCACCAGCGCGGCTCCCCACCTCGGCCCCCCGGCCGGCGCAGACGGCCCCGCAGACTTCGGCAGCGGCGCCAGTGGCGCCGCGGGCGCTGGCGACCGCAGCGACTGCAGCGCCCACCGCTGCGGCGACCTCGACGCCCACCTCGACGCCCACCTCGACGCCCGCCTCGACGCCGACTGCTGCTCCGACGGCCGCGCCGACACCTGCACCGACGCCCGCCCCGTCGCCCGCTCCAACGCTCGCACCCACCCCGGCACCAACCGCGGCACCAACCCCCGCACCCACAGCGGCCCCCACCGCGGCACCCACTGCGGCCCCCACTGCGGCTCCCAGTGCGGCCCTCACTCCGGCACCCACCCCCGCACCAACTCCTGCGCCGGTTGCCACGCCTGCGGCGCCGGCGACGTCACTGCCCATTGCCCCGACCCCGGCTGTCGCCGCGACCCCAGTGCCGGCATCCACGCCCGTGTCGGCAACCGCTTCCGCATCAGCGGCACCGGCTCCCCCCCCTGCCGAGCCGGGCCTCGCCGAACCCGCCCAGGCCGAGGACGCACCAGCGCACGGGGCCGATGCCGACGAAGGCGTCGTCGTCGACACGGACATCGCCGCGGCCGAGCCGCGCGAACGCACCGCGCCATCCGAGGTCGCGAGCGACATCGGTGTCGTCGTCGAGGACCGCCCCGCAGCGGGCGCGGATACGCCGGCGCTGCCCGCCGCGGCGGTTTCTGCTCTCGACGCGGCGCTTCCCGGCGATGCGGCGTCACCCGCCATGCAGCTCGACCTGCCGCTGGACGGCGATGTGCCCCCCGGCGACATCCGCACCGACGCCGCCGACATGCCCTCGTTCGTGCGCAAGGCCGAACGTGCCGCGCGCTGGCGCAGCCCGCGCGTGCGTGCGGCGCTGGCCGCCGGTTGCCTGGTCGCCCTCACCGCACTGGCCGTGCAGTGGACGCTGGCCCAGCGCGACCTCGTCGGTGCCCGTTCGGCGTCGCTCAGGCCGATGCTCCTGGCCGCCTGCGAGGCGCTTGGCTGCGAGGTGCGGGCTCCGCGCTCGCTGCAGGCGCTGCGGGTGGAGGCGAGCGGCGTCGTTCGCGTCGAGCGCGGCGACCACTACCGGCTGTCGGTTTCGCTGCGCAACCTCGGGACGCACGAGGTCGCCTTGCCGGCCTTCGAGCTGGCGCTCACGGACACGCAAGGCCGGCTCATCGCGCGGCGCGTGCTGCGCGCCAGCGAGCTCGGCGCGCGGGCCGAGGCGCTGGGCGCCGGTGCGGAACTCACGCTGCAGAGCACCATCCAGGTGGCCTCCGGCACGGTGGCGGGTTATACGATCGAGCTCTTCTACCCCTGACTGAGACACCCCACCTCATGCCGGCTCTGATCTGCGGCTCGCTCGCGTTCGACACCATCACCACCTTCCCGGGCCGCTTCGCCGAGCAGATCCTGCCGGATCAGGTGCACATCCTGAACGTCTCGTTCCTCGTGCCGACGCTCAGGCGCGAGTGGGGCGGCTGCGCCGGCAACATCGCCTACAACCTGCAGGCCCTGGGCGGCCAGCCGGTGGTGATGGCCGCGCTCGGCGTGGACGGCGGCGAGTACCTCGCGCGCATCGAGGGCTGGGGCGCCGACACGTCGCTGATCTGGCGCGACACCGAGCTGCACACGGCGCAGTGCCACATCACCACCGACCGCGACAACAACCAGATCACCGCCTTCCACCCCGGCGCGATGAGCCACGCGCACAAGATCGGCGTGCCGCCCGGCCGCAAGGACCTGGCGATCGGCATCATTGCGCCCGACGGGCGCGAGGCGATGTGGCAGCACGCGCAGCAGATGCACGCGGCGGGCATCCCGTTCATCTTCGACCCCGGCCAGCAGCTGCCGCAGTTCGACGGCGAGCAGCACCGCACCATCCTCGGCCAGGCGAGCTGGGTGACGCTGAACGACTACGAGGCGAGGATGCTCGAGGAGCGCACCGGCGAGAGCGTGGCGCAGATGTCGCGCCGGCCGAACCTGCGCGGCGTGGTCGTCACGCTCGCCGCCGACGGCTGCGAGCTGTGGGTGAGCGGCGAGCGCCGGCACGTGAGCGGCGTGAAGGCCGCCGAGGTGGTGGACCCCACCGGCTGCGGCGACGCCTTCCGCGCCGGGCTGCTGTACGGCCTGGAGCGAGGCTGGGACCTCGAGCGCTGCCTGCGCCTGGCCAACCGCATCGGCGCGATCAAGATCGCCAGCCGCGGGCCGCAGAACCACGTCGTCGACCCGAGCGTGCTCAGGGCCGTGTGACGCGGACTCCCTCTCCCGCCTGCGGGAGAGGGAGATGCGCCGCTCAGGCCACGACCTGCCGCAGCTCGCCGCCGGCGTAGCGCCGCGCCATGTCGGCCAGCGGCACCGGCGTGATCTTGCCCGCCTGCCCCTCGCACCCGAACTCCAGGTAGCGCTGCTTGCAGATCTGGTAGGCGGCCTCGCGCGCCGGCTTCAGCCACTCGCGCGCGTCGAACTTCTCCGGGTTCTCGGCCAGGAACCTGCGCACCGCGCCCGTCATCGCCAGGCGGATGTCGGTGTCGATGTTGATCTTGCGCACGCCGTACTTGATGGCTTCCTGGATCTCGGCCACCGGCACGCCGTAGGTCTCCTTCATCTTGCCGCCGTACTGGCGGATGACCTCGAGCAGCTCCTGCGGCACGCTGGAGCTGCCGTGCATCACGAGGTGCGTGTTCGGGATGCGCCTGTTGATCTCCTTGATGCGGTCGATGGCGAGGATGTCGCCGGTGGGCTTGCGGCTGAACTTGTAGGCGCCGTGGCTGGTGCCGATGGCGATGGCCAGCGCGTCGAGCTGCGTGCGCTTGACGAAGTCGGCGGCCTGCTCGGGGTCGGTGAGCAGCTGTTCGCGCGTCATCGTGCCCTCGGCGCCGTGGCCGTCTTCCTTGTCGCCCTTCATCGTCTCGAGCGAGCCGAGGCAGCCGAGCTCGCCTTCGACGGTGATGCCCTGCGCGTGCGCCATGTCGACGACCTTCTTCGTCACGTCGACGTTGTAGTCGTAGCTGGCGATGCTCTTGCCATCGGCCTGCAGGCTGCCGTCCATCATCACCGAGCTGAAGCCCAGCTCGATCGCGCCCTTGCACACCTCGGGGCTCTGGCCGTGGTCCTGGTGCATCACCAGCGGCACCTTCGGATACGCCTCCAGCGCCGCCAGGATGAGGTGCTTGATGAACGCCTCGCCGGCGTACTTGCGCGCGCCGGCGCTGGCCTGCAGGATGACCGGCGCGCCGACCTCGCTGGCGGCCTGCATCACGGCCTGCACCTGCTCGAGGTTGTTGACGTTGAAGGCGGGGATGCCGTAGCGGTGTTCGGCGGCGTGGTCGAGCAGCTGGCGCATCGAGACGAGAGGCATGGCGGGCTCCGCGGAGAAGAGAACAGGGGGTTCGGTAGAGTGAAGACGAGGGCGGGAATTCCCGCGGATTCTAGATAGCACCCCCGCGGGAGCACCCTGTTCGACCTGGGGGCCGGCGGGGTTGCCGGCGCAGAACTGGGCCCGGTTCGTGCCGCATTTCCCGCTCAAGCCGAGCTCCCCGCTGGCGACACTGGCCGCTCCCGCATCGCTGCCGCCCAGCCAACGACGTTCCCGGCAGCGCGGGCCAGCCTTCCAGGTGCACGCAGCCATGGCCAAGCTCGAACTCGCCCCCGTCACGCAGTGGATCACCGCAGCGGTGCTCGCGCACCCGCATGACCTCGTCCCGCATCTGGAGCAGCGGCTCGGCGCCAGCCGTCGCAGCGTGCGCACGCTGCTGGAGCGGCTTCAGGCGGCCCAGTGGCTGCAGCGCAGCGGCAGCCCGCGGCGGCCGCAGTGGCATCCCGGCCAGCTGCGCCAGGTGGTGCACAGCTACCCGCTTGCCGGCCTGATGGAGGATCTGCCGTGGCGCCGCGACTTCGCGCCCTGCTTCGAGTTGCCGCATGCCGTGCGGCGCATGGCGCAGCATGCCTTCACCGAGCTCGTCAACAACGCCATCGACCACAGCGGCGGCACGCAGGTGACGGTGTCGATGCGGCAGACGCCGCAGCAGCTGCAGCTGCTCGTCTCCGACGACGGCTGCGGCCTCTTCCGGCGCATCGACGAGCACTTCGCGATCGGCGACCCGGCGCTGGCGATGCTCGAGCTGGCCAAGGGGCGGCTCACGACGCAGCCCGAGCGCCACTGCGGCCACGGGCTCGTCAGCGCCTGCCGCGTCGCCGACGTGTTCGACGTGCGAGCCAACGACGCGCGCTTCCAGCGCCGCGCCTGGGGTGATGCCGCCTGGCAGGGGTTGCCCGCCGCACCCGCGCTGGCCGGGCGGCCCGGTACCTCGGTGTACCTGGCCATCGCGCTGGACACGCGCCGCACGTTGCAGGACGTGATCGGCGAGCTCGCCTCCGACGGCCTCGGCGCGGCGTTCGATCGCACGCGCGTGCCGCTGACGCTGCTGGCGCAGGGCGGCGACCCGCTCGCCTCGCGGGCCGAGGCCAGGCGCGTCGCGGCGCGCCTGGCCGCGTTCCGCCGCGCCGAAGTCGACTTCGCCGGCATCGACGAGATCGGCCACGCCTTCGCGCACGAGCTCTTCACGGTGTTCCGGCGGGCCCACCCCGAAGTGGAGCTCGTGCCAGTGGGTGCTGCACCGCGCGTGGCAGCGATGATCGGCGCCGTCGTGGCCTGATCGCACCTCAGCCAGGCAACCGACAGGCGACCGCCGCGGAACCGGCTCCGCCGGGCCGCCGGCGGCGCCCCGGAACTCGAAGCGTTCCCCTTGTGAACTCCGGGGAGGCAGCCGAAGGTCGCTTCGGGGGGAGCGCGTTACCGCACCTGGCACACCTTCAGCATGTTCGTGCCGCCCGGGTAGCCCATCGGCTCGCCGCAGGTGATGGCGTAGGTGTCCCCGGGGCGCAGCACGCCGCGTTCGACCAGCAGCGCCTCCGCCTTGGCCAGCGCCGCGTCACGGTCGGTCATCTTCGGCATCAAGAGCGGCCGCACGTTGCGATACAGCGTCATGCGACGCTCCGAGCCCGTCTGCGACGTGAGGCCGAAGATCGGCACCTTGATGTTGTGCCGGCTCATCCACAGCGCCGTGCTGCCGCTCTCGGTGAGGGCGATGATGGCCTTGCAGCCCAGGTGGTGCGCGGTGAACAGCGCCCCCATCGCGATGCTCTGGTCGATGCGGCCGAAGCGCTTGTTCGTGAAGTCGCCGTCGAGCTCGACTTCCTCGGCGCGCTCGGCTTCCAGCGCGATGAGGTGCATGTGCTCCACCGTCTCGACCGGGAACTTCCCGGCCGCCGTCTCGGCGCTCAGCATCACCGCGTCGGTGCCGTCGAGCACCGCATTGGCCACGTCGCTGACCTCGGCGCGCGTGGGCACCGGCGCGAGAATCATGCTCTCCATCATCTGCGTGGCGGTGATGACGACCTTGTCCATCTCGCGCGCCATGCGGATCATCTTCTTCTGCAGCGCCGGCACCGCCGCGTTGCCCACCTCCACCGCGAGGTCGCCGCGGGCCACCATGATGCCGTCGCTGGCACGCAGGATCTGCTCGAGCACCGGGATCGCCTCGCTGCGCTCGATCTTGGCGATCATCGCCGGCTTGTGCCGCGTCGCCTCGCCGGCCACGTTGGCGAGCTGGCGCGCCATCTCCATGTCGGTGGCGCTCTTCGGAAAGCTCACCGCCACGTACTCGGCCTGGAAGGCCATCGCCGTCTTGATGTCTTCCATGTCCTTGGCCGTCAGCGCCGGCGCGGTGAGGCCGCCGCCGGCCTTGTTGATGCCCTTGTTGTTGCTGAGCTCGCCGCCGAGCACCACCTGCGTCACCACCTGCTCGCCGCGCACTGCCTGCACGCTGAGCTTGATCAGGCCGTCATTCAGCAGCAGCGTGTCGCCGGGGCGCACGTCGCGCGGCAGCTCCTTGTAGTCCAGCCCGACGGCCGACGCGTCGCCCGGCTCGCTGCGCCCGGCGTCGAGCACGAACGTGGCGCCGGGCTCCAGCGCCACCTTGCCTTCGGCGAACTTGCCGACACGGATCTTCGGCCCCTGCAGGTCGGCCATCAGCGCCACCGGTTTGCCCACCCGCTCGGCCACCGCGCGCACCAGCGTCGCGCGGTCGATGTGGTCCTGCGCCTTGCCGTGGCTGAAGTTCAGCCGCACCACGTCGACGCCGGCGATCAGCAGCCGCTCGAGCACCGCCGGGTCGCTGGAGGCGGGGCCGAGGGTAGCGACGATCTTGGTGGCGCGGGTCATGCAGGGGCTCCGGGGCTGAGCGCTGAATTATCCGGGTTGCCAGCGGTCCGATTCCACACGACGGCCACTCGGTCGCGCGGTCGGCATCGCGCCTTTCGCTAAGCTGGCGTGTTCAGCCAGCACGCGCTTGTCGATGCGCCTTGCCGCCTACGTTCCCAAGCCCCTGAAGGCTGCGCTGAAGGCGCGGCTGAAGCAGCTTCGCATTGCCGCGGTCGGAGCCCTGCGCTCTTACGGCGGCGTGCAACTTCTGCAGGCGTTGCGCCGGCTGGGGGTGCGCGACGGCGACGTCGTGATGCTACACAGCGCCTTCTCGCGCGAACATGGCTTTCGCGGCAGCGCCGGCGAGCTGATCGACCTGTTCCTGGAGGCGGTCGGCCCGTCGGGCCACCTGTTGATGGTGTCCATGCCCTACCGCAACGCCTCGCTCGATTGGCTTCAGAGCGGGCGCTCCCTCGACGTGCGGCGCACGCCTTCGATGATGGGGCTCGTCTCCGAGTCGTTCAGGCGCCGTGCCGGCGTACTGCGCAGCGTGCACCCCACGCACCCGGTGCTGGCGCACGGACCCCGAGCCGAGAGCTTCATCGCCGGCCATGCCGACTGCGTGCATCCTTGCGGACCGGGCACGCCGTTCGACGCGGTGGCGCGCGCCGACGGCGTGGCCGTCTTCTACAACGTGCCGCTGGAGACGTTCACGTTTTTCCATCATCTTGAACACCTCGTGCACGCCGATCTGCCCTTTCCTCTGTACACACCGGCGGCCTTCGACGCGCCGGTCATCGACGCCGAGGGGGTTCATCGCACGGTGCGAACCTATGCCTTTGATCGGCAGGCGATCGCGCGGCGGCGCCCCGAGCGCCTCTTTGCGGCCTTGCGTCAGCAAGGCAACGTGCGGACGCAGGTCGTCGGCGCGAGCACGCTGATGGCGATCCGCGTGCGCGACGCAATCGAGTGCACCCGCCAGATGCGGGCGCGGGGCGAATACTTCTACGCGATGCCATCCCCGGCCGGTCACGTCGACAGCGCACGGCAATAAGTCGCGCTGCCAGTGCGATCGGTGCGTAGGCAGCACGCCGGCAGCGGGCCCGTTCGATATCTTCCCGGCCGCTATGGCGTCAACCTTTGACCCCGGCGCCTTCGATGGTCGCTGGATCCTCGTGACCGGGGCTTCGTCCGGTCTGGGCCGCGCCATCGCCATCGAACTCGCGTCGCAAGGGTGTTCGGTGATCCTCGGCGGGCGGGACCCCGCCCGGCTGGCCGCCACGGCGAGCGCCCTGAAAGGCCGCCCGCACGTCGTCTGGCCGCTCGACCTGAGCGAGCACGCCGCCATTGCTGCGGGCGTGCAGCGCCTGGGGTCCGAGGTGGGGCCGATCTACGGTCTGTGTCACTCGGCGGGCACGGTTCTCACCCGGCCGCTGGCCTCAAGCAGCGTGGAAGTGGTCCAGGCGCAACTCGGCGTGAACCTGGTTGCCGGCCTCGAACTGGCGCGCGCGGTCTGCCGTCGCGATGTGTTGCACCCGGAAGGAGGCAGCCTTCTGTTCCTCTCGTCGGTGTACGGCCGCGCCGGCATGGCGGGTCAGGTCGCCTACAGCGCAAGCAAGGGCGCGCTGGTGGCAGCGGTCCGCTCGCTGGCTGTCGAACTGGCCAGGCGCCGGGTGCGGGCGAACTGCCTGTCACCGGGCTTCGTCGACACCGAGATGACGCGTGCTTCGCTCTCTGCCGAACGAGCCGCAACACTCAAGGCGGCGCATCCGCTCGGCCCCGGGCAGCCGGAGGACGTGGCACGCGCAGCGGCCTTTCTTCTCTCGCCGGCCAGTCGCTGGATCACGGGCGTGGACCTGCCCGTCGACGGCGGCTACACGGCCCAGTGAGCTCCAGAACCTCACCCGCCTCGAACCGTGGACACAAAGAACGCGCTGAACTGGATCGCCGAGATCTTCGAAGAACCGGCCGGACGAATCGCCGCCGGCACCTCGCGCGCGAGCATCGCCGGGTGGGACTCGTTGGGTACGCTGTCGCTCATCGCGGCGCTGGACGAGAAGTTCGACATCCACCTCGACGAAAAGGAGATCGAGGCGATGTCCGCGGTGCAGGACATCCTCGGCGTCCTGCGGCGTCACGGCGCACTGACCGAGGCCTGAGGGCAGCCACGCCCGGCGCCTCGCGCGACCCGTCATGCGTTTTCTCCTCGTCGACCGCCTGATCGAGCTGGTGCCGGGCCACAGCGCACGAGCCAGCACGCGCGTGCCGGTGGACCTCGAGATCTTCGCCGACCACTTCCCCGGTTTCCCGGTCATGCCCGGCGTGTTGCTCACCGAGATGATGGGCCAGACCGCCGCCAAGTGCCTGGATGCGCAGCGCCTGCCCCGCGGCAAGGCGTTGCTCGGGAAGATCCTGTCGGCAAGCTTCCGCGATTGGGTGCGGCCCGGCGACGAAGCGACCTTGTCCGCCGAGATCGTCGCCAACGAATCGCGCTATGCGACGGCCGAGTGCCGGCTCGAAGTGGCCGGCAAGTCCGTCGCGCAGGCCAAGCTGATGTTCACCTTCATGCCGCTTGAGCGTTTTGCGCCCGAGTTCAAGGACGCTCAGCTCGACGCATTCCTCGCCGGAGGTACACCGTGAGCGCTGCGCCGCTGCAGGGCCGCACCGTGCTTGTCACCGGCGGCACGCGCGGCATCGGCCGGGCGATCTCGTTGCAGCTGGCCCGTGCCGGCGCACGCGTGCTCGCAAACCATGCGCGCAACGAATCGGCGGCCGCGGCGCTGGGCGCGGCCGCCGCAGCCGAGGGCCTGGAACTGTCGACATTGCGTGCCGACCTGACTTCGGCCAAGGGCATGGAGTCCATACGGGAGGCGGTCGCCGCCACGACGGCGCTGTCGCTGGTCCACGCCGCCGCCACCGGCGTCCACAAACCTTCGGAGTCGCTGACGCTGCGGCACTGGGACTTCACGCACGCGCTCAACGTGCGTGCATTCTTCGAACTGGTGCAGCTGTTGCGTCCGCATTTCGGCCCCGGCTCGGCCATCGTGCCGATCTCGTCGGCCGGCGCCGTGCGCGCTGTGCCCGCCTACGCGGCGATCGGCAGCTCGAAAGCGGCGCTGGAGGCGCTGGCGCGGCACCTCGCCGCGGAACTCGCCCCCGCCGGAGTGCGCGTGAACATCGTCGCCCCGGGCAGCGTGCTCACCGAGGCCTGGGATGCCTTTCCTGACAAGGCGGCACGGATCGCCGCAGCGGCGGCGCGCACGCCGCGCGGGCATCTCGTGCGGCCCGAAGAGGTGGCCTCGCTCGTGCAGTTCCTGTTGAGCCCGGCCTCCGAGGGCATCGTCGGCCAGACGCTGGTCATCGACGGCGGCGCGCAGATCGTCGAGTGAAATTGCGCATGAACACACCATGAGCCGCTCCACGATTGCCGGACTGCGCGTGGCCGGCATCGCGACGTGCGTGCCGCCGCAGGCGGTGGACAACCTCGACCCGGCCAACGGCTTCGATGCCGAGGAAGTGCGCAAGGTCGTGTCGATGGCCGGCATCCGCCAGCGCCGCGTCGTCACGGAGGGCACGACCTCGGCCGACCTGTGCTTCGAGGCCGCCGAACGCCTGCTGCAGGCACTCGCCTGGTCGCGCGATTCGATCAGCGGGCTCATCCTGGTGACCCAGAGCCCGGACTACTTCCTGCCTTCGACGGCGTGCATCCTGCACCAGTGGCTGGGCTTGCCCGACGATTGCGCCGCCTTCGATGTCGGGCTGGGCTGCTCGGGCTACCCGTACGGGCTGTACCTGGCGGCGACGATGCTCAGGAGCGGCGGTCACCAGCGCATCCTGATGCTGCACGGCGAAACACCGAGCCGCTTCGTCGACCCGGCCGATCATGCGACGACGCTGCTGTTCGGCGATTCGGGCTCGGCCACCGCACTCGAGCTCAGCGATTCGGGCTCGGCGCACTTCTGCCTGCACACCGACGGCAGCGGCCATGCCGGGCTGATCATTCGCGGCGGCGCTTTCCGCGATCGGCGCCCGGCCGACGCCCGCGATCTCGCGTTGCGCATGGACGGGCCGGGCATCTTCAACTTCACGATCAAGCGCGTGCCACCGCTGATCGCCGATGCGCTGGCGCTTTCCGGCTGCACCGTCGAGGGCATCGACGCCTTCATCTTCCATCAATCGAATCGCTTCATGATGAAGCACCTGATGAAGAAGTGCGCCCTCCCCGAGGCCAAGGTGCCGCTCACGCTCGAGGACAACGGCAACTGCGGCGGCCCCTCGGTGGCGGTGACGGCGACGCGCCGGCTGCCCGAGCAGCGGCATCGCGACTGGAAGGTGATGCTGCTCGGCTACGGTGTCGGCTTGTCCTGGGGTGCGGCGGTGCTCGATATCGGTACGACGACGCGCCTGCTGCATGCCGACTACACGGGCCGGGTGGCCAAGGCCGGCGGCACCCCCGCTCGCTGAGCCGCCGCGCACCGGCTGGCCGTTGACTCGCGCATGTGCGGCATCGCCGGCCTGCTGAACCTCGGCGCGGGCATGGCGCCCGAGCACGGCGAGATCGCCGCGATGGTCTCGGCGCTGCATCACCGCGGGCCCGACGGCCAGGGCGTGTGGCTCGGCGGCCCGGTCGCTTTGGGGCACGCCCGGCTCGCCATCATCGACCTCGAGGGCGGTGCACAGCCGATGGGCAACGAGGACGGCCGCATCCAGGTTGTCTTCAACGGCGAGATCTTCAACTACGTCGAGTTGCGCGCCCAGCTCGTTGCGCGCGGGCACCGCTTCCGCACCGCCTCGGATACCGAAGTCCTCGTGCACTTGTACGAGGACCACGGCGAGCGCTTCGTCGAGCACCTGAACGGGCAGTTCGCGATCGCCCTGTGGGACGCCGGGCGCGAGCGCCTCGTGCTCGCGCGCGACCGCGTCGGCATCCGGCCGCTCTTTCACGCCCGCGTGGGCCAGCGCCTGGCCTTCGCTTCCGAGGTCAAGGCGCTGTTCACGCTGCCCCAGCTGCGGCGCGAGCTCGACCCCGAAGGGCTGGCCTCGATCTTCGGCTACTGGGCCGCATTGCCACCGCGAACGGCGTTCGCCGGCGTCTCGAGCCTGCCGCCGGGGCACCTGATGGCCATCGATGCCCGCGGCGAACGCCTGGTGCGCTACTGGGACTGGCCATTCGGCGACGACGCGGCTGGCGCGCATCGCAGCGACGTCCGATGGGCCGAGGAACTGCACGCCCTGCTCGTCGACGCGGTACGGCTGCAGCTGCGCGCCGATGTGCCCGTGGGCGCCTACCTCTCCGGCGGTCTCGACTCGTCGATCATCACCAGCATCGTCCACCGCTACACGGCCACGCCGCTGCGCACCTTCTCGCTGACCTTCGAGGACCCCGAGTTCGACGAGCGCGGGCCGCAACGCGATCTGGTCGCGCATCTGCGCACCGAACACTCGTCGATCGAGGCCGATCGGGCGGCGATCGCCGCCGCCTTCCCGCGCATGGTCCGGCACGCCGAGTCGCCGGTGGTGCGCACGGCGCCGGTGCCCATGATGATGCTGGCCGACAGCGTGCGGCGGGCGGGCTACAAGGTGGTGCTCACCGGTGAAGGGGCCGACGAGGCCTTCGGCGGCTACGACCTGTTCAAGGAGGCTGCGGTGCGCCGCTTCATGGCGCGCGCACCGGGTTCACGCTGGCGCGGCGAGCTGCTCGGTCGCCTGTATCCATATCTGACCCACTCCCCGGCTGCCGGGCGCGCGATGACGAGGAGCTTCTTCGCCGCGCCCCCTGGCAAGGGCGACCAGCCCGGCTTCGCGCACGGCCTGCGCCTGGCGACGACGAGCCGCATCCTCGGCTACTTCAGCCCCGAGTGGCGCCAGCGCATGCAGCGCGCCGAGCCCGAGGCTGCGCTCGCCGCGAGCGTGCCGCCCGACTTCGGCCGCTGGAATGCGCTGGCGCGCGACCAGTACGTCGAGGCGCATACGCTGATGTCCGGTTACCTGCTGTCGTCACAGGGAGACCGCATGGCGATGGCGGCGTCGATCGAGGCGCGCTTCCCCTTCCTCGATCACCGCGTGCTCGAATTCGCCTGCCGAATACCGGCACGCTTGCGGCTGTGCGGCCTGCACGAGAAGGTGCTGCTGCGCCGTGCCTTTGCGGCCGAGCTGCCCCAGTCGATCGGCCGCCGCGTCAAGCAGCCCTATCGGGCTCCCGACAGCGCCTGCTTCTTCGTCGGCGGCCGCCTGCGCGAGGCCACGGCCGAGCTGCTGCAGCCCCGTGCCCTCGAGCAGGCCGGCCTCTTCGATGCCCAGGCCGTTGGCCGATTGATCGAGAAGTGCGCTTCGGGCCGGGCGATCGGCTTCGGCGACAACATGGCCTTCATCGGCATTCTGTCGACGATGTGGCTGCATCGCCAGCTCATCGAAGGACAGCACTGATGCTGCTGCACGAGTCGTTCGAGGCGAGCGCGCGCAGGCTGCCGGACAAGACGGCACTCGTGGCCGGCAGCCAGCGCCTTTCCTATCGCGCGCTGCACGCACGCGTGCTGCACCTGGTGCGACGCCTGCGCGCCGCGGGCGTCGGTCGCGGCGACCGCGTCGTGCTCCTCCTCGAGCCCGACGCGCACTATGCCGTGGCGCTGCACGCCGTGCTGCGCGCCGGGGCGGTTGTCGTGCCGCTCATGCCCACGACGAAGAGCGACAAGCTGCGCTTCGTGCTGCAGGAGACCGAAGCCGTCGCGCTGCTCGCCGATAGCCGCCTGCGCACCGCCTGGGCGCCACTGCGATCGGCCTGCACGAGCCTTCGATGCGTGGTGCAGACCGATGAACTGGCGGGCGACGGCGAAGCGCTCGCCGGCTGCGCCGACATTGAACCTTGCGCCGCCATCGACCAGGACCTCGCCGCGCTCATCTACACCTCGGGCAGCACCGGGCGGCCGAAGGGGGTGATGCTGACCCATCACAACATGGTCAGCGCCTGGCGCTCGGTGCAAAGCTACCTGCAGCTGCGTGAGGACGACGTGATCGGGCTCGCGCTGCCGCCCGTCTTCAGCTATGGCCTCTATCACCTGCTGATGGGCCTTGGCATCGGCGCGACGGTGGTGCTGGAGGCGCAGGCCGCGTTTCCCGTCAAGGTGGCGCAGATGCTCGAGCGCGAGCGCGTGACCGTGATGCCCGGCGTGCCGACGCTCTTTGCGGCGCTGCTGGGCCTGTCCCAGCTGGCGCAGTTCGATCATCGCTCGCTGCGCCTGCTCAGCAACGCGGCGGCGGCCTTGCCGGTCAGCCACATCGAGCGCATCCGCTGCGCCTGGCCGCAGGCGCGCCTGTTCTCGATGTACGGCATGACCGAGTGCAAGCGCATCAGCTACCTCCCACCCGAGGAACTCGAGCGCCGCCCCGGCAGCGTCGGGCGCGGCATGCCGAACCAGGAGCACTGGCTCGTCGACGAGCAGCAGCGTCGGCTCGCGCACGGCAGCGTCGGCGAGCTCGTCGTGCGCGGCAGTCACGTCATGCGCGGCTACTGGCGGCGGCCGCAGGAGACGGCCGAGCGCCTGCGGGCAGGGCCGAACGAAGGCGAGGCGGTGCTGCACACCGGTGACCTCTTTCGCAGCGACGCCGAAGGTTATCTCTATTTCATCGCGCGGATGGACGACATCATCAAGACACGCGGGGAGAAGGTCGCGCCGCGCGAGATCGAGGATGTCATTCACGAGATCGAAGGCGTAACCGGTTGTGCCGTCGTCGGCGTGGCGGACGAAGTGCTCGGCCAGGCGATTCACGCCTATGTCACACTCGACTCGGAGTCATTGCTGTCGGAGCGCGACATCGTTCGCCACTGCCAGGCCAAGCTCGAAAGTCACATGGTGCCGCGGCAGGTCAGGAAGGTCGACGAGCTGCCGAAGACCGAGTCAGGGAAGGTTCGCCACGCGGCATTGCGCGGCGAATCCGACGGCAGTTCCACAGCAACGGGGCGCAGCTCATGAACGCTTTCAAAGGCGACCTTCGCCGCTATGTCGAAGAGAACTTCCTGCTGGGCGCGGGCGACCGGGCCCTGTCCGATGCCGACTCGTTCCTCGAGCACCATGTGCTCGACTCCACCGGTTTCCTCGAGCTCGTGGGTCACCTCGAAGAGCGCTATGGAGTGAAGGTGGCCGACGACGAGATGACGCCGGAGAACCTGGACAGCATCGACGCGGTGGCCGCTTTCCTCGCTCGCAAGCGCGGCGCTGTCGCATGAGCGCTCTCGTGGCGGCCACCGCGCTGGGCCCGGCGGTGCTCGAGATCGACTGCACGGCCGAGGCCGAGCGCATCGCGGCATGGATGCGCTCGGCGCTCGTGAACGACCTGCACCGCCGCGGCTTCGTCGTGGCCGTCTCGGGCGGCATCGACAGCTCGGTCTGTGCAGCGCTGGCCGTGCGCGCGGTCGGAGCGGGCAAGGTTCACGCGCTGTTGCTGCCCGAGCGCGACTCGAGCGAAGCGAGCAGCCTGCGCGGCCGACTGCTGGCCGAGCACCTGGGCATCCCTTACGAAGTGCACGACATCGCGCCGGCGCTCGAGGCGCTGGGTTGCTATCGCCGCCGCGACGAGGCCATCCGCCGCGTCGTCCCGGCCTATGGCGCGGGCTGGAAGAACAAGATCGTCATCGCCGGCGGGCTGGCCGGGGGCATCAACTACTTCAAGCTCGTCGTTGCCGACCCCGAAGGGCGAACGCAGGAGGCCCGTCTGCCGTTGCGCGAGTACCTGGAGGTCGTGGCGGCAACGAACTTCAAGCAGCGCGTGCGCAAGAACCTCGACTACTTCCATGCCGACCGGCTCAACTATGCGGTCATCGGCACGCCCAACCGGCTGGAGTACGACCAGGGCTTCTTCGTCAAGGGCGGCGACGGGCTTGCCGACCTGAAGCCGATCGCGCACCTGTACAAGACGCAGGTCTACGCGATGGCGCGCGCGCTCGCGCTGCCCAGCGAGATCTGCGGCGCGGCGCCCACCACCGACACCTACTCGCTGCCGCACGGCCAAGACGAGTTCTTCTTTGCGCTGCCCTATGCGCAGATGGACCTGGCGCTGTGGGCAGCGGAGCACGGCTGCAGCGCGCAGGAGCTCGGCATCGCGCTCGGCATCGCGCCCGAAGTCGCCGGGCGCGTCTTCGCCGATATCGCGGCCAAGCGACGTACGGCACGCTACCTGCACGCTCCGGCATCGACGATGCTCGCCGCCCCGGTCGCGGCCGCGACATGAGGCATCACGTCCGTCGCCTCGTCGATCATTGGCGGTTGCCGCCGCCTGCCCGCGCGGAGAAGCGGCGCGACGCCCGAGGGCTCAGCGCCGCCGACCCGGGCAACGCCCGTGTGCTGCCCGCGCTGATGGCCTGGCTGGCCCGCGCCCAGGACCACTCCGTGTCGCACGATGGCGGCGTCGCGCGCCATTACAGCCTGATCAGCGGCTGGGCCAGCTCGTACCCGGAGACCACCGGCTACATCATCCCGACGATGCTGGCCTGGGCCCAACGAAGCGGCGACGCCAGCTATCGCGAGCGGGCTTTGCGCATGGCCGACTGGCTGGTCAGGATCCAGTTTCCCGAGGGCGGCTTCCAGGGGGGCAAGGTCGATTCGATACCCTCGGTCCCTGTGACGTTCAACACCGGGCAGGTCCTGCTGGGCTTGGTCGCAGCGCAGGTGGCGACGGGGCGCTACCTCGAGGCAGTGCGGCGCGCCGCCGACTGGCTTGTGAACACGCAGGACAGCGATGGCTGCTGGCGCCGCCATGAGTCGCCGTTCGCCGACAGCGGCGACAAGCAATACGAGACGCACGTCGCCTGGGGGCTGTTCGAAGCAGAACGCATATTGAAGGGCCGGGGCTATGGCGAAGCCGGCCTGCGCAATGTGCGTTGGGCCATCGGCGGCATGGCAGAGAACGGCTGGCTCGCACAGTGCTGTCTGACCGATACGACGCAACCGCTGACGCATACGCTCGGCTACGCGCTGCGCGGCATCATCGAGGCCCACTTGCTTCGCCCGGACGAGCGGATCCTGGACGCGGCGATGCGCTGTGCGCGCGGCCTGTTGTCGGCGCTGCGCGACAACGGCTTCTTGCCCGGCCGGCTGCGGGCGGACTGGTCGCCGTCGGTCGACTGGACCTGCCTGACCGGACAAGCGCAGATCGCGATCTGCTGGATGCTGCTGTACCGCATCACCCGCGAACGTGCGCTGCTGGAAGCGGCATTGCGCTCCAACGCCTTCCTGCGGCGGACGGTACACCTGCAGGGTGATGCCCCTGCCCGGGGCGGCGTCAAGGGCTCCTATCCGGTCAACGGCGACTACGGTCGCTACGAGTTCCTGAACTGGGCCGCCAAGTTCCTCGCCGACAGCTTGATGCTCGAAACGGATGTGACCGCACGGTCAATCGGCTGACCGGGTTGTGCAGTTTCAACAGGTCGTTGCGGGTGTTCACCCGCAGACGTGAGACCCGGCGGCCTGCCAGCCGACGGGCTGCGTCGCGGCGCGCCGCTCGAGGAGCACGTGCACGCAGCAGGGCCGCGGCCGGCGACCCAGCCGACTCAGCGAAGCCGCCCAGACACCGAGCTGCGTGCATACCTTCTGGAACAGGGTTCGCGGCGGCGGCACGGCAAGCGGCGCGCCGCAGTGGACACACGGTTCCTCCTGCCCGTAGGTGCCATAGGGGTTTCCGGCCAGATCGAGCAGGACGCGCGAAAGCTCGTTGGTGACGTCGCGCGTCTCGCCGACGAACGACGACTCGACGACTCGAAAATCGGGAAACAAGGCCGCCAGCCGCTCCTCGTCGAACGAGTGCAGGTGTCCCCAGGGGGATTGTGTTGGCCGCAGGCGGTGCATGTCAGGCGCCCGACGCGCAGATCCTGCCAATAGGGCACACCGACGAGCAAGCGGCCCGCACAGACGCGCTGAAACTCTTCGCACATGAGAGCCAGGTTCGTGGACGGGATGTGCTCCAGGACTTCAGTGCTGCACTGCACGTAGTCGACCGTTGTGGTCTCGAAGGGCAGCTGGGTCGCATTGCCTTGACATTGCCTTGCATGCACAGGATGCGCGACTGCTCGATGAGGGGGGCAAACCAGATCGACCGCAACAACCTCGGCGATGCGCTTCGCCATATGGCGGGCGATGTGTCCGTCGCGGCTGCCGACATCCAGGGCCCGGGAACCTGCTGCAGGCATCAGGCGCAGCAGGTCCCGCGTTCGCTCCAACTCGCGGGTCCTTTCACGAAAGGGTGCATCCGGCATCAATCGTCTCCTCATCCACCTCGGTTCCCGGCACGAAGGCCCGGCCACCCGCGAGGCAGCGGCATCCCCCTCCACGCAGAACAACGACGGAATCGTCGCAGAAGCCAGCAACTTCCCGGCTCAGGTCAAGTAGGCTACGCGTTGCGCCATGTGCGCAGGCATCTGATGCGCCGCTGCGCAATTGGAGCCAACGGACCGGGCCTGACCGCGCAGCCCTGTCGTCAGCAGCGCCGCACTCATCTCAGCTCACACTCGATGCCACCGAGCCCAGTCTCAGACCCGATCGACCCAGGCGACACAAGATCGGGAAGCGCGCCGCCCACGCTCCAAGCGGGCATTGTTCCAGTTGCTCGATCGCCCGGGCGGCGCGGTCAGCACCGCGATGCTGTCACGAGTTCTGGTGCCGAACGACTTCGGTCTCGTCACAGTGGCCTTGTTCGTGATCGCCGTCATCGAACTGGCTGCCGCCACCGGCTACGAGATGGCGCTGATCAGGCTCGGCGAGCCGCGGCGCGGACGCTTCAGCCTTGCGACATCCACGTCGCCTGGGGCCCTCCTGCCCGGGCGGGCTTGATGGGCGTCGACTCTCGGAAGCCGATGTCTTGATGCGCACTCAGATTGCCCACGGCGCAGTCTGGATGGTTCTCTTCAGACTGTTCGATCGCTGCATCGGACTCGTCAGCACGGCCGTGCTCGCGCGGCTGCTGCTCCCGGACGACTTCGGCCTCGTCGCGATGGCGATGTCGGTGATCGTCGTGATCGAGCTGGCCACCGCCTTCGGTTTCGAGGTGGCGTTGATCCAGCTGCCGGCGCCGCGGCGCGAGCACTTCGACACGGCATGGTCCTTGAACCTCAGCGTGGCCGCTGGCGGCGCCGTGGTCACCGCGGTCGCCGCGGCGCCGACAGCGGCCTTCTACGGCGATGACCGGCTGGCCCCGGTGATGATGGCCATCGGCGCGGTCTGGCTCGTGAACGGCCTGGAGAACATCGGCATCGTCAACTTCCGGCGCGACTTGAACTTCGGCACGGAGTTCCGGTTCCTGGCGACGAAGCGGCTCATCGCCTTCGTCGCAACCATGGCGGCCGCCTTCGCGCTACGCAACTACTGGGCGCTCGTGATCGGCACCGCCGCCGGCCGGCTGGCCGGGGTGGCGTTGAGCTACGGCATGGAACCTTTCCGCCCGCGATTCACCTACCGATGCGCGCGCGACTTGTTCAAGTTCTCGGGTTGGATCTTCCTCAATCACGCGCTGGGAGTAGTGTTCAGCCGGGTGTCGCACTTCTTCGTGGGCCGCAGCTTCGGCGCCCAGGCACTCGGCGCATACAGCGTCGCCGCGGAGATCTCGCAGCTGGCCCACACCGAGCTCATCGCGCCGATCAACCGCGCGATGTTCCCCGGCTACTCGCGCCTGCTAGCCGATCCGCCGCTCTTTCGCAAGACCTGCATCGATGCCACGGCGGCCATCCTCCTCATTGCACTGCCGGTGAGCGTGGGCATCGCCGTCCTGGCGGGTCCCTTCGTGCGCCTGCTGCTGGGGGAGCATTGGGGTGAGGCCGTGCCGATCATCCGCGTGCTCGCGGTGGCGGGCGCCGTGGCAGCCCTCACCTCCAACAACGTGTCGATCTACCTGGCTCTCGGCAAGCCGTACCTCGCCACGGCGGCCCTGGGTGCGCGGACGATCGTCATGCTGCTCGCTCTGGCCGTGGTCGGCAAGTCAGCCGGCGTCATCGGTGTGGCGTGGGCCGAGCTGATCGCCGCGCTGGCCGCATTTGTCGTCAGCCTGCCCGTGTTGTTCACGACGATCGGCCTGTCGTTGCGTCAATATGCGGCCGTCTTCTGGAGGCCCGCCCTCGCCAGCGCGGTCATGGGCTGGGCGGTGCACGCCGGCGTTCATCCGGTCTACGAGGCGGCCCACGTCACCAGCGCCCTTGCGGACCTGTTGATCGGTACGGCGATCGGTGCCGCGGCCTACGTCCTGGCTGTCGCGGCGCTGTGGAAGATCGGCGGCTCGGCCGAGTCGGTCGAGGCGCAGCTGTTGCGCCAGGCGGTGCTGAAGTTCCGCGCCCGCCGGGAGACCGGGCGCGAGAACTAGCCTGAAGCGACGGCGCCTGGTGAAGCGCGGCGCGGCGCCACGCCGGGCGTCAGGTGTGCGGCACCACGGCGGCCAATCGGTCGAAGTGCGAATCGAGCTCGTGGCGGAGCCGGTCGCGGGTCCGGACGACCCGCAGCCGCCAGGCAGGGCCATGCTCGAGCACGTCGTCGATGCGCGCGCGAAGCTCACACGCCTGCAAGCCATCGAACTCCAGGCAGGCGTCCGGCAAGGCGGCGTCGTCCATCTGTTGCCGGACTTTCCTCGCCACCGAGATGGCGACCACCGGCGTGCCCGCGACCAAGGCCAGGATCACCCCATGGAGCCGGGAGGCCACGATCACCCGCGCGCCACGCACGGCGCGCAGGTAGTCGTCGACATCGCGGACATCGACCACCAGGGTTGAAGCCGCGTCGCCGCGCATCAGCGCCCGCACGCGCTCGACGACCGGCGGGTCCATGCGCGTCTGCGAACAGGCCCACCGGACCTCGATGCCTCGACCTTGCAGGTGGTCGGCCGCGCCGGCCAGCGCGCGCAGATAGTTCTCGTACGAAGCGTCTTCCGGGCCCGGCCATGCCGAGCGAGCGATCGGGCTGAGGACAGCGAAGGGGACTTCGTCCTGCGCGGGGCGAGGCTCGTCGATCGCGGCGCTGCGCAGCGCGAAGGCAGGGTCCGGGCAAACCGAGCACGGGCCGGCCAGCCCGGCGCGGCGCATGGCCTCGACGGATCCCTCGTCGCGCAGGACCCGCAACCGGGCCAGTCGAAGCGCGCTCCTGCTCATGCGGGCGCCGGCAGGCGTCAGCAGCTGGTCGACTCCCACGCCGAAGTACGCAACGGCCTTGCCGCGCGAGCGCGTCGCCGCGCCCCAGGCGAGCAGACGAAAGGGCTGCCCCCAGGCGCCACCCCAGTAGTCCTCGATCTGGCCACTGCCGGAGAACAGCAGCATGTCCAGGTCGCGCACGTGCCCTCGGATGCGCCATGCCGCCGCGGACAGGCGAAGCCAGGGACGCGAGCGCTCGAAGCGGTCGAGCCACGCCCCGGCGGGCGCCGGTCCATCGGGGCGCACGAGCCCTCCGAAGCCGGTAGCCGCTCGCGCCGGCAAGCCGAAAGTCTCGACCGCGTCCTCGGGGTCGGGGCAGATGGCGGTCAGCTCGATGCCGGGGCACCGCGCCCGCAAGGCATCGATCACCGCCCGCTGGATCGCCACGTCGCCCAGATTGGCGCTGCCATACATCCCGAACAGCCCGATACGCACAGGCCTGGTCGGCTGACGAAGGGTCATGCGGCCGCTCGGTGTCCGATCAGCGATCGCACCTCAGCCCACAGGCGGCGGCGGTCGTGGCGCATCAGACGCGCCGCCACGCCACAGGCTCGCCATTTCTGGGCCAGTGGAATCGGCGCCCGCCACACCGAAAGCATGCGGTCGGCGTGCAACCGCCAATGCAGCGTTCGAAGCGGCCGCTGTGCACCAGGGTCGTACATGCGCTGGATCTCCAGCGGAGTGCGCATGGAGGTGAAGGTGTCGGCGGACTGCCGTCGAACGAGCGACACCTCAGGCAGCAGACGGATGCAACCGTACAGCGCCAGCTCCGCGGTCAACACCATGTCGCCGCCCGGGTACAGGCGGTCGAGCCCGGTGCGCCGCAGGACCGCAGTGCGCACGAGGCCGCTCATGGGGTTGTTCAACTGCATGTCCAGGCAGACACGCTCGAAGCGCTCGCTCGGCATGGCCATGCTGAAGTCTCGGTCCCCCTCGTAGACGTGCAGCGCCCGGCCGTTGCCGTCGACCAGCCGCGTGCGCCCGTAGCACAGCACCACGTCCGGCTCGGTGTCCAACACCTGAACGTGGCTGGCGAGCGCGTCCTTCGTGCAAATGTCGCTCGCCGACGCCCACTTGAAGTAGACACCGCGGGCCCTATCGACGAGACAGTTCCAGTTCCTCGGGGCGCCGATGTTCTCCGTGTGTCGGATCAAGCGCACGCGCGAATCGCGCGCCGCAATGGCCTCAACGACGGCAGCCGTGCCGTCGGTCGACGCGTTGTCGGCAACGAGCAACTCGAAGTCGCCGAAAGTCTGGCCGAGCAGAGACTCCAGCGCCTGGCCAATGAACGCCTCTCCGTTGAACACGGGGACACCGACTGTCACCCGAGGATCACCTAGCGCCGTCACGCAAACCCCGCTCCTCCGGCGCGCCGAGGCGCCGGTCCCGGAACTCTAGCCAACGGAACGCCGTGCACACGCGCACGCTCGGCGAAGAAGGGAAGTCCGTCACGTTGGCACGAGCCACCGCAACGCAAGCGATCTGCATAATGCGGCAGCCACTCTGGGAGCCTCAGTGATCATTGTCGACAAGGCGCTGGCGAAACGCGAATCTGAGGGAAGGCCGGTGCGCGTCGCATTGTTCGGCGGCGGGTACATGGTGCGCTGCATCGCACTGCAGATGCTCACCGCCGTCACCGGCATGCGCCTGGTCGTGGTCGTCAATCGCACGGTCGCGAAGGCCGAGAAGGCGCTGGCGGAAGCGGGCGCGCGTTCCATCCGCCGCATCTCCGACGTGGCCGGACTGGAAGCGGCCATCCGCGCTGGTGAGCCCGCCGTGACCGACGATCCGCGGGCGGTCGTCGATTCGGGACTGGTCGACGCCGTCATCGAGGCCACCGGTCATGTCGAGTACGGCACCCAGGTGTGCTTCATGGCGCTGCAACAGGGCAAGCACGTTGTCATGATGGGCGCCGAGGTCGACGCTTCCGTCGGCCCGATCCTGAAGACTTACGCCGACCGGGCCGGCGTCGTCGTGACCTACACCGACGGCGACGAGCCGGGCGTGGGCATGAACCTGTATCGCTTCCTCGACAGCATGGGCTACCGGCCGGTGTTGATGGGGCAGATGAAGGGCATGCTCGATCGCTACCGCACTCCGGAAACCCAACGCGAGCTGGCGACGCGCCTGGCCCAGAACCCCGCCGTGCTCGCGAGCTTCGCCGACGGCTCCAAGCTTGCGCTCGAGGCGGCGATCATGGGCAACGCGACCGGTTTTACGCCGCAGGCGCGCGGCATGAAGGGCTACCCGGTTGCGCACGTCAACGACATGCTGAGCCAGCTGGATCCATGCGCCTTCGACAAGGGCGGATGGGTCGAGTACTCGCTCGGTTCGGCACCTCACACCGGCGCATTCGTCGTCTGCCTGAACGAGCACCCCGAGAAGCGCAAGCTGATGGCCTATCTCAAGATGGGCAACGGCCCGCTCTACATGTTCTATACGCCCTACCATCTGCCGCCGTGGCAGATCGTGCACTCGGTGGGCCGCGCGGTTCTGTTCAACGATGCCACCATCACGCCGCGCGGTGCGCCGGTCTGCGACACGGTGGCGTACGCCAAGGGCGACCTGCGCGCCGGCGAGCGGCTGGATGGCATGGGCGGCTTTGCCGCGTACGGCCTCGTGGAACGCTACGAGGTCTGCGCGCGCGAGGGCTTCCTGCCGATCGCGGTTTCGCTGGACTGCGTCCTGAAGCACGACATCGCTAAGGACCAGCCCATTCGTTACGCCGACGTCGTCTTGCCGGAAGGCCGGCTTGTCGACCGACTTCGCGCGGAGCAGGCGTCGCGTTTTCCCGTGACGAGCTGAGAGCTGTCGCGTAATGCCGGCCATTGCACCCGCCCGCGAGCGGCGCGGTGCGTGACCGGTCCGGGACATCTTCGAGGTATTTCGAGGCGATTCGGGGCGTAGTCGAGCCCCACGAACACAGGAAGCGACAGTGAAGGTCGTTCTCTTTTGCGGCGGGCTGGGCACGCGGTTGCGCGAGCACTCCGATACCATTCCCAAGCCACTGGTCAATATCGGCGTGCGGCCGATCCTGTGGCACTTGATGCGCTATTACGCGCATTTCGGGCACAAGGATTTCATCCTCTGCCTCGGATACCGCGGCGACATGATCCGCGAGTACTTCCAGACCTACAACGAAGCCTTGTCCAATGACTTCGTTCTCAGCGACGGCGGGCGAAAGGTCGAACTGCTGACAAGCGATATCCAGGACTGGCGCATCACGTTCGTCGACACCGGCCTGCACGCCAATCTCGGCCAGCGGCTGCTTCGCGTGCGCAAGTACCTCGAGAACGAAGGCGAGTTCATGGCCAACTACGCCGACGGCCTGACCGACATGCCGTTGAACGAGCATATCGAGCTCTTTCGTCGCACCAAATCGACCGCCACGATCATGGCGGTGCGCACGTCGCAGAGCTTCCATTGCGTCCAGTCCGAGCCGGGCGGCACGGTGACCTCGATGGGGCGCATCGCCGAAAGCGAGTTCTGGATCAACGCCGGCTTCATGTGCCTGCGCAAGGAGATTTTCGACCATATCGAGGAGGGTGACGAATTGGTCGAGAAGCCCTTCGACCGCCTCATCGCCAGGCGCGAGCTGGTCGTGAACCGCTACCACGGCTTCTGGCAGCAGATGGACACCTTCCGCGACAAGATCCAATACGACCGCATGGAAGGCCGCGGCGATTGCCCCTGGATGGTCTGGAAGAAATAGATGCGCGACCTCGGATTGAACCTTCCCACCGGCGCGAATCCGCAGTTCCTGTTTCTCGGCGCGCACAGCGACGATATCGAGATCGGTTGCGGCGGCACCGTCATCGAGCTGCTGAAGTCCTATCCGCGCGCCCGCGTGCACTGGGTCGTGCTGAGCACCGGCGCGGGAAGGGAAGTTGAAGCCCGCCAGGCGTCGGCCTCGCTGCTGGCCGGCGTTGCCGAAGCCACCGTCGAGATCAAGGAGTTTCGTGGCGCTTACTTCCCGGCCGAGCTCGTCGGCCTGAAGGACTACTTCGAGGATCTGAAGCGCCGCGTGCGCCCCGACGTGATCTTCACGCACGCGCGCGAGGAGCTGCACCAGGACCACCGCATCGTCGGCGAGCTCACCTGGAACACTTGGCGCAACCACATGATCCTCGAGTACGAGATCCCGAAGTACGACGGCGGCCTCGGCTCGCCGTCGGTCTTCGTGCGGCTCGACGAGGGCACGGTGCGGCGCAAGGTCGACATGCTGATGGAGGCCTTTCGCACACAGCACGACAAGGCGTGGTTCACGCCCTCCACCTTCGAGGCCTTGATGCGGCTGCGCGGCGTGGAATGCAATGCCCCGAGCGGCTACGCCGAGGCGTTCTACTGCCGCAAGCTCGTCTTCGGGCGGACCGCTTGAAGGTTGCACCGCAGTGAAGAGTTTCACCCGGTCGATCGAGCTCGGCGCGCGCCTGCACCGCTGCGTGCCCGGCGGCGCACACACGTATGCCAAGGGAGACGACCAGTATCCCGAGGGCATGGCACCGATCATCGATCGTGGCCTCGGGTGCAAGGTCTGGGACGTCGACGGCAACGAGTTCATCGAGTACGGCTCGGGGCTGCGCGCGGTGACGCTGGGGCACGCGTTCGAGCCGGTGCTGCAGGCCGTGCGCGAGCAGCTCGTGCGCGGCTCGAACTTCGTGCGGCCGGCACGCATCGAGCTCGAGGCGGCCGAGTCGCTGCAAGCCATGGTGCCCGGCGCCGAGATGGTCAAGTTCTGCAAGGACGGCTCGGACGCGACCTCAGGCGCGATCAAGCTCGCCCGCGCCTACACGGGGCGCGACCTCGTGGCGATCTGCGGCAACCACCCGTTCTTCTCGGTCGATGACTGGTTCATCGGCGCCTCGGCGATGCCGGGCGGCGTGCCGCGCGCCACGCGCGAGCTGACACTGAAGTTCGCCTACAACGACCTGGCGAGCCTGCAGGTGCTCTTCGATGCTCATCCCGGGCAGATCGCGGCGGTCATCCTCGAGGCCGAGAAGGAGGCCGAGCCCAAGCCCGGTTTCCTTCAGGGTGTGCGAGAGCAATGCACGCGGCACGGTTCGGTGTTCGTGCTCGACGAGATGATCACCGGCTTTCGCTGGCACAACGGCGGCGCCCAAGCCTTCCATGGCATCCGCCCCGACCTGTCGACCTTCGGCAAGGGTCTGGGCAACGGCTTCTCGGTGTCGGCGCTGGCGGGTTCGCGCGACCTCATGCGCCTGGGTGGCGCGGACCACGATCGCGAGCGCGTCTTCCTTCTCTCGACGACGCACGGCGCCGAGACGCATGGCCTGGCGGCGGCGCTGGCGACCATGAAGGTCTACCGGGACGAGCCCGTGGTGCGCACGCTGTGGGAGCGCGGCGAGCGCCTGGCCGCCGGGCTGCGCGCCGCGGCCGAAGCGGCCGGCGTCGCCCAGCACGTGCCGATCCTCGGGCGGCCCTGCTGCCTCGTCTTCGGCTCCCGCGATGCCCAGGGGCAGCCTTCGCAACCCTTCCGCACGCTCCTGATGCAGGAGATCATCGAGCGCGGCGTGCTCGCGACTTCACTCGTGGTGAACTACTCGCACAGCGAGAGCGACATCGATCGCACGGTGGCTGCCTTCGCAGCCGCGTTCGACGTCTATCGCCGCGCGCTCGACGAAGGCATCGACAAATACCTGCGCGGCAGGCCCGTGCGGCCCGCCATTCGGCCTTTCGGTTGAAGCCGCGACCCGCTGGCGCTGCGCGTCTGCCTCGCGCTCCAAGAACCCCTTCATTCGTTTCCCTGCCCATCGCTGACCGCTGGCCATGATTCATCCCGAGTTCTGGAAAGGCAAGAGAGTCTTCGTCACCGGCCACACCGGTTTCAAGGGAAGCTGGCTGTGCCTGTGGCTCAGTCGCATGGGCGCGCAGGTCAGCGGCTACGCGCTGCCGCCGCCGTCGAGCCCGAGCCTGTTCGAGATGGCACGTGTCGAGCAGATCGTCGATTCGCAGATCGCCGACGTGTCCGACCTGTCGCGGCTGCAGGCTGCGCTGCTGGCGTCGAAGGCCGAGATCGTTATCCACATGGCGGCACAGTCGCTGGTGCGCTACTCGTACCAGAACCCGGTGGAGACCTTCCGCACCAACGTGCTCGGTACCGTGCATGCGCTTGAGGCCGCCCGCCACGCGCCCGACGTGCGGGCCGTCGTCGTCGTCACCTCGGACAAGTGCTACTACAACGAAGAGTGGGTCTGGGGCTATCGCGAAGACTCCCGCCTCGGCGGCATCGACCCCTACAGCGGCAGCAAGGGTGCCGCCGAACTGGTCGTCACGGCTTATCAGCACTCGTACTTCAGCGCCGATCGCCACGCGAGCGGGCCCGCGATCGCCAGTGCTCGCGCCGGCAACGTCATCGGCGGTGGCGATTGGGCGCTCGATCGGCTGGTGCCCGATGTGCTGCGCTCGCTGCTGAAGAACGAGCCGACGCTGATCCGCAACCCCCAGGCGACGCGGCCGTGGCAGCATGTGCTCGAGCCGCTGCACGGCTACCTCGTCCTCGCCGAGCACCTGTACGACAGACAAGGCCACGACTACAGCGGCGGCTGGAACTTCGGTCCACCGGAAGCGAGCGAGCGCACGGTCGGCTGGATCATCCGCCGGCTGTACGACCTGTGGGGCGTGAGCTTCGACTGGAAACGCGACGAGGATCGCGGCCCGCCCGAAAGCACCTTCCTGAAGCTCGACGCGTCCAAGGCGCGTGCGCTCCTCGGCTGGCGGCCGAAGCTGGACCTCGACACCACCTTGCGCTGGATCGTCGAGTGGACACGCCAGTACCAGGCGGGGGCGGACATGCGCGAGGTGACCTACGCCGACATCGACCGCTTCGCGGCCATTCGGCCCGCCGATTGAGGCGGCGATGATCTTCACACGCACGACGATCGACGGCGCCTGGCTGATCACGCTGGAACCGCGCAGCGACCACCGCGGGTCGTTCGGACGCGCCTACTGCCGGCGCGAGTTCGAGGCACACGGCATCCGGTTCGACGTCGTGCAGGCCAATCTGGCGCAGACGCACCGTGCCGGGGTCGTGCGCGGGCTGCATTACCAGCCAGCGCCGCAGGACGAGCAGAAGCTGGTTCGCTGCGTCACTGGCGCCGTGCTCGACGTGATCATCGACATGCGCCCGGGCTCACCCACGTTCCGCGCCGTCTTCCAGACCCGGCTCGATCGCCGCGAGCGGCTCGCCCTCTTCGTGCCGGCCGGCGTGGCGCACGGGTACCAGGCGCTGGAGGACGACACCGAGTTCCTCTACCTCACCGACTTCTACTACGTGCCGGGGCTTGAGAAGGGCGTCAGGTTCAGCGACCCGGCGCTCGGGGTGTCCTGGCCGTTGCCACCGCGGGACGTGACCGAGCGCGACGCGAGCTGGCCGCTGCTGAGCTGACGCAGGTCAGCATGCCAATGCGCCGCCCGACTTGCGGGCGACGACAAGGAGCGACTGGCCGAGCATGGCGCGCTCCTTCCAACGCTTCAAGCTCCCTTCTCCCAGGAACTTGGCGAGCAGCCTGTTGAGCTTGCTCGAGTTCACCACCCGCAGAAGCCCCTGATCGCCCACCGGCTCGATCGAGCGGATCTCGATCTGCTTGAAGTGAGGGCTTAGCAGGGCGCGAAGCGAGTCGTGATCGACCCAGTGCCGGATCTCGCCGGGATTCGGACCGGAGACCGCCGACCAACGCTCGAAGACGAACCGGTTCTGCGTGGCGGCGAGGAACATGCCGTCTGCAACCAGCATCGACGCGGCACGGGCGACGAAAGCGGCCTGATCCGCGAAATGCGACAGCGTGTCGAGCGTGACAACGCAGTCGAAGTGCGCCTTCGGCAGGTCGACCGTCATGAAGTCGCCGGCCACGTAGTTGATGCCGGGGGTACGCAATCGCGCGCGCGCCACGACCTCGTCGCTGAGATCGACGCCGGTGACGCGGCCGAAGCGCTGCAGCCGCTCGCACATCCAGCCGGTCCCGCACCCCAGTTCAATGATCTCAAGATCACATCGCCCGAGCCCGGCGATCGAGGCTTCGATCACTTCGGCCTGGCGCAGCGAGATGTCACTGACCCGCTTCTCGCGCACCTCCGTGTTCCAGCGATTCCACGCGACCCGCTGTGCTTCCAGGGGAATGTCGAGGGGAGATGACTTGCTCATGGAATGGATGTGGGCGACGTTGAAAGCAAAGCAAAGCGGGACACCGCGGGCCCATTCACTGCAAGGCGCCTCGTCCTCGCCTGCTTCGGAAGAGCGCGTCGGTCAAGCCCTTTTCCGCGCGGTTGGCACCGTGCTGTATTGCCCTACGATCCTTCGGCTTGAGTCGGATCGGCGAGGCTGCAGGTGCGGCGCGCCAATGTCAGCCCTCGGCGTGAGGATGTTGCAGCTGTGGATGTTACCCGCCGCCGTTTCTCCACTGCTACTGCGGTCAGTTGGGCGCTGAGCAGTGTCGCCGCATGCGGCGGGGGCGACAGTGGCGACAACGCGAATCCGTCACCAGCACCGGCTCCCGGTCCCGCCGCGCCCACCTCGGTGCCCACGACCGGCCCCACGACGGGACCAACCTCCTCGCCGACCTCAGGCCCCACGGCGGCGCCGACGGCGGTCCCCACCTCGGCCCCCACCTCGGCACCCACCTCGGCCCCCACGGCGTCGCCCACTGCAGCGCCGACCGCTCCGCCGGCCCCGCCGCCACCTTGGCCGCTGGCAATCAGCGCCAACTCCCGTTACCTGCAGCGCCCGAACGGCACGCCGTTCATGGTCATGGGCGACTCACCGTGGTCGCTGCCCGTGCAGTGCACCAACACCCAGATCGTCCAGTACCTCGACGACCGCGCCGCCAAGGGCTGCACCGCCATCCTCTTCGAGGCCATCGAGAAGGCCTACAGCAACCAGTCGCCCGCGTATCGCAACGTCGACGGCGATGCACCCTTCACCTCGATGAGCCCGGTCAACTGGGTGCTCAACGACCGCTACTGGCAGCGCATCGACTTCATCGTCAACGAGGCCAAGGCGCGCGGCATCGCCTGCTTCATCACGCCGGCCTACACCGGCTACGGCAACGGCAGCGACGGCTGGCTCGGCGACTACGGCGCCGCCAGCAACGCCACGCTGCAGGCCTACGGCGCCGCGCTCGCTTCGCGCTACACCCAGGGCAACATCGTCTGGGTGCTGGGCGGCGACGACGCCAACGACGGCGGTGCGGTGGGCAGCTACGGCAGCCCGAACACCCCCGACCGGACCCGGCAGTGGCAGATCGCTCTGGGCATCCGGTCGGTGCGCAGCACCGACCTCATCACGGGGCACACGGCGCGCAATGGCACCGCCGGTGCCGTCAACGGCGAGAGCTGGAAGGCCTGGGGCGACGGCAGCTACGCCGGCTGGAACCTCAACAACATCTACGGCCACGACGACGTCGACGACGCCGTGGCGCTGGCCGCCGCGGCCCACTCGCGCGGCGGGCCGGTGCCGTTCTTCCTCATCGAGGCCGGCTACGAGAACCCGGACGGCAGCAACGCCAGCGGGCGCATCCCCGCCATCCAGGCGGTGCTCGGCGGCGCACTGGCCGGCTTCTTCGGCGGCCACGATGCGCTGTGGCACTTCGGCAGCTACGACCCGAAGTCCAACGCCGCCACCGTGATGAACCAGTACCTGGCCGGCTCATGGCTGGACTTCAAGTACTTCGGCCAACTGCTGCGCGCCTACGCCTGGCACAAGCTGCAGCCGCAGCGCGGCACCGCACTGGTCACCAGCGGCACCGGCAGCGGCTCGACCGCGCTGTGCCCGGCCCTGGCCAGCGACGGCAGCTTCGCGCTGATCTTCACGCCCTCGCAGGGCTTCACCGTCAACATGGCGGCCCTGTCGGTGCCCAGCGTGCGCGCGCGCTGGTACGACGTGCGCTCCGGCACCTGGACGGCCATCAGCGGCAGCCCCTTCACCAACACCGGCACGCGCAGCTTCACCGCCCCGGGCGAACGCATCCTCGTCCTGGACGCCGGTTGAGGCTTTGCCGGCGCCGCAGGCGTCGGCTGTGCTGCGTCGCGCTTCGAGTCGTCGCCCTTTCGCTCGCATAGGTTAGGTCGGGAAACCGCCGATGCGAGGCGCGGGGCCCCGTGCTAGGTTTGATGCCAAACAGGAACTTGACGAGGACGCGTCCCGCGTGGGACGGCCCGCCCGCAGGCATCGATGCCTGCGGGACTGCCGACCCTGGCCGCCCGCCCGCGGCGCGTGAGGGGAGGGTCCGATGGCTCGCGTGCGCGCGTTCGTCCGACTCGCGGCAGGACTTCTTGCTGCGCTCGCGTTCGCCTCGAGCGGCTGCGGGGGTGGGGATGGCGGCACCACCCCGCCTGGAAGTGCCCAAGTCGTCGCGGCAGCCGCATCGGCACCGGCGCCGGGGGCCGCACCGGCGCCAGCGCCCAGGGCCGCCCCCAGCGGCCCGCGCGCCGCGCCGCAGTTCTCGCAGAGCAGCGATGCCCCCGCGGACCTGAGCGCCCTGCTGTCCATCTTGGCCAGTGCGCCCGAAGGCGAGTGGCGTCGCGTCAACCTCAACAGCTTCTCCGAAGCCTGGACACCGGCGTCGCTGCGCCCGCTGATGGGCTCGAGCAACCCCGAGCCTGCAGCCATCATCACCGCCTGGAGCGGCTTCGCCTGGGACAGCCGACGCGGCGACCTGTGGCTCTTCGGCGGCGGGCATGCCAACTACCCGGGCAATGACACCTATCGCTGGCGCGGCCAGACGCAACGCTGGGAGCGCGCATCGCTGCCGAGCGAAGTGGTTTCGCTGGGCCTGTCGTCGCGCCCTGACCTGTTCCAGTCGATCGACGGCCCCGACGCCGCACCCACCGCCGCTCACACCTACGACAACAACCTCTATCTGCCGCTCGCCGACCGCCTCATCACCTTCGGCGGCGGTGCCTACAACTCCGGCGGCACCTTCGTCAGGCGCGTCGGCGGCAGCAGCTTCCGCGAAACCGGGCCGTACTTGTTCGACCCCTCGCGCGCCGACGGCAACATGGTGGGCGGCAGCACCGGTTCGCATGTGCAACGTGTCGCGCCCTACGCCGAGATCCTCGGCGGCAACATGTGGAGCAACCGCGACCTCGCCGGCTGGCAGCCGACCCATCCGTTCCTGCCCGGAGCGCACGTCAACGGCATGACCGCCTACGCGCAGGAGGATGGCAAGGACGTGGTGTATGTGGTTGCCTACGGCAACGGCGGCGGCACCGACGCGAACCTCTATCGCTACGTGATCAACGAACTCGCGTCGCCGGCACTGGACAGCTGGCAGCGCGTTGGCATGTACTGGAACGGCACGCCGATCGAGGGCGCCGGGGCGCTCGATACACGCCGCCGCCTCTTCGTGCGCACCGGCGACGCCGGGCTGCCGTTCGTGATGTGGGACCTGGCCCAGGCCGACCCCTACAACCGCGACCAGGTGATCGAGCCCAGCGTGCTCGGCGAGGCTCCGGTATGGAGCGACCTGCGCAGCTTCGGCATGGACTACGACCCGCAGCGCGACGCCTTCATGTTGTGGGGCGGCGGCGCCAAGGTCTGGCAGCTGCGCGCGCCGGCGGTGGCGGGCGGCACCTGGGTGCTGCAGCGCCTGCCGCTGGCGGCCGAGGCCCCGGTGCCGGCCGCGGACTTCGGCACCGGGGTGCTCGGCAAGTGGAAGTACATCGCCAGCCTCGATGCCTTCATGGCCCTGCAAGGCGACACGGACGGCCAGGTGTGGCTCTACAAGCCCTTCGGCTGGCGCGACCCGCGCGGCGGCACGAACCAGTACCCGAGCGTGAACATCACGGCCCCGGCCGACGGCACGAGCGTGGACACCGGCACGACGATCACGATCACCGCCGAGGCGGCCGACGCCGACGGCAGCGTGGCGCAAGTGCAGTTCTTCGCCGGCAGCACGCTGCTCGGCACGGTGGCGTCGGCCCCTTACGCGTGGAGTTGGTCCGACACGGTGCCGGGCACGCACCTGCTCACGGCACGCGCAGTGGACGACGTGGGCGCGTCCACCACCTCGTCGGCGGTCTCCGTGACCGTGCGCGCACCCAATCAACCGCCCGCCGTCTCGCTGACGAGCCCGGCGGCCGGAAGCACTTTCACGGCACCGGCGGCGATCAGCCTCGTCGCCAGCGCGAGCGACGCCGACGGGTCGATCGCCCAGGTGCAGTTCTTCGCCGGCAGCACCTTGCTCGCCACCGATACCGTGGCCCCCTATGCCCACAGCTGGAGCAGCGTGGCGGCGGGCAGCTACACGATCACGGCGCGTGCCACCGACGACCGCGGCGCGGTCACGACCTCGGCGCCGGCAACCATCATCGTCGAGCCGGCCAATCAACCGCCCACGGTGGTGATCAGCAGCCCGGCGGCAAACTCCACCTTCTTCGCTCCGACCTCGATCACGATCAATGCCGATGCCGCGGATGCCGACGGCAGCGTGACGCAGGTGCAGTTCTTCGCCGGCAGCACGCTGCTCGGCACGGTGAGCACCGCGCCCTACGGGTGGTCATGGGCCGACGTGCCGCTCGGCACCTATACGCTGACGGCGCGGGCGACGGACAACCGCGGCGCGGTGACGACCTCGGGGCCGATCGCGGTAACGGTGCGTCTGCCGAACCAGCCGCCCACCGTGACCCTGACAAGCCCGGCGAGCGGCACCACATACACCGCGCCGGCGACGATCGGCCTGGCAGCGAGCGCCGGCGACAGCGACGGCTCGATCACGCGCGTGCGCTTCTACAGGAACGGCACGTTGATCGGCACCGATACCACTGCGCCCTACACCTTCAGCTGGACCAACGTGGCGGCCGGCACCTATGCCGTCACGGCCGAGGCCACCGACAACGAGGGTGGCATCACCACCTCGGCCCCGGTGACCATCATCGTCAACCCGGCGAACCAGGCGCCGACGGTGGCGCTGACCAGCCCCAGCGCCGGAGCGACCTTCGCCGCGCCAGCGACGATCTCGCTCGCGGCCGTGGCAGCGGACGCCGACGGCAGCGTGGCGCAGGTGCGCTTCTTCCGCGGCAGCACCCTGCTGGCCACCGTGACAGCGCCACCCTACCAGTGGACTTGGACCCCCGTTGCCGCCGGCAACTACAACCTCACGGCGCGGGCCACCGACGACAAGGGCGCAGTCACCACTTCGCCCGCAGTGAGCATCAGCGTGGTCAACGTCATCCCGGCGCCACCCTCGTCGCTGACCGTGCTCGCGTTCACCAGCAGCAGCGTGTCGCTGCAATGGAGCGACAACTCCAACAACGAGCAGGGCTTCCGCCTCCAGCGCTCGACCAACGGCACCCAGTTCAGCAACGTCGCCACGCTGCCGGCCAACACGACCACCTTCACCGACACCGGGCGGGTGGCCGGCCGGCTCTACTACTACCGGGTGGTGGCGTACAACTCAGCCGGCACGTCGGCAGCGAGCAACGTGGTGCAAGTGCGGACGCTGCCGCCGTGAACACGCCGGTCCGGCCGAGCCCGACCTTGCGGGCCGCGGCCGCTCAGCCCGGCCGCACACCCCACACCGGCGCCGAATTGAAGTTGACCTGCAGCTGGCTCCAGTTGGAAGCCCCGGTCATGCGGTTATAGGCTTCTTGCGCACCGGGCACGCCATGCTCGACGGCGTACGCGAGGGCCGGCTGCAGGTTGCCCCAGTACGACGTGGCTTCGGGGAAGTAGGCGCCACGCAGAGCGCCATCGACGCGCGAACCCGGTGAAGCCGAGGCGTAGGTCGCGTCGTAGATCGCCCCCCAGCTCGCGTACCAGGGGCCGCTGCCGCCGGTCCAGTCGGCGTTGTCGCTCGGCGCCTCGGCGATCGTGTACGAAGCGGCATCGCGATAAAGGAACTCGGTCGATCCGGTGCCGCCGAAGCGGCCGACCACGCTTCGCGCCTTCCAGGCGAAGAAGGCGTCGAGCTTCGCGGTACCCGAGCTGGACAGCGGCAGGCGCAGCGCCTTCATCATGCCGATGGCAGCGGTGAAGAAGTCCTGCTGCCAGGTGGCACCGAAGGTGATGTTGTCGCCGCTCGTGTAGTCGGTGTACGGCGTGACGAAGCCGAAGGGGTTGTTCGGCTGCGCGACATAGCGGCCGTGGTAGTAGTTGAGGTTCGCTTCCACCGAGGCGATCAGTTCGGCCTGGAGCGCGTCGCCGTCCGGCGTGATGGCCGCGGCCTGCGCCAGCGTGCGCAACGACCATGCGGCACCGCGCGTCGTGTTGGCGCCGACGTTGGTGCGCAGCACCCCGGCGGTGTAGCCGCGGCTCGTGTCGTTGTTCTTCAGGAAATGCGCGGTGGCCTGGAACTGCGCTGTCTCGAGGTGGTAGGGGCGCCCCGTCACGAGGTAGGCGAAGTAGCCGAGCGACGGGCAGTGCGTGTTGGTATAGGTGGGCGGCGAACCGCCGCCGGCAGCGGGCGTGTAGCTGTTGGTGCTCGACGAGCCGGTGCCGGTGACGCCGGAACTGCCGTCGAGCACCAGGTTCGGGTAGGCGGAGAACCTCAGCGGCCTGTGCGTCGACTCGTCGCGGAAGTGGATGCCGAAGCGCCCGGCGCTGTAGGCGTTGCGCTGCACGGCCGCCCACACCGTGGACGCGGTGCTCGTGAGGTAGAGCACTTCCCATTCGGGCAGCAGGCCGATCGAGGGGTCGTAGCCGGCTGCCCCCATCGCCGAGGGTAGCGAGCCCAACTGCAGCGGAACATACGTCGAGGGCAGCGAAGTCACCGCGCCGGCACTCGGCGACACCGAGGCCCAGTACCGCGGAACCAGGCGCGTGCTCTGCAGGTAGGCCGCGTCATGACGCAGCGTGACGGCGGGGTCCGTACCGAGCCAATGCGACAGCGCCGTGCCGGCGACCAGCGGCGTGCGCTGATGATTGAGCAGGTTGATCGGTGCCGAGAAGCGCTGCGTGCCGCCGAGCGTGAAGGTGTAGGTGGCGCTCTTGGCGGTGGGGCCGGCCACGCGCAGATAGCCGTTCTCGACCCACGGCAGGACCTCGACAGCGCCGCCGAGGAAGAGGCGGACCTCGAGCCAAGCCACCAGGTGTGCATCGCTGCCGATCTGGCGCCGGTAGATCCAGCTGGACATGAACGGGCCGCTGACCCAGGTCTGTGCCGGCGTGTCCCAGTCGGTGCCCGACCAGTTGGCCGTGCCGAAGCCGCCCGCCGAAACCGCTGCGGTCACTCCCGTGGCTTTCAGGTCGGCCAGCGTGAGTGCCGCGCCGCCCGGAGCGACGCCGGTCGCATTGAGCGCCACGGCGCTCGGCGTGGAGGAGGCAAGCGCCGCGCGCCCGGCGATGACGGCGAACTTCACCGAGCCATCGGGCCAGCGGTTCTTCACCGTGGCCTGCACTTCGGGAATCGAAGCGGTGATGTAGCTGCCGCTCGGGATGTCACCCTGCCTGAAGGCAAAGCCGACGACGAAAGGCGCCGCCGGTGACGCCACCGGCGAGACGAGCGTGAACTGGCGCGCCCCGCTGGGCGCAGGAGCGGGCGCCGGGGCCGGTGTCGGCGCTGCCGTCGGCGCGATTGTCGGCGCGGTGGTAGGCGCGGTTGTGGGCGCTGCCGTTGGCGCCGTCGTGGGCGCGGGCGTTGGAGCGAGCGTCGGCGCGGCCGTTGGTGCCGTGGTCGGTGAAGTCGTCGGTGAAGTGGTCGGCTGGACGGTTGGCTCAGCCGTCGGCGCCTCGGTAGGTGCCACCGTTAGGCGTCGGCGGCGCCAACGCCCGCCCTGCGCTTCCGCGTCGCCATCGACGGCCTCGCCGTCCCCTTCCGCGCCGCCGCATCCGGGTAACGCACCACCGATCGTGAGCAAGGCGAATGCGAGCGAGACTCTTCTGCGTGCTGGCTTCATTGAGCGACCGTGACTTCTTTCCGAGAGTGGGGCGACCGTCACCGGTAACGACCGGCGAAAGGCATTCTTGAAAGCCGTGGCGGCCGCCACGTAACGGCTTGCCGGGTGGCCGTAACAGTCGGCCGAATGCGGGTGGTCGAGCGAGCGCGAGAAGTTACCCGCCGAAATGCTGTACCGGGCTGTAAGTCGAATGCGCCGCCCAATGCCAGAACCTCCCCGGAACAGAGGGCGGCACCGTGGCGACTGTTACCTTCCGTAAGTTCTGCCCAGCGTTCCACACGGGCGTTACCTGGCTGCGCTCGTCGTAACCCTGCGGCATCGGGCAAATCGACAATCGAGCCACGTGGTCCCGCCCACCTCTCTGTGCGGGACGCCCGGGGCGAACAAGGAAGTCCAATGAAGCCAGAGCGCCGCCGCCTTTCAATTGCCTTTGCGTTGCTCGCGACGACGCAGGTCGTGCCCGGCTGCGGCGGAGAGGAGGACGCTGAGGCCGAAGATGGGCAGGCCGGGGCTTTGGGCCGCCGACGCACGAGAAGGCCGACACGTGCACCGACTTTGGCGCCGACCGCCGAGCCGACGTCGAGCCCGACCTCGGCGCCCACATCGGCCCCGACAGCCGCGCCCTCGCCGGCGCCGACCGCTGCGCCGACATCGGCCCCGACCGCTGCACCCACCGCTGCACCCACCGCTGCACCCACCGCTGCACCCACCGCTGCACCCACCGCTGCACCAACGGCTGCGCCAACGGCTGCACCAACCCCGGCGCCGACTCCCGCGCCCACCGCGAGTCCGGCTCCGACCCCAGCGCCGACGACCGCACCGGCACCCTCAGGAGCGTGGCCGCTGGCGATCAGCGCCAACCGCCGTTACCTGCAGCGCCCGAACGGCACGCCGTTCATGGTCATGGGCGACTCACCGTGGTCGCTGCCCGTGCAGTGCACCAACACCCAGATCGTCCAGTACCTCGACGACCGCGCCGCCAAGGGCTGCACCGCCATCCTCTTCGAGGCCATCGAGAAGGCCTACAGCAACCAGTCGCCCGCCTATCGCAACGTCGACGGCGATGCACCTTTCACCTCGATGAGCCCGGTCAATTGGGTGCTCAACGACCGCTACTGGCAGCGCATCGACTTCATCGTCAACGAGGCCAGGGCGCGCGGCATCGCCTGCTTCATCACGCCGGCCTACACCGGCTACGGCAACGGCAGCGACGGCTGGCTCGCGGAGTACAGCGTCGCCAGCAACGCCACGCTGCAGGCCTACGGCGCCGCGCTCGCTTCGCGCTACACCCAGGGCAACATCGTCTGGGTGCTGGGCGGCGACGACGCCAACGACGGCGGTGCGGTGGGCAGCTACGGCAGCAGCACGACTTCCAACCGCACGAAGCAGTGGCAGATCGCTCTGGGCATCCGCTCGGTGCGCAGCACCGAGCTCATCACCGGGCACACGGCGCGCAATGGCACCGCCGGTGCCGTCAACGGCGAGAGCTGGAAGGCCTGGGGCGACGGCAGCTACGCCGGCTGGAACCTCAACAACATCTACGGCCGCGACGACGTCGACGACGCCGTGGCGCTGGCTGCCGCGGCCTACTCGCGCGGCGGGCCGACGCCCTTCTTCCTCATCGAGGCCGGCTACGAGAACCTGGACGGCAGCAACGGCGGCGGACGCATCCCGGCCATCCAGGCCGTGCTCGGCGGAGCACTGGCCGGCTTCTTCGGCGGCCACGATGCGCTGTGGCACTTCGGCAGCTACGACCCGAAGTCCAACGCCGCCACCGTGATGAGCCAGTACCTGGCCGGCTCATGGCTGGACTTCAAGCACTTCGGGCAGTTGCTGCGCGCCTACGCTTGGCACAAGCTGCAGCCGCAGCGCGGCACCGCACTGGTCACCAGCGGCACCGGCAGCGGCTCGACCGCGCTGTGCCCGGCCCTGGCCAGCGACGGCAGCTTCGCGCTGATCTTCACGCCCTCGCAGGGCTTCACCGTCAACATGGCGGCCCTGTCGGTGCCCAGCGTGCGCGCGCGCTGGTACGACGTGCGCTCCGGCACCTGGACGGCCATCAGCGGCAGCCCCTTCACCAACACCGGCACGCGCAGCTTCACCGCCCCGGGCGAACGCATCCTCGTCCTCGACGCGGCGTAGCAGGCAAGCAGGCAGCCCCGCCGACGACCGGCGGCAATCCCGCGCGCCGACCTGGGAGCCGGCCTCTCGCCGCCGCCGCCCCGCGCACTTCTCAGCGCGGCCGCACGCTCCACACCGGCGCTGTATTGAACGCCGCGAGCAACTCACCCCAGTTGGCGGCGCCGGTCATCCGACCGTAGGCTGCTACCGCGCCGCTGACTCCGTGCTCGACGGCATACGCCAGGGCCGGCTGCAGGTTGCCCCAGTAGGAGGTGGCATCAGGGTAATAGCCCCCGCGCAAGCCGCCCTCGGCGCGCGCGCCGGGCGAGGCGCCGGCGTAGGTCGCGTCGTAGATGGCACCCCAGCTCGCGTACCAGGGGCCCGTACCGCCGCTCCAGTCGGCGTTGTCGCTCGGTGCTTCGGCAATCGTGTACGGCGCGGCGTCGCGGTAGAGAAACTCGCCCGCGCCGGTACCGCCGAAACGGCCGATCACGCTCTGCGCTTTCCACGCGAAGAACGCGGTGAGGCGCGCCGCCGCCGTGCTCGAGATCGGCAGCGCGAACGACTTGGTCATGCCGATCGCCGCGGTGAAGAAGTCCTGCTGCCAGGTGGCGCCCACGGTGACGTTGTCTCCGTTGCCGGTGTAATCGGTATACGGAGTGACGAAGCCGAACGGGTTGTTCGCCTGCCCCACGTAGCGCGCGTGGTAGTAGTTGAGGTTGGCCTCGACCGAAGCGATGAACTCGCCTTGCAGCGCGTCGCCGTCGGGGGTGATGCAGGCCGCCTGCGCCAGCGTGCGCAGCGACCACGCGGCGCCGCGCGTCGTGTTGGCACCAGCATCGGTACGCAGGATGCCTTGCGTGAAACCGCGGTTGTTGTCCGAGTTCTTCAGGAAGTGCGACGTGGCCTGGAACTGCGTCGTCTCCAGGTGGTAGAGCCTGCCGGTCACCAGATAGGCGAGGTAGCCGAAGGCTGGGCAGTGGGTGTTGGTGTAGGCCGGCGGGCTGCCGCCGCTGGCCGCAGGCGTGTAGCTGCCGGTGCTCGACGAGCCGATGCCCGTGAACCCGTTGCTCTCGTGCATGACCAGGTTCGGGTACGAGGAAAAGCGCAGCGGCCGCTGCGTGTTCTCGTCGCGGAAGTGCATGCCGTAACGCCCGGCACTGTAGGCGTTGCGCTGCAGGCCGCTCCACGGCGCCGCCGCCGTGCTGGTGAGGTAGAGCACGTCCCACTCGGGCAACAGGCCGATCGAGGGGTCGTATCCGCCCGACCCCATCGCCGAGGGCAGGCCTCCCAGCTGAAGCGGCGTGTACGACGCCGGCAGACCGTTCACCGCCGACGCACCGGGCGCCACGTTGGCCCAGTAGCCGGGCACGAGGCGGGTGCTCTGCAGGTAGGCCGTATCGTGCTTGGAAGTCACTGCCGGGTCGACCCCGAGCCAGTGCGCCAATGCCGTGCCCGAAACCAGCGGCGTGCGCTGGTGGTTCAGCAAGTTGATCGTGGCGCTGAAACGTTGCACTCCGTTGATCGAGAAGGTGTAGGTCGCGGCTTTCGCGCTCGGGCCGGCCACGCGCAGATAGCCGTTCTCGATCCACGGCAGGACCTCGACCGCACCGCCGGCGTACAAGCGGACCTCGAGCCAGGCGACCAAGTGCGCATCGCTGCCGACTTGGCGGCGGTAGATCCAGGACGACATCTCGGGGCCGCTGACCCAGGTTTGCGTCGGGCTGTCCCAGTCTGCGCCGGACCAGTTCGCCGAGCCGAAGGCGCCGCAGGCAACAGCCGCCGTGATGCCTGTCGCGCGCAGGTTCGCGGTACCCAGGCCGGCACCTGCGGACGCGCTTGCAGTCGCTGAGAGCGAAACGTTCAAGGCCGAACCGGCAGCAAGCGCCGCCCGCCCCGCGACGATCGCGAACTTTACGCTGCCATCGGGCCAGCGGTTCTTCACCGTGGCCTGCACGTTGCCGATCGAAGCGGCCACGTGCTGGCCGCTCGGGATGTCGCCCTGCCGGAAGGCGAAGCCGATCGCGAACGGCGCCGCGGCATTGGCCACAGGCGAAACAAGCGTGAACTGTCTCGCCCCCGTCGGCGCTGGAGCTGGGGTGGGGCCGGGCGTGGGTGCGGGAGTCGGCGACGAGGTCGGAGACGGAGCAGGACTCGAGGTCGGCGAAGGCGCCGGCCCCGGAGCGGGTGACGGGCCAGGCGCGGGCGATCCGGCAGCATCACCATCGCCGCTGCTGCCGCAGGCCATCAGGCACACCGTGCTCATGCTCAACGTCAGGAACAGACGCCGGCGCCGGCCCTGCATTGCCTCAGGGCTGGCGTCGTGCGCCGCAAGTTGCGCGCGGGGGGTGGCGTGATCGTGCATGGTCTGATGGGTTTCCCTGAATCCTCGACTATCTAGCGGATCGGGCCGATGCATGTCACGACAAGTCACGAATGCATCCGCCAGGTACCTTCGCCTGACCGAAGGCGGGTTGCTCGCAGCCGGTAGCGCTCAGGATGTCATCGGGCGCCGTCCCGCGGCCGCTGCTTCGGCAGCGCTCAGGGCCCCGCCTTCGAGCGGGGCGCCGGCGCCATCGCTTCGATGCGCTTGAGCGCATCGCGCAGCCGCGCCTCTTCGGGCATCACGCGCAGGCCTGCCTGAAGGGCCTCGACGGCCTGCTGCCGGCGCCCGATGCGCAGGTTGACGTTGGCCGTCTCGAGGTAGGGTGGCCAGTAGTCGGGCTTGGCGGCGCGCGAGCGGTCGAAGAACTCGATCGCCTGCACCCATTCGCTGCGCGCCGCGTGATAGGTGCCCACGCGAAACAGGATCTCGGGCATCAGCACGAAGTCCTGCGGCGCACGCTGGATGACATAGTGGGACTCGCTGATCGCCGAGGACAGCAGGGTGTCGCGCAATTGCGGCGGCACGCCCACGCCATGCGCGCGGTTGGCCTTCAGGATGGCCCAGCAGTAGTGGTGCATGTGCTCCATCACCGGCCCGAGCCTCGAGAACCACTCGGCACGCTCCGGCCCGCCGCGGTGGTAGCCCCAGGTGTGCGGGCAGTACTCGGGCAGTCGCGCCATCTCGCCGCCGGACAGCGTGGCCACGTCGAGCAGGTCGGCCGCGTTCGCCGGCGGCGGCGCGAAGGAAAGGCCAAGGATAAGGGTACAGCCTGCAAGTGCCGCACCACAAGTCATGCTACGAAGCATCGTCGAACCGGCGCCGAGTGAGTGATGAGCAAACGTCGAGCCGCAGTCGGGACGGCAGGCGGCCACACCGGCAATGAACGCATCTGCGAGCAAGCGTGCCAGCCGCAGCTGGACCAGTATTGCACAGCGTCCAGCGGCTTGAGCCGCTCGGCATCGGCCATCGGCCGGTCCCGCGAAGTCCGACACGGACCGCCCGAGCGGGCCACCAGGGGCGTCCGCCTAGAATTTCGCTCCACTCCATCTTTGCTTCGGTGCTCAGGGCGCCGGCGGCTCCGCCTTCCCATGACCCAGCGCAACCCCCAAGTTCATCAAGATGTCCTGCACGTGCTCGACGAGGTTCTGAGCCTCGGCGGTCGCGCGCGCTCGTTCTCGGCCCAGACACCGCTGCTCGGGGCCATCCCGGAGCTCGATTCGATGGCCGTGGTCTCGCTGCTCACCGCGTTCGAGGAGCAACTCGGCGTCGCCGTCGACGACGATGAAGTGGACGGCAACATCTTCGCCACAGTGGGCTCGCTCGTCGACTTCGTGCAAGGGAAGCTGCACGCTTGAACCCGCGACCCACCGCGGTCGAGGCCTTCTACCTGGCTGCACCCGCGGGGCAGCGTTTCTGTCTCTATCGCGCGCCGGTGGCGGGGCCGGTTGCCGGCGGCGTGTTGTACGTCCACCCCTTCGCCGAGGAGATGAACAAGTCGCGCAGGATGGCCGCGCTGCAGGCACGTGCGCTCGCCGCTGCCGGCTATGGCGTCCTGCAGATCGACCTGCACGGCTGCGGCGACAGCAGCGGCGACTTCGCCGACGCCACCTGGAAGGGCTGGGTGGACGACGTCGTGCTCGCCTGGTCATGGCTGACCGAGCGCTGCGCCGGCGCCACGCGCTGGATGTGGGGGCTGCGCGCCGGCTGCCTGCTCGCTGCGGCGGCCAGCCATGCCATGAGTACCACGGCCCGCCCCGAACGATTCCTGTTCTGGCAACCGCCGGCGAAGGGGCAGACGCTGTTGCAGCAGTTCATGCGCCTGCGCCTTGCGGCCGACTCGCTGCGTCGCGAGGAGCGCAGCAGCGCCGAGCCGGCATCGCCCGATGTCTGGCGCCAAGGTACCGGTCAGGCTCGCCGGCCCGACAAGGCCACCGACGAGCCTGCCGGCGATGCGGCCATCGAAGTGGCCGGCTATGCGCTCCATCCGCAGCTGCGCGCCGGCCTCGGCGCCTGCGAGCTCGGGGCACCGCAATCGCCGACCGTGCAGGCCCTGTGGTTCGAGACCACGTTGCGCGAAGCGGCAACGCTGCTGCCCGCGACGCAGCACGCCGCCGAGCGCTGGCGGTTGGCCGGGCACCTGGTGCGCACCGAGGTCGTCAACGGATCGGGCTTCTGGCAGACGCAGGAGATCGCGATCGCGCCGAACCTGGTCGAGGCGACCACGCGCGCCGTGTGCTGCCTCGATGCCACGGAGCCGGCATGAGCGGCCTGGCCGGAGCGCAGCGCGAAGATGCATCGGTGAGCTACACCGAACACCCTCTCGCCTTCTCCTGCGCTGGCGACACGCTCCTGGGCGTGCTGTCGGTGCCTGCTGCCGCGAGCCCCGCCGACATCGGCATCCTCATCGTCGTCGGCGGGCCCCAGTATCGCGTCGGAAGCCATCGCCAATTCGTGCAGCTGGCCCGCGCGATGGCCGCAGGCGGCTCGGTCGTCCTGCGCTTCGACTGCCGCGGCATGGGCGACAGCGAGGGGGAGCCAGGCGGCTTCGAGGACCTCGATGCCGACATAGACGCCGCATTGACCGCGCTGCTGGCGGCACGACCCGGCCTGCGTGGCGTCGTGCTGTGCGGCCTGTGCGACGGTGCCAGCGCCTCGCTGCTCTACCTCGACCGCCGGGGCCCCGATGCGCGCGTCACCGGCCTGTGCCTGTTCAACCCCTGGGTGCGCACGGCCGAGGGCGAAGCGACGACGCGCGTACGTCACTACTACCTCGAGCGGCTGCGCAGTGCCGCCTTCTGGCGCAAGCTGCTCTCCGGCGGCGTGGCCCGCGGCGCGCTGCGCGAAGCCATGGACGCCGTGGCGCAGGCGCTGCGCCGCAGGAAAGCGGCCGCCGGATCCGCGGAGAGTGACCGGTTGGGCGCCGCTGGAGGGCACAGCGGAAAGGGAGACGGGGCAACAGTCCCCCATTTCACCGAGCGCATGGCCCGCGCCGCGCGCGCCTTCGGTGGCCCGCTGCTCATCGTGACGAGCGGGCGCGACTACACCGCGAAGGAGTTCCTGCTCGCCACCGCCGCCGATGCCTGCTGGCAGCACGTGATGACGCGTGGCGCAACGCAGTGGATCGACCTGCCCGAAGCCGACCACACGTTCTCGGACCGGGCTGAGCAACGTGCGCTCGAACGGCATTGCGTCGCCTGGCTGCAAGGGCCGTGCGCGAGCCCCGGCCCGCAAGCCGTCGCGGTGGCCGCATGAACGAGCCGCAGGGCAAGCCATGGACGGGGCCACGCGCAAGCACGATGCGCCGCCTGTTAATGATCGCCTATCACTTCCCGCCGCTGGCCGGGAGCAGCGGCATCCAGCGCACGCTGCGCTTCGTGCAGCACCTGCCTGCGCTCGGCTGGCAGCCGATCGTGCTTACCGCTGACCCGCGCGCCTACGAGCGAACGAGCCCCGATCTGGACGCCGAGGTGCCGGCCGAGGCGGTGGTCACGCGCGCCTTCGCGCTGGACACGGCACGGCACTTGTCGATCGCGGGCCGCTACCCAAGCTGGCTGGCCACGCCCGACCGGTGGGCGAGTTGGCGCTTCGACGGCGTGCGCCGCGGCATGGCGCTCGTGCGCCGCTGGCAGCCGAGCGCCATCTGGAGCACCTTCCCGATTGCCACGGCGCATGTCATCGCGTCCGAGCTGCAGCGGCGCAGCGGGCTGCCCTGGATCGCCGACTTCCGCGACCCGATGGCGCAGGACGACTATCCAGCGGACCCGCGCCTGCGCACGCGCTGGCACGCCATCGAGAGCGAAGTCGCCGCACGAGCCACGCATCTGGTGTTGACGACGCCCAGCGCGACGCACCAGTACCGCGCCCGCTACGCTCATGCCGCCGAGCGCATCCATCTGATCGAGAACGGCTACGACGAAGAGTCCTTCTCGGCCTCGCCGGTGACCGCTGCGGCCAGGCCGCCGAACGGCACGCTAACGCTGCTGCACAGCGGCATCGTCTACCCGTCGGAACGCGACCCGACGCAGCTGATGCGTGCGCTGCGCATGCTGCACGACGAGGGCGAGCTGCGGCCAGGGCGGCTGAAGATCCGCTTCCGCGCCAGCGCCGCCGACGCGTTGCTGCGCGACTTGGCCGATGCACACGGCGTGACGCCGTACGTCGAACTCGGTCCGCCGCTGCCCTACCGCGAGGCGCTGGCCGAGATGCAGCGCGCTGACATGCTGCTCGTCATGCAGGCGGCCAACTGCGACGCCCAGATCCCGGCCAAGTTGTACGAGTACCTGCGTGCCGGGCGGCCGATCGTCGCGCTCGCCCATCCACCGGGCGACACGGCGCAGACGCTGCGTTCGAGCGGCATCGACGCCATCGCCGACCTCGGCGACGCGGTGCAGATCGCAAAGCTGTTGCGCGCCATCATCGGCCCCGAGAGTGGCCGCCCGCGCATGCTCGCCGACGCGGCCGCTGTGGCGGCGGCGTCCAGGCGCGGCCGCACCGCGCAACTACAGCGGCTGCTCGAGACACTGTCGCTGCCCGTCGCCGCCCCGTTGCCTGGCTGAGCGAAGCCAGTCCTTTACCCTTCTTCGCCAGCCGGCACAGGGTGAACGGGCCCTGCCGCCGGCAGCGGCGGCAGGCGCAGCAGCGGCCCGCGCGCCCGGGCCCCCCAGCTGAGGGCGAAGTACGGCCGCAAGCTGGCCAGCATCACCTCGAGCCGCCACAGCTGCACGAAGAACGCGCGGCCGACAATCAACGAGCCCAGGCGCAGGTGCGCCCGGCGCGAGGCGACGTTGAAGCGCGTCATGCGGCTGTACGAGGCTTGCACGCCGAGCCCGTGCAGGTAGCGATTGGCGGCATGCCACAGGGCCACGAATCCGGTGCCCATCCGATGCTCGGGAAACAGGTACAGATCGAAGTCGAAGACCGCGCGCCCGCCCACCGGCAGCGCGTAGACGCAACGCACCTCGTCTTCGGCGTAATTGCCCGGGCTCAGCCACAGGTAGCCCAACAGCACGCCCTTGCGCTGCACGCCGAGGCAGCGAGCCCCGTTGTCGAAGCGGGCTTGCTTGATTTCGGGCCGCGCCGGCATGCGGTCGACGTCCGGGTGGCCGCGCTCGATCTCGCGAAACTCGATGTGGCGGGCCATGCGTTCGGGTAGCAGCGGCCGGCCGTCGATCGGCTGGCACATCAGCTCGTAGACCACGAGGCCGGTACGCGGCGACAGGCGCCGCAGCGCCCGGTCGATGAGGTACAGCAGGCCAGCCGCAGCTCCGAACTCGCGCAGCGCAGCACCGAGCTTCTCCCACATCCGGATTCCCTCGTTCGCCGCAGCTTGCAGCCGACGCCCCACCGCGTGCGCGGGGCGGCGCCCTCAAGGCGTCAGCTTGAACACCCAGGCGTTCTCGTCAATGCTGTTGACCATCACGAAGACGCGATAGGCCGGCACGTAGCCCCAGCGGCCGAAGGTGCCCTGGTACGGAGCCGCGGAGGCGGGACCCGTTCCCACGGCAACCTGGCTCCACACGCCCGTGTCCATGTCCAGCGCGTAGACGTTGCTGCCGCCGTGCCAGGCAACGATTCGATCGGCCACCGGATCGTAGGCGACGCCGGGCGACTGCTGGCTCGTGACCAGGGCCGGCGCGTTGGTCGTACTCATTCGGGTCATCACGCGCGTGTTCAGGTCGATCACCTGAACGCCGTCGCCGATCATCACGAACTTGCGGCGCTTGGTGTCGATGGCCGCGCTGAGGTGGTAGTCGACGCTCTGCTGCGTCGAGTTCAGCTTGGTGTAGCGATGCGTCGCCGGGTCATAGGAGAAGAAGTCGTAGTTGTCCTTCACGTAGACGAGTTGCGACACGCTGTCGTACTCGGCCATCGTCCCGAATGCGGTGGTCGTCGGTGAGTTGGGCACCACCTGCTGCCAGCGCGGCGAGCGGAAGTCATAGATCCATGTGGCATCGTCCCCGCCGCCGCAAGGCGACAGCGATCCATTGACGGCGAAGAAGCGATCAAGGTGGGCGATGTAGGCCAAGCCATCGTACGTGTGCCGGGACGTTGGCGTACCGTCAGGCAGCGCCGACTGGCACGACGAACTGCCGACCTGGGGGCTCGGGTCGACGATCCGTTGCACGTTCATCGCCTGCAGATCGATCGCGTACATCTCGTTGCCCCAGTAGTCGTCGTGCCCGCCGCCCCAGACGAGCAAGCGATGGCGGGCGGTATCCACCGCACCCCCGTTCCACGCTTCGACGAGATACGCCGGATAGCCACGCGGCAGCGGGCTCGGCAGGACCGAGCGGATCTTCGTGCCAGGCAACTCGAGCCACCGCCCCACCCCGAGCGTGGCGATCGGCGCCGGCGCGGGCGACGGCGCAGGGATCGGCACCGGGCCCGGTGCCGGTGCCGGTGCCGGTGACGGTGACGGTGACGGTGACGGTGCTGGCGCTGAAGGCGCCGGAGCCGGCGAGCTACCAGGCGCGGCATCGCCTGACCCGCCGGAGCCGCAACTGCTCAACAGGGCGACAAACAGCGGCGTCAGTGCAAAAAGGCGGCGCCGACGCAAGCGGCCACCATCGGTGACTTCGGCTCGATAGCCGTCGGCCGGCGACGAGACGTTGTGCTGCGGAGGCATGCGCTGATCATCCTTCTCGACTGGCTCGGGCCGGGATTATCGGGGCAGGCCTGTCGCCACATTTCACAGGGCGCGCCGTACTCCCGCATCCAAGGGGAACGACGCACTCGCCCAGGTGGACCGCGAGAGGTCGATTGAAGCCGCAAGCAGAGGGTCGCGTCGGTTATCCAATCGTAAGTTGTACCCGACGGTCGGCCGCCCCGGTAACGCGCGCGCCGATGAGCCTCCAGACAATCGGCACGCGGTCGAAGAAGACCGCTGTGCGGGCGTCGCTCGCGATGCCCGCACGACGATCCCGAGCACGAATCCAGCCGCCCCCCGAAATGAAATCAGACCGCCGCCGCCTTTCGCTTGCCTTTGCCCTGCTCGCCACGACCCAGGCTCTTCCCGGCTGCGGCGGCGCAGAGCAGGACGGCGAGACCCTTGACGAGACGGATTCGTCCTCGCTGTGGTTCCGCCGTCGCCGGCGTACGGCGGCGCCGACCACCGCACCGACGACCAGCCCCACGGCGGCGCCCACGGTTCAGCCGACGAGCACGCCCACCGCTGCGCCGACCACGTCCCCCACCGCGGCACCGACGGCGACCCCGACTCTGGCGCCCACGACTTCACCGACGCCTGCCCCCACCGCTGCGCCGACCCCGGCTCCGACGCCATCGCCTACGTCCGCGCCTTCACCGACGACGCCGCCGACATCGCCTCCCGCGACCGGCGTTCCCACCGCCATCGCGAATCTGGCCGCCGGCCGCTGGTTGGAACTCCCCAACACGAAGATCCGCTCGGTGCTGCCGCCGACGCAGCAAACCGGTTACCCCCCCTACCTCGTCGAAGCGTGGAACGGCGGCGCCGTGGACACGCTGCGCAATCGCCTCCTCGTCTGGGGCGGTGGACACAACGACTACTGGGGCAACGAGATGTACGCGATCGACCTGCCCACGATGTCGGTCAAGCGGATCATCGATCCGAGCCCCTATACCGGGCAGTCGGCGAACACTTCGGCACTCCCCGACGGCACGCCGACGTCGCGCCATACCTATGACGGCCTGACCTACATCGCCGGCCGCGATGAGCTGTTCTCCGCGGGCGGATCGCTGTCTTGGCGCGGCGACGGCGAGCGGGCCACGTGGGTGCGCAGCTTCGGCCAGAGCCGATGGGAGATGACCCAGGCAAACTCGCCGATGAGCACCACGTTCGGCACGATGGCCGAGTACGACCCCGTGAGCGGCCTCGTCTACGTCAAGGATCAGAGCGACTTCTTCTCGTGGAACCCGGCCACGCGCGTCTACACCAAGCTCAACAGCACGACGCAGGCGGTCGACTACCACCTCAGCGCCACCATCGACACCAAGCGGCGCAAGTTCGTGATGCTCGGCGACGGCGTGCAGGTCATCGACCTGAACACGCGTGCCCTGACGCGGATGAGCACGAGCAACGCGCCGTCGTTCGTCACCAGCCAGCAGTCGCCCGGAGTCGCCTACGACCCGATCGCCGATCGCATCGTGGCATGGCACGGTGGCGCCAGCGTCTATGCGCTCGACATGGACACGGGCGTGTGGAGCCAGGTGGCGACGAACGCCGGTCCCGCCGCCAGTGCGCCGTACCAAGGAACGTTCGGACGCTGGGGCTATGTGCCGCAGTACCGGGTGTTCGTGCTCGTCAACAGCATCGACCAGAACGCCTGGGTGTTCAGGCTCGCCAGCTGAGGGCCCCCGGCCGGGGTTCGGTCTGCCTGCCCGGCCTGCCCGCGCGCTGCGCTGCGCTGGCAGGCAGGCTCAACCGACGCCCATGTTCCTCAGCATGCGCACCCCGAACCTCAGCCGCGAGCGGTCCCAGGGCGTGAAGCGCTTCAACTGGAAACGGTCGGTCGCGCTCGTCGACACGCCCCAGACAGTGGACACAGCGGCATCGAAGCCGGCCTCGCGTACCAACGCCACGCTGCGCGCGGAGTAATCCTCGCCCGGCTTGCCATTGGGGTACGCGAACAGTCCCACCCTCTCACCGAGCACGTCCTCGAGCTGTCGCCGCCCTTCGACGATCTCGCGGCGAGCCTCGTCGTCCGCAAGGCCCGCGAGGATCGGGTGACTCACGGTGTGCGCTCCGACCTCCAACCCGAGCGCGCGCAGCTCACGCAGCTGCTGCGAGGTCATCATGAGATGCGTCGGCGGCAGCGCCTCGGCCGCTTTCGCAACTGCATGCACGAGCTCCTGACGGCGGCCCGGCTCAAGGTACTTGGCCACGGCGATGATGCGGTCGATGGCCTGGCGCCGTTCGCGCGCACCGGCCATCGCGAAGTTGCCGAGGCCCGGATGCAGGTGCCCGAGTTCGAGGGATGGCAGCCGCGTCGCACGAATCGCCTCGATGACGATGTCGTTCCACATGCACCCGCCGTCGATGAAGCCGGTGCTGACGAAGAACGTGCACGGCAGCCCGTGCCGGCGCAGGATCGGCGCGGCTACCGAGCGGTTGTCCGCGTAGCCGTCGTCGAAGGTCAGCGCCAGGGCGCGCGTGGGCAGCGTGCCCTCGCCGAGCCGGAGCGCCGCCTCTGCCAGTGGCAGCACGTTGAACCATTCGCGCAGCCAGCTGCAGATGCGGTCGAAGCGCACGGCATCGACCTCTTCGGGAAACAACGGATCGGCCTCCGGCAGGACGCGATGAAAGATCAGTGTGGAAAGTCGTGCCGACGGCCCCGCCCGTGAGGCGAGCGAGTACAGGCCTCGCCACAGCATCAGCTCGTGCCCTGCCGAGCCAACCAGCGGGCCAGGAAACCCTGGTTCGCGCCGGCCGTGCCGCTCTCGCGCTCCCAGGCCCGCTCACGCACCCACGCACGCGCCAGCACAACAAGCATCATGACGTTGTACGGCAGGTCGAAGTAGGCGAGGCTCAGGAACGCGCCTCCCACCGCATAGCCGACGATGGAAACCTGAGCCATCGCGCCGAGGTCGCCGCACCACTGCGCGCGCGGGTCGACGCTGCTTTCCGTGCGCAGCTTGCCGGCCCAGACGTAGGTGCTGGCGAACAGGCCGAGAAAGAGGCAGAGGCCGACAAAGCCGTGGTTGCCCAGCACCTGGAAGTAGATGCTGTGCGCGGCATGCACATAGTCAGGATATGGCGAGAACTGCTGGAACAACTCCGGCCGCGCGGCGTCGAAGCCGGCGCCGAAGACATGCGTTCGGGCGATGCCGAACGCCGTCCACCACGCACTGATGCGCCCGAGCGCCGAGCGGTCCTCCTGGTACTCCTGAATCGTCGACATGCGCTCGCTCCAGGTCTCGGGCATGAACGCGAGCAGCGCGACCGCGGCCACGACCATGACGGCACCACCGAGCAGGCGGCTGCGCCCCCGCCACCACAGCAACAGCAACATGGCGCTGATCGCGAGCAGCGCACCGCGCGACTGCGAGCCCAGCGCCGCAGCGGCGCACAGCAGCATCGCCAGCGTCAGCGCGTGCCTCGGCCAGCCCTGGCGCAGTTGCATTTGCAGGAAGCGCAGCAGCGGAATCGTCATCACCATCGCCAGCGCGAACTCGTTGTTGTCTTCGATGAAGCTGCCTGGTGGTCCCCAGACGCGATAGCCGCCCCCGGTGGCCACGGTGAACAGGCCACCCTTGGCGCCCAGCAGCGCCAACGACCCGACGCACACCCACGCGAGCGTCATGATGTGCAGCTTGCTGTGCAGCAAGGCGAGGCCGACGATGATCATCACGTCGATCTTCATGACCTTGGTCCATTGCGCGTAGTCCTCTGCCACGTCCAGGCCACCCAGCCACGAGATGGTCATCCAGGCCATGAAGATGACCATCCAGCGCACCGGCGTCCCCTTGAACGGCGAGCTTTTGTCCTTCGTCGCCAGCAGTCCCACCATCGTGCTCGCGGCGGCCAGCGCGGCCAGCGGCGCTTCGTAGGCCAGCCCGTAGGTGAAGCGGTGCGGGTTCATGATGCTGAGCCAGGTCCACAGCATCACGCCAACCCACGGGCGCCTGAGCGCGACGAGCGCGCAAACGACGACGATGGCGATGACGATGACGTCGCGCATGGCGTTGCCTCCGCGCTAGCCTCGTTCAGGCCGAGGCCACGTGGCTGACGATATAGCGGAACTTGCCCGACCGCTCCGCCTCGATCGTCCCGACGCGCTCGATGTCGACCTCCACCTGCTGCCCGAGGCGCTGCTTGAAGCCGCGCTCGATGACGGCATCGCAGGCCGGATCGAAGCCGGGCCCGGGCACGATCTGCACCGTCACCTTCTCGCGCGTGTGCTGCACGACCTTGAAGCTGTCCAGCCCCGGCAGGTCGCGCAAGATGTAGATGAGCGCCAAGCCGTGCATCACCGTGCCGTCGGCGGCGACGACGAAGTCGGTGCTGCGCCCCTGGATCTCCTCGAGCAGTGGCAGGCCGCGCCCGCAGGCGCAGCGGCGCTCGCTGCGCACGGCGATGTCGCCGGTGCGGTAGCGGATGAACGGGAACTCGCGCGTCGCCAGGTGCGTGACGACGATCTCGCCGGCCTGGCCGTCGGGCACCGGGCGGCCTTCGTGGTCGACGATCTCGAGCACGATGTCCTCGGCCGTGATGTGCATGCCGCCGTGCGGACACTCGTGGGCGATGAAGCCGGCGTCGCGCCCGCCGTAGCCGTTGGCCACCTTGCAGCCGAAGACGTCGGAGATCGCCTCGCGCTGCGCGTCGTACAGGCGTTCGCTGGTGCAGAAGGCGACGCGGATGCCGAGGTCGTTCATCGGCGTGCCGCGCTTGCGTGCGTGGCGCGCGATGTGGCTGAGCGCCGAGGGGTAGCCGAAGAGCATACGCGGGCGCAGCCGCCGGATGCTCCGCACCATGCCGTCCAGCTTGACCTCGTTCATCTCGAAAGCGGGCAGCAGCGTCGTGCGCATCAGCGCGTCGCGCAGCCGGCGCACGCGGTCCTGCGCGCCGAGCTCGATCGGCGAGCCCCACACCACGACTTCGCGATCGCCGATGTCCACGTCCCACCAGCGCGTGGCGCGCCACTTGGCGGCCACGTCGTGACTCACCCGCTCGCGGCCGATGAAGAAGGCGAGCGGCTGCCCGGAGCTGCCGCCGGTGTTGAAGCGCGCCAGGCCGACCGCGCCGGGGTGCTTGAGCGCCTCGGTGTGCGCACGGATGGTCGGCTTGTCGAGCAGCGGCAGCGCGCGCAGGTCCTCCAGGCGCGTCAGGCCGGCCGGATCGAAGCCCATGCGTGCGAACAGGTCGCGGTAGTACGGCACCTCGCGGCCGGCCTCGACGAGCAGGGCGCGCAGGCGCTCGGCCTGCAGCTGGCGCAGGCGCTCCGCCGGCCACCACTGCGACGCCTCCATGCGGCGGCGCACGGCCACGGTGGTGTGCCGCTTCAGCACCTCCTGCAGCGGGAAGATCAGCGACGAGACGAGTGCGGTGTACATCGGTCCTCTCGGCAGCGCGCAGGCGATCGTGGCGCGCGCAGGCCGCTTCAGGCGGCGCGCGCCACGCGCGGCCCACGGGTTGCCAGCGCGTGGCGGTAGCACTCGGCCAGGCGCGGGGCCACGCGGGCCCAGGTGTAGCGCTGCACCTCGGCCAGGCCGGCGGCGGCCAGGCGCACGGCTAGCGGCGGGTCGGCGAGCAGGCGATGCACGGCCGCGGCCATGGCATGCGCGTCGCCCGGCGGCACGAGCAGCGCCGTCTCGCCGTCGGCCACGACGAAGGGCACGCCGCCCACCGCCGTGCTCACCACTGGTACACCGCTGGCCAGCGCCTCGAGCACCGAGTTCGGCATGTTGTCGGCCAGGCTGGGGTTGATCGCCACGCGGCTGGCGCGCAGCAGTTCGGCCATCGTGTCGCGCTCGACGCGGCCGGCGAAGCGCACGGCGTCGTGCACGCCGAGCTCGCGTGCCAGCTGCCCGAGCGCACCCTGCTCGGGGCCGGTGCCGGCGATCGTCATGCGGGCGGCCGGGTGGCGGGCGCGCACGACGGCGAAGGCCCGCAGCGCCGTGGCGTTGTCGTACAGCGGCTCCAGGTTGCGCGCCACCAGCAGGTGCGGCGCGCCGGGCGGCCCGCCCTCGGCCGGGCGGAAGCGCGCCAAGTCGACGATGTTGGGCAGCACCTCGCAGTGCATGCCGTGCTGGGCGAAGACCTGCTGCAGGAAGCCCGAGGGCACGGCGACGCAGGCGGCGCGTCGCATCGTGAAGCGCACGAGCCGGCGCGAGCGCTGCAGGAAGGCCGCGGCCTCGCCGCCGCGGTAGTTGACGAGCACGGGCACGCCCCGCATCCAGCCGATCCACACCGCGGGCACCGCAAACAGGTGCCATGACCATCCCGAGTTGGCCATCACGTGCAAGAGGTCGCTGCGCCCGACCGCGCGCCACAGCGCGGCCAGGTAGGGCAAGAGCCTGAAGACGGCCCGCAGCCCGGGCCAGCGCGCCACCCAGGCGGGCCGGTAGGGGGCGTTGGTGGCCACCTGCGTCACCTCGGCGCCGGCGCCGCGCAGCAGCTCGGCCAGTTGCCGCGTCTGCATCGCCATGCCCCCGGCCGGCGGCGGCAGCGGGCCGACGAGGCCGATGCGCAGGCCCGAAAGGCCGTCGACCGGACCGGCCGTGGCATCGCTGCCGTGGCTGGCGCCGACTTCGCTCATCGCCGCGCGCTCACGCCAACGCGGCCGCTGCCGCCGGCAGCAGCCTGCCGTAGGGACGAAGGTAGTTCGACGCCGAGGCGCGCCAGTTGCGCTCGGCCTCGACGAAGCGCCGGCCGGCCTCGCGCATCTGCGGCCAGGTCGCGCGCTCGCCCAACAGGCCGAGCAGCGCCGCGGCCAGCGCGCCGGCGTCGCCGGCACGGAAGAGGCGCCCGGTCTGGCCGTCGCGGATGAGCTCACGGTGGCCGCCGACGTCGCTGGCCACGAGCAGGCGGCCCTGCGCCATCGCCTCGAGCGGCTTGAGCGGTGTCACGAGCTCGGTGAGCCGCATCGAGTGCCGCGGGTAGGCCAGCACGTCGACGAGGTCGTAGTAGTGCCCCACCTCGGCGTGCGGCACGCGGCCGGTGAAGACGACCTTGTCCTCGACGCCGAGCGCGCGCGCCTGCGCCTTCAGGGCCGCCTCCTGCGGGCCGCCACCGACGAGCAGCACGCGCACCTCGGGCCGTGCGGCCAGCAGGCGCGGCAGCGCCGCGAGCAGCAGATCGAGGCCTTCGTAGGCATAGAACGAGCCGATGAAGCCCACCACGGTGGCACCAGCGAGGCCGAGCCGCGCCTTCAGCGCCTCGTCGGGCTGGCCGCCGGGCTCGAAGTTCTCGATGTCGACGGCGTTCGGGATCACCGTCACCTTGTCGGCCGGGATGCGCCGCGCGACGATGTCGCTGCGCAGCCCTTCGCAGATCGTGAAGACGTGCGCGGCGCGCCGCAGCGCGTGCGTCTCGAGCTGCCGCGTCAGGCGGTAGCGCATGCTGCCTTCGGTGGTGGTGCCGTGGTCGACGGCCGCGTCCTCCCAGAAGGCACGCACCTCGTAGACGACCGGGATGCCGAGCTGCCGCCCGGCGCGCAGGGCCGGGACGGCGTTCAGCACCGGCGAGTGCGCGTGCAGGATGTCGGGGCGCACCTGGCGCGCCACTTCCAGCAGGCGCGCCGTCACCTGCTTCATCAGCGTCCACTCGCCGATCCCCGGCAGCCGCGGGCCTTCGGCGCCCTGCGGAACGAGCGTGCGGTAGAAGTGCCAGCCGTCCACCGTCTCCTCGGCGGGCGAGGGCGCGGTGTGCTTCGGGCTCGTGAGGTGGAACGTCTGCCATCCGAGCCGACGCTGCTCGCGCAGCAGCGCCAGCGTGCGGAAGGTGTAGCCGCTGTGCAGCGGGATCGAGTGATCCAGCACGTGCAGGACGCGCACCGTCATCGCGAGCGACCTCCGGGCATCGAAGGCCACTTCACGTGGCGGCCACCGTTTCGGCGCGGCGCAACGTGCTCGGGTGGCCGCTGCGCGCCCCGTCGGCGCCGGCGTGGCGCAGGAACGCCTCGAACATCAGCAGCGTCCACAGCGGCGCGCTGTAGTCCTTGAGGCCGGCCTGGTGGTCGCGCACCAGGTGCTCGAGGTAGCCGCGGTTGAACCAGCCGGTGGCGGCCAGGCGGTCGCCGAGCACGGCGTCGCGCACGCGCTCGGCCAGCGGGCCACGGAACCAGCGCGCCAGCGGCACGGCGAAGCCCATCTTCGGCCGGTACAGCACGTCGTTGGGCAGCATCGGCTCGAGCGCCTTCTTGAACAGGAACTTGCCCTCGGTGCCCTGGATCTTCAGCGACGCCGGCAGCGTCGCCAGCCACTCGACGAGCGGGTGGTCCATCAGCGGTTCGCGCACCTCGAGCGAGTGCGCCATGCTGGCGCGGTCGACCTTGGTGTTGATGTCGCCGACGAGATAGGTCTTCAGGTCGAGGTACTGGATCAGCGCCAGCGGATCCTCGGTGCCGGCGCGCGCGGCGTGGCGCTCGAAGACGTCCTGGGCACGGTAGCCGCCGAGCTGGCGCCGGAAGGCGTCGCTGAAGAGCTGGTCGCGCATCTGGCCGCGGAAGATCGACATCGAATGGAAGTACGCCTCCACCGAGGTGCGCGCCATGCCCTGGAAGGTGGTCTTGGCGCGCAGCACGCGCGGCGCCCAGTCGGCCTTCGGGTACAGGCGCCCGAGCAGGCCGAAGACCGGCCGGCGCAGCCCCATCGGCAGCGCCGAGCGCATGCGCTCTTCCATCAGGTGCATGCGGTAGCGGCGATAGCCGCCAAAGCTTTCGTCGCCGCCGTCGCCCGACAGCGCCACCGTGACTCGCCGGCGCGCCAGCTGGCAGACGCGGTAGGTGGGGATGGCCGAGCTGTCGGCATAGGGCTCGTCGTACAGGTGCGCGAGGCGGTCGACGAGATCGAAGTCGTCGCTGCGCACCGTCTCCACGTGATGCTGCGTGTGGTAGCGGTCGGCCACCATCTGCGCGAACGCCGCCTCGTTGAACTGCGGGTCGTCGAAGGCGATGGAGCAGGTGTTCACCGGCCCGTTGCCGATGCGCGCCATCGCCGCGACGACTGCGCTGGAATCGACGCCGCCGGAGAGGAACGCGCCGAGCGGCACCTCGGAGATGAGGCGCAGGCGCACCGACTCCTGCAGCCGCTGCCGCAGCTCGTCGCAGGCGTCGGCCAGGCCGACCGGGTTGTCGCCGGTGAAGCGCACGTCCCAGTACTCGCGCGGCTCGCCGACCGGCTTGCCGCGTGCGATGGTGAGCAGGTGGCCGGGCGGCAGCTTCCTCGCCTGGCGGAAGATCGTGCGCGGCTCGGCGACATAGCCGAGCGCGAAGTACTCCTCCACCGCCAGCGGATCCATCTCGCGCTTGAGGCCGCCGTGCGCCAGCAGCGACTTCAGCTCGCTGCCGAACAGCAGCGTGCCGTCGTCGAGCAGTGCATAGAACAACGGCTTGACGCCGAGTCGATCGCGCGCCATGAACAGCGTCTGCCGGTCGCGGTCCCACAGCACGAAGGCGAACATGCCGCGCAGCCGCTCGACGCAGGCCTCGCCCCAGGCCTCCCAGGCATGCACGATGCACTCGGTGTCGCTCTTCGTGCGGAAGACGTGCCCGAGCGCCTGCAGCTCGGGCACCAGTTCCTGGAAGTTGTAGATCTCGCCGTTGAAGACGATGGCGACGCTGCCGTCCTCGTTGAACAGCGGCTGCTGCCCGGTGGCGACGTCGATGATCGACAGCCGCCGGTGCCCGAAGCCTAGCCCAGGCTCGATGTGCAGGCTGCCCTCGTCGGGGCCGCGATGGAACTGCGCATCGTTCATGCGCTGCAGCGTCGCGTGCAGCACGGGGCGCTGGCCGCGCGTGTCGAAGAGGCCGGTGATTCCGCACATGGGGCTGGGGCGCTTCGTTCTCGTTCAGGCGGCAGGCATGCTATTCGACGCCTTGCTTGCAGGGTTCCGCTGAGCCGCCAAAGGCCTGCTGCGCATGACATTCACCACGGGCAAGTGGCGCATCCGGGGCGACGCGCGCGCTGTGTCACTTCCTCATCAGGTCGTCATACAGCTGCCGATAGGCGCCCACCATCACAGGTAGGCTGTACTTCGCCAGCGCGCGCGCGCGCGCAGCCTGCGCGTGCGCGCGGCGCAACCCGATGTCCGCACCATAGGCTTGAAGCAAGTCGGCCAAGGTGAAGACATCGCCAGGAACGAAGTGTCTTCCCACCTCTCCGTCCGGCACCAACTCGACATTGCCGCCGACGGCGGTCACGAGCACCGGCAGGCCGGCGGCCATCGCTTCCAGGACTGTGTTTGAGATGCCTTCGTTGAGCGATGGGAGCACGAACAGATCCAGGGCACCGAGCGTGCGCGGTACGTCATGCCTGGCGCCGGCGAAGAAGCAGCGGTCAGCAAGGCCAAGCGCGCCCGCGAGTTCGCGCAGTGGCGCGGCAAGCGGTCCGTCTCCTACCAGCACCAAGCGGGCCTGCGCTCGAGCGCCGGAGTCCCGCGCCAGCCAGGCGGCGAAGGCGCGCAACAGCGTCGCCTGATCCTTCACAGGCTGCAGCCGGCCAACAGTGCCCACACGCAGCACACCGGGCCGCCTAAAATCCTCTGGCAACCACGACAGGTCGCGGTCCCGCGCAGGAGCGAAGCGCTCGGTGTCGACCCCGTTGCAGATGTGCGTAATGCGCTCGGGCGACACGCCGATGCCGTGGACGAGATAGCGCTCGAGATCGCGCGATACGGCGACGTAGCGGGTCACCATCGGCGCGTGCAGGCGGCGCAGCAGGCGTGGCTTGATGCGCTGCCCACGTAGGTTGTCGACGTCCCAGCCGTGTTCGCCGTGCACACGACACCGAACGCCGGCAAGACAGGCGGGCAGGAGGGCGTCCAGCCCAGACATGGCCCGGGAGTGCACGATCGCAGGCCGCAGGCTGCGGAAGTGGCCGTACAGGGCACGTCGCAGCGCCCAAGTGCCGATGCGGGATCGGTTCAGTGCGTACACCTGCACATCCGGGCGGTGGATGCGCTGCCGAAAGTCGGAGAAGTCCTCGATGCACAGCACGGCATGGCGATACGCTGTCTCGGCCATCGTGTTGATGATGTTGACGAGCCCGTTCTCCATGCCCCCGATGACGAGATGATGGATCACGTGCACCACCAGCGGGGGGGGCGCCTCGGCAGAGCGCGCCATTACCATCCCAGCGTCTGCACGAGGAAGGCGCGGTCGCTGAATTCCCAGTGGATGCCGCGTCGGAGCACGTTGAAACGGTCCACCGTCCGCAGGTTGGTGCCGCCGTACGCCGACAAGCATCCAACGTAACCCGCCTCGCGAACCCATTGCAGGCGCTCAGCGTTCATGTGCTGGCGGCCACCGTAGGGATAGGCGAGGATCGGCTCGCGCACGTCGAGCTCGCGCTTGAGGTCGTCACGCGAGCGCACGAGTTCGTCGCGCACGAGTTCGGCTGGCGACGCGACCATGTCGATGTGGCTCACCGTGTGTGAGCCGAGCGTGAAACCCCAGCGGCGCATGCGCCGCATCTGCTCCCAGTCCATCACCGGAACCCATGGATTGCCGCGTTTCACGTCGTGCGGGAAGCGGCCATCCGACGCCACGATGCCGGTGCTGACGAAGAAGGCCGCCGGCACGCCGTGCCGGCGCAGCAACGGCACGGCATGATCGTAGTTGTCGCGGTAGCCGTCGTCGAAAGTCACGGCCACCAGCGGCCGGCGTGACGCGGGCACTTCGCGCATCGCCAGCACCTCCTCGATGGCGAGCACATCGCAGTGTTCACGCAGCAGCTGCATCTGGCGGTCGAATTGGGCGATGCCGACAGTGAGGTTGTCGCGCACGTCGTCGCTGACGCGGTGGTACAGCAGCACCGTCACGCGCGGTGCGCGCAGACTGCCGGACAGCCGCGCGCCCAGGCGCATGCCGCCGTGCAGGTGGTGACGCAGGGTCCGTTGCCACGCCGGTACGCCGCCGGCGTTGGCGACGAGCGCGGCCTCGCTCGCCCGCTCGCGCCGCGCCAGCTTGTCCACCTGCGCGAGCGTGGGCTTGCGATGCGCCTTGCCTGTATAGGGTGGCTGCTCATTCCCCTCTGCACTGCCGGCGAGCGCGTCGCGGACGGCTTGGAGCATCAGCGCGCTGCCCACCTCGTCGAGCTGCAGCTGCAAGCCGCGCACGCTGCTGGCCGGGGCCACGGCAAGCGTTGCCTCGGCCATGACGCGACCGGTGTCAAGTCGCTCGTCAACCCAATGCACCGTACAGCCCACCGATGATTCGTGATTCCACATCTCCCAGAACGCGGGCGGCATGCCACGGTATTCGGGCACCTTGCCCTTGTGCAGGTTGAGCGTTCCGCGCGCCGGCGCGGCAAAGGTCGAGGCTCTCAGTATCGGGGCGGCGAGCGACAGGCCAAGCTGCGGTGCGAAGCGCTTCAGCTCGTCCTGTGCGGCCGGGCCGTGCACATCGTCGACTTCCACCACACGCAGGTTGGGCCGCGCTCGAAGTGCCTGAAGTGTGTACTCGCGGCCCGGAGCCCTCGCGCTTGTGGCGCCGGGAGACGGCGACGGCAGAAGTCGGCGCAGCAGGTTCCCGGCTTGATATGGAACCCATCGCCAGCCGTTGCGGCGCAGGTTCGTTCGCTGGTTCTTCAGCAGCTGCCCGATCGACTTGCGCGGCCTGTGCCACAGCACTAGCCAAGCCAGGCCGGGTAGGGCTTCGTCGATGTCGATGATGCCTTTGCGAACCGAGTACGACGGGTCACCGGTAAAGACGACCAGGCGCGCCACCGAGCCCTCGCTCACAGCCGCCAGACGCGGAAGCCGGCGGCCGACAGCGCCTTCTGGTCGAACGCCGCCTTCACGTCGATGAAGGCACCCCCCTTCGAGAGCTTGGCGGCGATGTCGGGCGGGCCGAGGTTCATGAACTCGCGGTGCGACACCGCAGCGACGATGGCGTCGGCCTTCGGCAGGTCCTTCCAGGGCAGCAGGCGCACGCCGTACTCGTGCATCGCTTCCTCGGCCTCGGCCTGCGGGTCGGTGACCGAGACCTCGACCCCGTAGCTCTGCAGCTCGCGGATGATGTCGATGACCTTGCTGTTGCGCAGGTCGCCGCAGTTCTCCTTGAAGGTCAGGCCGAGCACGTTGACGCGCGCACCCTTGATGAAGCTGCCGCAGGCAATGAGGTTCTTGATCGTCTGCTCGGCGACGAACTTGCCCATGCCGTCGTTGATTCGGCGGCCGGCCAGGATGACCTGCGGGTGGAAGCCCAGCATCTCGGCCTTGTGCGTGAGGTAGTACGGGTCGACGCCGATGCAGTGGCCGCCCACGAGGCCGGGCTTGAACTTGAGGAAGTTCCACTTCGTGCCGGCGGCCTCGAGCACCTCGCTGGTGTCGATGCCGATCTTGTCGAAGATGATCGCCAGCTCGTTCATCAGCGCGATGTTGAGGTCACGCTGCGTGTTCTCGATCACCTTGGCCGCTTCGGCCGCCTTGATGCTGCTGGCGCGGTGCACGCCCGGGACGATGATCTTCTCGTAGACCCTGGCCACCTTGTCCAGCGTCTCGGGCGTGTCGCCGGAGACGATCTTCAGGATCTTGGTGAGCGTGTGCTCCTTGTCGCCGGGGTTGATGCGCTCGGGGCTGTAGCCGACGTTGAAATCCCGCTTCCACTTCATTCCCGACACGCGCTCGAGCACCGGGATGCACACCTCCTCGGTGGCGCCGGGGTAGACGGTGCTCTCGTAGACGACGATGGCGCCCTTCTTCATGTGCCGGCCGGCGCTGGTGCTGGCGCCAATGAGCGGCTTGAAGTCGGGGATGTGCGCCTCGTCCACCGGCGTGGGAACGGCGACGATGATGACGTCGGCCTCGGCGAGCATGGCCGGGTCGCTGGTGTACACGGCGTGCCTGGCGGCGGTCAGTTCGCTGTCGGGAAGCTCGCGCGAGGGGTCGGTGCCGCGCTTGCAGGCGGCCACTTTCTGTTCTGCGATGTCGAAGCCGATCGTGCGCATGTGCTTGCCGAACTCGACGACGAGGGGCAGGCCGACGTAGCCGAGGCCGATGACTGCGAGGGTGTTCATGAGGGGAGGTTCCTGTTCACGAGCATGGAAGGAATCGAGGGGCGCGGTTCGGCTCCGGATTCGACGAGCCCGCAGCGTGCTCTCATCGAACAGCGGCCGCCCCGTCGACGACGGAGGCAAACACACCCAGATGGTCGGAGACGAAACGTTCCAGCGCGGCCGCGCCGTTGCCGCGCTCGTCGGTCTCGGCGAAGAACATCAGCACCGCGCTGTCGTCGCTGCGGCCGACCAGCCGGAGCAGGGCCAGGCGCAGCTTGGCGCGGGCATCGGCGTGTTCGTAGCTGCCGCCGAACCGGTAGACCTGCAGGACGAGAAGCCGATGCTGCGCACCGACGTTCAGGTCGGCAGGCGAGCGCAGGCGGCTCGCGCGCAGCGTGACCGCGGCTTTGTCTTCGCCGCCCGGTCGCAGCGAGCGCGTCGTCGTGCCCAGGGGCAGCCAGTCGGTTGCGCCCTGCGGCACGAGCACGTTCGTCGAGGTGATCAGCTTGCGCTCGAACCCCTGGTCGCGGTAGTAGCCGATCCACACGCCGACCGCGGCAGCGCCGTTGCGGTAGGTTCGCGCCGCCACGGCGCTCGGGTTGAGATAGCTCGGCGACCAGCTGGACACCCGCATCTCGCTCGCTGCCCAGCCCCCCGGCAGGCCCGCCGGCAGCTCGAGCCGCACGCTGCCGGCGCCCGATGGATGGTCCAGGCGCCACCACGCCGCCTGCGCGACCAGCACGACGACGCTCGCCGCCGCGGCGGCCAGCCACAACGAGCGGGCCTGCCGCCAGGCACCTGCGGCCTGCGGCGGCGCGACCTGGAGGGCCGGGGCGCCATAGCCCCCCGGGTCGGAAGGCGCTGCCACGTCGGCGAACCGAGCGCCGATGGCGAACATAATGAAGATCACGACCCCGAAGAAGAGCCAGCCGTAGATGAGGTGGTCGGCACCCACGGCGAGCTTGTTGCCCGACAGGTGCCCCAGCATGACGATGATGTAGGCGCGCACCCAGTTGGCCAGTATGGGCACCAGCAGCGAGAAGGTCATGAACAGCAGCTGGCGCCGGCGGGAGCGGAAATTGAGGTGCGCGAACAGCGTGCCGACCATGAACGAGGCGATGAGGTAGCGCACGCCACTGCAGGCTTCGACCACGGACCAGTTGCCCGACGGGATGACGAACGTCAGCCCCTCGCGGTAGACGGGGATGCCCGACAGCCGCAGGGCCAGCACCGTGAAGTCGGCGGTGGCGACCATCATCGGGTCGACGAGGAAGTCCCCGATCGGCACGCAGAAGAAGAGGAACAGGAGCGGAAAGACGAGCCGGCGGGCGACAGCCGTGCCCAGAACGGCGGGCACGGTGAGCACGAGCACCGCAACGGCGGCGAATTGGGTCGCCGCCGCCACTCCTGCCAGCTGGCCGAGCAGCCACAGCAGGCAGGCGGCGCCGATCGGCACGAGCCAGGCCGGCGAACCTGCGACCGCCACGCCACTCAGCGAGCGGCGCAGCCGCCATGCCAGCCACAGCGTGATGGGGGGCACGAGGAAGGCGTGCGCGAACGTGTCCGAGCGCGACCAGATCTCCACCATGGCGCTGAACGTGCCGCGGAAGGTGATGAGTACAACGGCGAAGGCGGCCAACAGCGGCGCGAGCGTCGGCAGCGCCGACACGGGCCAGGACCGGTGCGACGCACCCGCGGTGCTCACCGAGTCCGCACTCACGGCTCGTCACCGGCAACGGTAGCGGCCACGCGTGCCGGCATAGGCGCGAACGATGCGCCGCCTTCGTCCCCGCGGCGGCAGACCGCTTCGGCGAGCCGCTCGTCGAGCACCCGCAGGCTTCCCGCCCACGAGTAGGTGGCCAGCACGTGGGCACGGCCGGCAGCACCCATCGCAGCCGCCTGCGCCGGCTGCGCCAGCAACTGCTGCAGGGCGCTCACGTAGTCATGCGCGTCGGCGGCGGCTAACAGGTGCCGGCCGGCTTGGGCATCCAGTGCCGCGGCACAGGACACGGCCGCGACGACGGGCCGCTGCATCGCCATGGCCTCGAGGATCTTGTTCTGGATCCCGCGCGCGACGCGCAGCGGCGCCACGACGGCTGCTGCATGCTGAAGGTACGGGCGCACATCGGGCACCGTACCGGTGACGGTGATGGCGTCGCCCGCCAGCTGGCGCACGGCCGGCGTCGGGTTGCGGCCGACGACGTAGAAGCGCGCGGCCGGGAACTGGCGTCGCAGCGGGCCCAGCATGTCGCGCGCGAACCAGCAGACGGCGTCGACGTTCGGCCAGTAGTCCATCGCGCCGGTGAAGACGATGGCTTGTTCCGCCGGATCGAACGGCGACGCGCGCGCCGGATCCGGGCTGTACAGGTCCGCATCGACGCCGTTGCGCAGCACGTCCACGCGCCCGCGGCACTCCGGAGCCAGCTCGAAGAAGAGATCGCGCTCCTGCTCGGTGCACAGGAACGAGGCGCTCGCCTGCGCCACGGCCCGCCGCTCGTACGCGAGCAAGGTGCGACCCTCGCGGGCCAGTGGCCACGAAAGCGGCCAGCGATGCCGCGGCGCGTAGGCGGTCCACTTCGCTGAGTCGACGTCCACGAGGTCGAGCAGGATCGGCAGGCGCGGCCCGGCAGCGTCCCGGACAGCCTCCGCGTACGGCATCATCGAGGAGGAGAAGACGACCACGGCATCCAAGCGCCGGCGGGCAGCCAGCTCACGCACGCCCCGCTCGAGGCCCGCGTCGTGGTAGTAGTGCAGCGTCATCGGGCCGCCGGCCAGCAGCGCCGCAATGCTGTAGAGGCGGCTGCGGCGCGGGTGCAGGCGAGCGAAGATCGCGTCGCTGCACCACCGACGAACGGTCGGGAGGTGGGCCTCGTCGGCCGCGTCATCCACGAACGTCGCCAGCGTCACCTCGTGCCGCGCCGCCAGGTGGCGCAGGAGGTGGTACGAGCGGATCTTGTCGCCCTTGTCCGGCGGGTAGGGCAGCCGATGCGGCAGGAACAGGAGCCGGGCCATGCCTGCCCTCAACCCAGAGAACGGACCACGTAGGGCCCGAGCCAGTTGGCAAAGCCGAGCGGGAGCTTGCGCCAGGTCTCGATCATCAGCTTGTACTTCGCGTTGGCCGGGTTGTTCTGCGGCACCGCGTCGCGCTTGTACAGGCGGTACTCGTAGGCCAGCGGCTGCGGCTCGAAGCCCCAGTTCTTCTTGAAGTGATAGGGCCCCGTGCCGACCTTGCTGCGGCCGTAGTCGAAGAGCGTGCAGCCGCGTGCCGCGGCACGGCGCATCAGCTCCCAGTACTTGAAGTCGTTCGCCGCGAGCTCCCGCGCAGCCACGTCGTCGCCCGCGTAGTACGGCAGCACCTCGTCGCGGAAGTAGAACGTCAGCACGCTGGACAGCGGCCGGCCGTCCTTGGCCGCAACGGTGAGCACCTCGCAATCGGGGCCGAACTCGTGCCGAAGCGCCTCGAAGTACCGCCGCGGCAGCGCCGGCGTGCCGTGGCGGTGGACATTGTCGGCATAGAGCGCGAAGAAACGCTCGGCACCGCTGTCGATCTCTCCCCGCAGCTCGTTCTTGATGCCCTTGCGCACCATCGCGCGCTGCTTGCGCGGAATGGCCTGCATGTTCGCCTCGTCGTCGGCACTGATCGGCCTGCGGAAGGTGACGTACAGATCCTGCAGCGGCCAGTCCGCGTGGCGGCGCTGCATGTGCCGCAGCTCCAGGTGCTGCACGCCGAGCCGCTGCGCCAGGCGCTGAGCCTCCGCCTCGAGTGCCTCGGCCGAGGCTTCGTCGGCGGCGGCGACACCGCCATAGACCGCGAACGGCAGGCTCGTCAGCGCATTGCCGAACAGGAAGCTCTTCACGTGCGCCAGCGGCAGCACGCCGGTGATTCGGTTGTCCGCAACAGCGAAGAGGTAGTGCGTGCGATGCTGGAACACCCGCTCCAGGATGCGCTGCCACGCACTGCGGTGGAAGAAGGTGGCCCGTGGGCAGGCCATGACGAATTCGTCCCACGCGGCGGCCTGGCGCGTGTCGCGCGCGTCCAGTCTGTCGATCGTCGGCACGGTGGGGTGCGGCTGGTCGCCGAACGGTCCTGTCGCGCTGGCCGGCGGGCGGCGCGCCGGCTCAGGCGCGCGCGCCGGCGTCGGGCAGCCGGGGCAGGAAGATGTGGTCCATGCGCCCCCAGCGGAAGTCCTGCAGCAGCTGCTGCAGCTTCGCTTCCATGCGCGGCAGGTTCACGTAGTGGCGGAAGCGCGTCTTGGCATCGATGCCGTCGACGCGGGGCTGGCCGGGATCGATCTCCCAGGGATGGAAGTAGAAGACGGCGGGCTCGCGGTCGCTGGCGTTGACGCGCCCGATGAGCCAGCGGCTGAGCGCATAGGGCAGCAGCCGGAAGTAGCCGCCGCCGCTGCTGGGCAGGTTGCGGTTGAGCAGCCGCACCGTGGTGACAGGCACCTCAAGCAGGCCGGCGCCGACGCGGTAGGCGAAGCGCGGCGAGTCGGGCATGCCGTAGTGGTCGTGCGCGATCGGGTAGATGCTGCTGCTGTAGCGGTAGCCGGCTTCGGCCAGCACGTCGAAGGCCCACAGGTTGCCGGTGCCGATGGAGAAGCTCGGCGCGCGGTAGCCGAGCACCGGCGCGCCGGCGAGGTCCTCGAGGATCTTCTTGGCTCGTGTCACGTCGTCGGCGAGGGCCTTGTGGTCGAGGTCGCTCGCGCGCTCGTGCCCGTAGCCGTGGCTGGCCAGTTCATGCCCTTCGGCGACGATGCGGCGCACGAGCTGCGGATAGCGCTCGGCCACCCAGCCCAGCGTGAAGAACGTGGCCTGCGTGCCGCGCTCGGCGAGCAGGTCGAGGATGCGGCCCACGTTGCGCTCGACCCGGCACTCGCGCCGATCCCACTCGTCGCGCCGGATGTAGGGCGCGAAGGCAGAGACCTGGAAGTAGTCCTCGACGTCGATCGTCAGGGCATTGGTGATCGCGGGGGCGAGCATCGGTGGGCAATGGCGGTCGGGTGCTTGCACGTGGCCCGGCCTGCGCCCCGGGCTGGCAGGCGCCAGGGACAAGGAACTCCGGCATGGCGCGGGCCAGTGCGCAGCCCGCCCGCTGTTTTACCGTCTCCCCGGTGCGGTCAGTGCAGCCGTTGCGTCCGGCCCGTGAGGCATGGCACGACGCGCAGCGTCACTTTTTCCGCGCGTCGGGCTTCTCCTGGCGCGCTCGCTCCGGCCGCGGCGGCGCGGCCTCGGGTGCGGCCGGCGTCTCGGGCCGCTCGGTTCGCTCCGCCCGCTCTGCTTTCGCGGCGGCCGCCGGGCGCTTGGCGGCCAGCGCGTCGACGAGCTTCTGCAGCAGCGCCAGCGTCTGCAGGTTGGTGCGCTCCAGGCGAAGCAGGCTGCGCTCGAGGCGTTGCAGCTGGTCGCCGCGCTGGTCGGCCGTGAGCTGCGCCAGCTGGCGCGACATGTCCTCGGCCTTCTCGGGTGCCAGGTCGAGGTTGGTCAGGTCGAGGTCGAGCACGGCACCGGCCAGGCCCCCGGGCATCATCGGCTCGCCGGCCGGCGACACGGCCACGGTCTGCGGCTGCTTGCGCTGCGGCACCTCGTTCTCGGCGTTGACCTCGCGCACCACCTCGGCGAGGTCGGCGGCCGTGAGGTGCGTGCGCTCGGCCAGGAAGCCGGCGAGCAGCAGCCGGTCGGCCAGGCCGTTGATGCGCCGCGGGATGCCGCCGCTCGCCTTGTGCATCTCGTCGAACACCACCGGCTCGAAGGTCGGCTTGCCGGTGCCGCCGGCGCACTTGATGCGGTGCTCCATGTAGGCCCGTGTCTCGTCCTTGTCGAGCGGGCCGATGTGGCAGGTGGCGGCGACGCGCTGGCGGAACTGCTCCATCTCGGGCCGCTGCAGGATCTCGCGGAACTCGGGCTGGCCGACGAGGAAGCTCTGCAGCAGCGCCTGGTTGCCGAACTGGAAGTTGCTGAGCATGCGCAGCTCTTCCACGGCGCGCGGCGTCAGGTTCTGCGCCTCGTCGACGATGAGCAGGCAGCGCTTGCCCTTGCTCGTCTGGCTGATGAGGAAGGCCTCGAGCGTGATCAGCAGCTCGCTCTTGGGCACGTCCTTGACGCGGAAGCCGAAGGCCGCGCCCACCATGCGCAGCGTGTCCTCGGCACCGAGCTGCGTCGTCACGAGGTGGCCGGTGATGATGTTGCTGCCCTGCAGCCCTTCGATGAGCGAACGCAGCACGGTCGTCTTGCCGGCACCGATCTCGCCGGTGACGACGATGAAGCCCTCGTTGCGCGACACGCCGTACTCGAGGTAGGCCTTGGCACGCCGGTGCTGCTTGCTGGCGAAGTAGAAGGCGGGGTCGGGGTTGAGCTGGAACGGCTTGACGTTCAGCCCGTAGAAGGCTTCGTACATGGCATCAGAACCGCAGGCTGATGGAGCCCGTGAGGGCGGTCTCGCGGAAGGTCTCGGTGGCTCCGTTAAGCACCGAGTAGCGCGCACTCAGCGACCCGGTCGTACGCCTGCCCAGCTGGCTGGTCAGGCCGAACGACAGCGCTTTCAGGTCGACGCGCTGCTGCAATACGCGCTCTCTGCTCATCGTCCGCGCGCCCGCGGCATTGATGTTCGTGCTCGGCGTGAGCCGCCACCCAGCTCCACCACTGTAGCCCCGTTGCCTGACGTTGTCATTGGGGCCGGTGGGATTGACGCCCCCTCGATCGGCGCGCTCGGAGTCCAAGCCGAAGGCGGAGATGCTTATCGTCAGGCGCGAACCGGCCCAGGTCCAAAGCAGCTCGCGCCGCCGCTCTATCGTGACGCCGCTGCTGGCGATGAGACCGCCGTTGACGATCTCGTTGCGGTCGCGGCCGGTGGCCGCGATCAGGCCCAGCACCAGCTGGTCGCGCTGCACCGGGTCGGGAACGGCATCGGCGAGCTGCGCGTAGTACAGCTCGTACAGCGTCACGGGCCGCCCTAAGATCAGCCCGTCGTGAGCGATGTTGAGGTCGCGCGCGCTCGTCAGGCGCAAGGTGCTGCGCGAGAAGCGGTGCGAGACGCTCAGCCGGTGGCCGCGCCCGAAGTAGCGCTCTTCGCCCTGCACGGCCACTGTGGTGCGCGGCGACGGCGTCCACTGCGCGCCGACGCCGTAGTTCTCGTACTCCTGGCGGAACGCGCCGACCACGTCGGTGCGCTCGACGCCGCCGCTGACCGTGAAGCGCCAGTCGATGTCCGGCTGCAGCGCCACCTCCGCGCTCGCGCGGTCGGTCACCGTCGGCGCCGCGGCGGCGTGGAACTCCACGCGTTGGCGTACGCCCGAGACCCGCCAGCCGAACACCGCGCGGCTGCGCGGGGAACCGAGCGCGAACGATCCTTGCAGCACGTCCGTGTTGCCCGTGGCCTCGCGCGTGCCCCGCGTAGCCGTCCCGACCGCGCGCAACTCGTACTCAGCGAACGAGCCCAGCCGCCCGCGCAAGTGAGGCGAAAGTGACAGCGCACGCACCTCGTTGCGGTTGTCGGTGGTCTCGACGGCCTGCACGGGCGTACCCACCAGCGACAGGTTCTGCTGGGTGATGCTGGCGCGCGCGTCGATGAATCCGATGCCCTCGATCGCCTCGAGCAGGTAGTTGGCGCTCAGGCTGTTGAGGAACACGGTGTCCTGGCGGTCGTCGATGCCGCGGCGGCTGACCAGTTCACCGCTGTAGATCAGCGCGCCCTGCAGGCGGCCCTGGCGGTGCGCCATCGTCACGCTGGGGATCGCCCGGACGACCGCCTCGCTGCCGCTGCCCAGCGGCCGGTCGGCGATGTCGACAACGCTTCCCTCCAGCGTCAGGCCGCTGCTGATGGCAAAGGTTCGCGGCCCCTGCGCCTCGGGAGCCGCCGGCGGCGCAGGCTGCGCGTGAGCCGCACAGGCACAGGCGAGCGCAAGCGGCCCGAGCAGGACCTCGCGACCACGCCGCAGATCCTGGGGTCTCGCTCGAGGTTTCCCCGGAGAGGCAAACCGGGCCACGTCGGTCAGACCTTGACCTTCTCGCCGGACGGGTCTGTGGGCCGCTGCGCAGCCATGTCGGCGGACTCGGCCGCTGCAGGCGCCACCGAGGCGCCCGCTCCGGCGACACCGCCCTCGCCGTAGCCGTAGCCGTAGCCGTAGCCATAGCCGTATCCGTAGCCGTAGTCGTGGCCATAGCCGCCGCCGCCATCGGCCTTGGCCATGTTGAGCAGCATCAACTTCACCGGGCAGGACTCGATCGTCGCCAGGGCCTGCTGCACCGTGGATTGCAGCGTGCTGTCGGCACGGACCACGACGACGATCTGGCCCATGTGCGTGGCGAGCACACGCGACTCGGTCGTCAGCAGCAGCGGCGGCGAGTCGAAGATGATGAGCCGTTCCGGGTACCGCGTGGCCATGTCGTCGAGCAGGCGCACCATCGCGTCGCTGGCAAGCAGCTCGGTGGCACGCGGGTGCGGCGAGCCGCTGGGCAGGAGCGTCAGCTTGTCGACGTTGGTGCGCAGCAGGACGTCGGACATCTGAGCCTTGCCTTCGAGCAGCTCGAGCAGGCCCGGCCCGGGCGGCAGGCCAAGGATGCGCAGCACCGAAGGCCGGGCCACGTCGGCGTCGACCAGCATCACCGTGCGGTCGAGCTCGGCTGCGATGCTCATCGCCAGGTTGATCGCGGTGAAGCTCTTTCCCTCGCCGGCCAGCGCGCTCGTCACCATGACCAGGTTGGCATGGCGGATCGACGCGGCGCTCTTGCCCATGGCGTTCGAGATCAGCGGCCGCTTGATCACCCGGTACTGGTCGGCCAGCCGCGTGCGCGGCGCACTCGGAGTGACGATGCCGGAAGCGCCGATCGCGACCAGATCGAGCTCCACCCGGCGCGAGCCCGGCTGCAGCTCGGCACGCCGCGCCTGTTCCGCCGCTGCGGCGGCAGGCGCGGTGCCCGCGCCGGTGCCGTTCCTCACGGGCGCTGCGGGAAGAGGCCCGACCGCCGGCGCCGTGCGCGCACCGACTCCGGGAACCACGGGGGTGGGGGCGGCCGTGGCGGGCGCCTGTCGCCCCACCGCGGGCACCGGGTGAGCGTCGTCGGTACCCGGAACCTCGAAGCCGGCCTGGCGCAGCTGTTCCAGCCGCTTCGCGGCCTGCTCGATCAGGCTGCTCACCGCCCACCCTCCGCGCGGCAGGCGCACCCGCAGCTGGTGCCCTCTCCCATGGCGCTCATCGTTCAGGCTCCGTACCGGTTCAGGACGATCATCGCGATGAGGCCGGCGATGAAGACGCCCACCAGACCGCCGGAAGCGGTGACGAAACGGAACATCGACCGGCGCTCGCGACGTCGGTCGGCATCGGTCACGAGGGCCGAGACGACGCCGAGCACGGGCAGGGCCGTGAATCGCCGCAACTGGTCGGCATGACCGAAGGTCGGACGCACCTGCGTCGCCGCAAACGCAAAGGCCGCCCCCAGCGCCAACGAGGCGAACAGCACCGCGGGCAGCAAGAGAAGCCGGTTCGGCGACACGGGTTGCGGCGTCACTCGCGGCGGGTCGATCAGCTTGAACTCGGCCACGCCCGTGGCAACGTCGAGCTCGCCGGACATCACGGCGGCCTGCCGACGCGCAACCAGGTCTTCGTAGTTCCTCCGGATGACGGCGTAGTCGCGATTCAACTGCGCCGCTTCGGCCTCGATCTGCGGTGCAGTCTTCAGTTGTTGCCGCACCTGGGCCAGGCGGGCCGAGTACTCGTCCACGCGTGCCTGCATGGCGGCAACCTGCACCTCCGCCGTCGCGAGCATGCGGCCCATCTCCTGCGCCGCCAGGCTCTCGGTGGGCGCGCCGCGCGGCGCGGCCGCGGCCACCCGCGCCGCCGCCTCGGCCGCCGCGCGCGCGCGGCGCTGCAGTTCGGCCACCTCGCGCCGCTTCTGTTCCTCCAGCTCGTCGATCAGGCGGCGCGCGTTCAGCACGTCGGGGTGCCGATCCGTGAAGCGCTGCAGCAGGCCATCGAGGTTGCGACGCTGCTCCTGGATGCGGGCGTCGATCTCCGGCGTCGCGAACGACCCTGCGGGCGCGGCATCTCCGGGGCCACCGGGCCGGTGCTGCGCGAGCAGGTCCGGCAGCGCGGTGCTCGGGGCCTGCCCACGCGCTTCGGCCAGCTGGCGCTTCGCGGCGTCGCGCGCGCGCTCCGCCTCGCGAAGCTGCAGGCGCGCGGTCTCCAGCTGCGTGTTGATCTCGGCGATGCGCGTCGCCACGTCCCGGCCGTCCGCCCCCTGCCGGTCGATGTTGCGCAGGCGGAACTCCTTCAGCCGCGCCTCGGCCTCCTCGAGGCGGGCCTCGTGGATCCTGATCTGTTCGCTGAGGAAGGACTTCGCGGAGTCGGTGTCCTTGCGGCTCGCTCCCATGCCCGACTCGACGAAGATCGACACCAGCGACTGGATCACGCGCTTCGCTCGCTCGGGCTCGGGATCGCGGTAGGACATCAGGTACAGGTTCGGACCACCGGGCCCGGCCGAACGCATCGTGATGCCCTTCTGCAGGCGCACGATCAGCGCGTCCTGCTCGGCCCGGGTCTGGTTCTTCAGATCCAGGTCCGCCATGCGGACCAGCTTCTCGAGGTTCGGGCGGCTGATCAGCGTGCGGCTCAGCATCGCGATCTGCTGCTCAACGTTGGGCTGCACGGCCAGCCCCGCCATCAGCGGCTTGAGGATGGAGTCGGTGTCGACGAACACGCGAGCCGAGGCCTCGTACTGATCCGGGATGCGCCAGACCACGACCACGCCGACGACGGCGACGACCCACGCGACGACGAGCCCCGGCCAGCGGAAGCGCCACATTCCGCGCAGGACGTCCAAGACCTGGTTGATGATCTCGTGCATGCCGTTCAAACCGTTCGACGCGAGATGTCTCGAACACCCCGCATCAGAAGAAGCTCTGCGGAATGATCAGGATGTCGCCCGGTCGCATCTCGACGTTGGCCGAGACGTCGCCCCGGCGTACCAGGTCCTTCAGGCGCACGGAGTACAGCTTGTTGCCCTCGGAGGTGCGGACGAGGGTGGCGGCGTTGCCATCGGCGAAGTCGGTCAGTCCGCCCACGGCGATCATCACGTCCAGCACCGTCATCTTCTGCCGGAAGGGCAGGAACTGCGGCCGCGTCGCCTCGCCGACGACGCGGATCTGCTCGCTGAAAGGCCCGACGAAGTTCGTGACGATCACCGTCACGACGGGGTCCCGGACGAAGGTCGCGAGGCGCTTCTCGATGTCCCGCGCCACCGCCGTCGAGGTCTTGCCCTGCGCCACGAGCTCGTCGACCAGCGGCGCGGAGATCTTGCCGTCGGGCCGAACCGGCACCGTCAGCGACAGCTCGGGATTGCGCCAGACGATGATCGACAACGTGTCGCCGGCGCCGATCACGTAGCTGTAGTCGGCGGCGCTGGCCGTGGCTGGCGCAGGCGGATGGCCGCCCACTGCCCCGCAAGCCGAAAGGACGATGGCCGCCAGCGTGGCGATCCAGCCGGCTCGCGGCGCCCGCCGAGCTTGCGACTCGCGGCAGGCAGCCCCCATTCCACTGTGGCGCTTGAGGTTGAACAACGCTGGTCTCCAAGGGACAAAGGGCTCGCGCCGGCCGGAAGAGGCACCCATCCCGCCCCGGACAGCCCGCGCGTGGCCCAGCTTCCGGCAATTCGGCCGGCAGCGATATCGGGCCGCGGACATCCACCCGCATCCCGCAACGCGCGGAGGCCGGACCTTACAGCGATGATCACACAGGGACAAGGCGCCCTGCCACGCGCGGGCGTGCGTCTTGCACCGGATTGCTCAGATCGCGTGCCGGCGTGGGCGACAGCGCACGCACTTCGGTGCTGCTGCGCGCGCCTTCCGCGGCCGGCCGCCCGAGTGCTCTGCAGATCAGCGAAGGCAGCTCCGGCGGGATGTCTCCCGAAAACCGCCACAAGCAACGCTCGTGCCAACTTCGCCCATGACGACGGCCACCTCGCGCCTTCGGCCGGAACCGTTACCAGTGACGCGTCGGTCGCCACACTCCCGTGAGTGCGGGGCCTGATTCAGCCCATCGCCGGCGGCGCTCTCCTACAATTTCCCGACCGAGGCTGGTTCATCGGCGGGGTTGATCATGGAAGAGAAGGCTCAGTTTGGATCGTCGGCGCAGCTGCCTGCCGAGAGCGCTCGCGTGCGCCTCGACCGGCGGGCCTTGCTTCGCGCCGGGGCGGGCGCCTCGCCGGTCCTTCTGACGCTCGTCAGCAACCCGGTCGCGGCCTCCAGTTCGTGCGTCGTGGCGTCGTCGTTCGTTTCGGTGGCGACCTTCAAGAGCCGTAATCCCAACGTCTCGATCGTGAACTGCGCAACGCGCACGGTGGAGGATTGGCGCAAGGCCTGCTATGAGAACAGCAACCTCGCGTGCGTCGAGCCGCAGGTGTCGAAGGCTTTCGGGTGGACCTCCTCCTGGTACAACAGCAAGACGCTGCGGCAGGTGCTCTGCGATCCGAATGGCATCGCCACCAGCGGCGAGCGGGGCGTGCTGCAGCACGTGATTGCCCTGTATCTCAGCATCACGCAAGGCTACATGCGCTCGCCGGCCGGCAACGTCAGCCCCGTCTACCTGGGCTCGATCTGGCGCAACTTCAAGAGCAACGGCAACTCGTACGTCCTGCCGGCCTCGGGCATCCACTGGAGCTCGCACCAGCTCGTTGCCTGGCTGCGCTTCCAGCTGAACTACTCGATGCCGCTCTGAAGCCGCGCTGTCTCACCCGCGGCAGCCCGGCCGGCCACGGGCCGGCGACAGGACGGCCGGTGACCATGGCCCGATGAACCGCTTCAAGTCGGCGCCCGGCTTGGTGGTGCGCCACTGGCCGGGCGAACCGACAGCCGTGGTCTTGGTGCAGCCTGCCGGCGTCACGCACCTCGTCGAAGTCGAGGCTCTGGAGATCGTGCACGCCGCGGCGGTCCAGCCCGCCGGCATGAGCCTGCGCGAGATTGCGCACGCTCTCGGCCTCGAGCTCGCGGCGGACCCTGCGATCGGCGAAGACCTGCAGCGCATCATCGAAGGCTTGATCCAATCCGGCCTGCTACAGCGAGTCGAGGATGATGCCGATCCTGGGGCAGACGCCAAGCGATGAGATCCGCCGCGCACTGACGCGCCGCGAGGGCGGCGGCCTGCGCCTGCGCATGGGCCCGTACGTAGCCCGCTTGCGCTCACCCCTGCCGGAGGTGGCTGAAGCGGTGGCCGCGCTATACCGTCACCACGATGTGGCAGCCGACGAGTGTTTCGTCGATTTCGACGTCTCTGTGCGCCGGCCGACCGGCGTGCGTGCGCTGTGGCGTCCGCAGGTCGTCTTCGAGTTCGAGGGCGAGGAACCCTTCAACCCGCTGCCGGGCGACCAGGGATTCCCGCTGCTTGAATGGGGGCTGAACTGGTGCGTGTACGGCCTGTGCCATCAACATCTCACGTTGCACGCGGCGGTGCTCGAGAGGAACGGCCGCGCGCTGTTGCTGCCCGCGCCCTCCGGGTCAGGCAAGAGCACGTTGTGCGCTGCCCTGCTGTTCAGCGGCTGGCGCCTGCTGTCCGACGAGCTGGCCCTCGTCGTTCCGGCGACCGGTGAGCTGCTGCCGCTGCCGCGTCCGGTCAGCCTGAAGAACGCCTCGATCGACGTCATCAGCCGCTTCGCGCCCGGCGTGCGGTTCGGCTCCAGGGTCGAGGAGACCGCCAAGGGTGTCGTTGCGCACTTCGCGCCGCCGGAGGCAGCCGTGAGGGAGAGCCACAGGCGCGCACGACCGGGATGGATCGTGTTTCCCCGATACGCCGCCGGCACTCCGGCCCGGCTCCGCGCGATGGAGCGTTCGCGCGCGTTCGTGCAGCTGATCGAAAACGCCTTCAACTACGACATCTACGGCCGCGAGGGATTCGAACTCATCGGGCAGCTCGTCGATCGCAGTGGCTGCTACGGCTTCGAGTACGGCGACCTGGCGCAAGCCGTGGCACTCTTCGACCGGCTGGCCCGGGACGAGCATGCCTGAGTGCCCCGACCTCGTGATCCGGGCGCTGACCGACCCCGCGCAGCAACTGGCCCGCTGGAATGCCCAGCAGTGGACGCATCTCTTCCAGCAGGCGCGCAGTGCGGGCCTGCTGGCACGCGTCGGCTTGCGGCTGCGCGCCCAGGTAGACCGCGGCGAACGCGCCCCCTGGCCCGAAGGCCTCGATGGCCATCTGGACGCCGCCATGCGGCTGCTGCGTGCACAACGCGCCGAGGTCGAACGCGAGCTCGGGCACATCGCCCGCGCCCTGGCCGGGCTCGGCGCGCCGGTTGTCGTGCTGAAGGGCGCCGCCTACCACGCGGCCGGGCTGCCGCCAGCCGACTCGAGGCTCTTCTCCGACATCGACATCCTGGTGCCCAGGGAGGTGATCGGCGAGGCGGAGTCGCTGCTGATGCTGGCCGGCTGGGTGGGGACGCACGACTCGGAGTACGACCAGCGCTACTACCGCGAGTGGATGCACGAGCTGCCGCCGATGCAGCACATCCACCGCGGCACGACCTTGGACCTGCACCACAACATCCTGCCGATCACGGCGCGCCTGAAGCCCGACGGTGCCCTGCTGGTCGAACGCGCCGTGCCCCTCCCCGGATACCGCAACCTTCATGTGCTCGCCCCCGAGGACATGGTCCTGCACGGCATGACACACCTGTTCATGAACGAGGAGATGAGCCACGCCCTTCGCGACCTGTCGGACCTCGATCTGCTGCTGCGCCACTTCGGTACGGAGCCGGACTTCTGGGCAAGGCTGCTCGCGCGAGCAGCGCGCCTGGACCTCGGGCGGCCACTGCACTACGGCGTGCGCCACGCAGCGCGCGTGTTCTGCACGCCTGTGCCGCCGGACGTGGCCGCGCGCACCAACGACCTGGGCCCGCGGCGGCCTCGGCTGATGGATGCGATCTGGCATCGGGCGCTGCGTGCGCCGCACCCGAGCGCCGCCGGGCGCGGCCGGGCAGCCGCGCTCTTCGCGCTCTACGTGCGCGGCCACTGGTTGCGCATGCCGCCGTGGCTGCTCGCGCGGCACCTGACCGTCAAGGCGCTTCGCCTGCACGAGCGCACACCGAGGCCACCTGTAACGGCGCCCACCGAGGGGTAGGACCGCGCGAGCGCCGAAAACCCGTGCGGTTGCGAAAGCGCTACGGCCCTCGCCGTGCAGCATGTCACCGACCGCGTGGCTGCGCCGCACGCCCCCTTACCGCGGGGGTTGCTGGGCCGTCGCGGCACTCCCTACAGTGGCTGCCGAGCTTCCTGGAGTGAAGTCAACGCCCTCCGCGATCTAGGCACGCGCCGTGCCGAACCCCTAGAGCGCATCGTCCCGTCCGCCAGCCCGAATGATCAGGATCTTCCACCACTACGTGCACCGCGCTTCGCTGCGCAGCATGTTCTTCGACATGGCGGTGGCGCTGCTGCTGGCGCTGGGCGTCGTCACGTACCAGGTCGGCGGCCTGGACATGGCCGTGCCCCTGGCCGGCGGGCAACTGATGACGTTCGCGGCCGCTCTGTTCGTCGTGACCAGCGCCTCCGGCCTCTACGAGCCGCAGAACGCGCTGTCGCTGTCGCGCACCTGTGCACGAGGCATCTTCGTGCTGCTCATCGTGCTCCCGCTCGCCTATGCGATCTTCGGCCTGCTGCCGGCGCACATGAGCAGCCGCGAAGCGGTGCAGTTCTCGGTCATGGCCGGCGTCTCGGCGCTGGTGCTGCGCCGCGTCTACGTTTCGCAACGTTCGGCCGTGCCGCGCGGGCGCACGCGCATCCTGATCTTCGGCGCGGGCCCGGCGGCGCAGGTGGTCGGTGCCACGCTGCGCTCGGCCGACCCGAACGCCGTCATCGTGGGCTACATGCCCGGCCCGAACGAGTCCGAGGCTGCGGTGCCGGCCGCGGAGCTGCTCACCAGCCGCGGCTCGCTTACCGAGACGGCCATCAGCCTCGGTGTCGACGAGATCGTCGTCGCGCTGACCGAGCGGCGCTCGGGCAGCATGCCGCTGCGCCAGCTGCTCGACTGCAAGCTCGCCGGCGTCAAGGTGTACGACCTCAACACGCACTTCGAGAAGACGCTCGGCCAGATCCGTGTCGACTTCCTGAATGCGAGCTGGCTGATCTTCGGCGACGGCTTCAACCAGGGCGCGCTGCGCACGTTCATCAAGCGCGTGTTCGACATCGTCTGCGCGACGCTGCTGTTCGTCGTCGCGGCGCCGATCATGGCCGTCACGGCCCTGCTCATCCGCCTGGAAAGCGCCGGCCCGGTGTTCTACCGGCAGGAGCGCGTCGGCCTGAACGGCCGCCCCTTCCTGGTGACGAAGTTCCGCAGCATGCGCACCGACGCCGAGAAGGACGGCAAGCCGCGCTGGGCCGCCGCCAACGACGACCGGATCACGCGCGTGGGCCACGTCATCCGGCGCCTGCGCATCGACGAACTGCCGCAGATCTTCAACGTGCTGAAGGGCGACATGAGCCTCGTCGGGCCGCGCCCCGAGCGGCCGTACTTCGTCGAGCAGCTGACGCAGAAGATCCCCTTCTACGCCGTGCGCCACAGCGTCAAGCCGGGCGTCACCGGCTGGGCGCAGGTTCGGTACGCCTATGGCGCCACGGTCGAGGACTCGCAGGAGAAGCTGCAGTTCGACCTGTACTACGTGAAGAACCACACGCTCTTCCTCGACCTCGTCGTGCTGCTCGAGACGGTGGGCGTGGTCCTCACGGGCAAGGGCGCGCGCTGATCGTCGTCTGACCCGCCGGCTTTGGCCAGTGCGCTGGCCGGGCTCGCTCACGAGGTGTGCCCTCTGCCGCCGCAAGCGCGCGCCGGGGCGTGAACTCGGGCGCACCGGGCGCACCGGCCGCCCCCAAGCGAACGCCCACAATGCGGCGCTGCCCCGTCGGCAGCAACCGGAGCCCTCGCCGCATTGGATGACATGGCGGTGGCCGGCCACTCGCTCAGCGCCGCCGTCCACCTGATCTTCCTCGCCTTCCTCGCCTGGACCGGGCGCATGCCGCGCGGCTCGCCGCTCGGCGCGGCCCTGTTCGTCGGGGCGCTGCTGGCCAGCGCCGGGTGGGCCGCATCGATGGCCCTGGGGCGCGGCACAGCCGAGCCGGCCTGGGTCTCGGCCGCGGTGCTGTTCGACCTGCTGCGCTACGCGCTGTGGCTCGGCTTCCTGTGGACCCTGATCGCCGCGATGCGCGATGGCGACTCGCCGCGCACGCTGGCCGCCCTGCGCTGGACACTGTTCGCGGTGCTGCTTGCCGCTGCGGCGCTGCAAGGCCTGCGCGTGGCCATGGGCCTCGTCGAGCAGCCGGCTTCGCGCCTGGTGCTCCTCGTGCTGCTCGCACCGCCGCTGCTCGGCCTGCTGCTGCTCGAGCAGCTCTACCGCAACCTGGGCGACGACCCGCGCTGGTTCGCCAAGCCGGTGTGCCTGGGGCTGGCCATCGTTTTCGCCTTCGACGTCTACATGGGCTCGCAGGCGTTCCTCTTCGGCCGCGCCGACGAGGAGGCGCTCGCCGCGCGTGGCCCGGTGCACATGCTGGCCGTTCCCTTCCTCGCCGTGGCGGCACGCCGCCGCGCCGACTGGATCGCGCGGCTGCAGGTGTCGCGCACGGCCGTCTTCCACTCCGCGACGCTGGTGCTGGCCGGCCTGTACCTGCTGTTCGTCTCCAGCCTCGGCTACTACGTGCGCTTCTTCGGGGGCACCTGGGGCCGTGGCCTGCAGCTGAGCCTGCTGTTCGCGGCCCTGGCGCTGCTCGTCGCCTTCGCGGTGTCGGGCGCACTGCGATCGTGGCTGCGCGTGTTCGTGGCCAAGCACTTCTTCAGGTACCGCTTCGACTACCGCGAGGAGTGGCTGCGGTTCACCGCCATGCTGTCGACGCGCGGCTCGCCGCACGAGATCGGCCGCCTCGTCGTGCGTGGTCTCGCCGACATGGTGGAGTGCCCGGGCGGCAGCCTCTGGACCCGGCCGGACCCCGACGGGGCGCTCCGCCAGACGGCGCGCTGGAACGCGCCGCCGATCGAGGGCGAGGAGCCCGTGGACAGCGCCTTCTGCGACTTCCTGCGCCGCACGGGCTGGGTGATCGACCTCGACCAGCTGCGCAACACCCCGCGCCTGTACCAGGGGCTCGTGCTGCCGACGTGGCTGCTCGGTGCCTCCTCGCCCTGGCTCGTCGTGCCGCTGCTGGCCGGCGACGAGCTGCTCGGGTTCGTGCTGCTGGAGCAGCCGCGCACGCGCGTGGACGTCAACTGGGAGGTGCTCGACCTGCTGAAGACCGCGAGCCGCCAGGCCGCAGGCCACCTGGCGCAGATGCAGGCCACCGAGGCCCTGCTGGAGGCCCGCAAGTTCGACGCCTTCAACCGCATGTCCGCCTTCGTCGTGCACGACCTGAAGAACATCGTCACGCAGCTGTCGCTGATGCTGAAGAACGCGGAACGGCTGCACGACAACCGCGAGTTCCAGCGCGACATGCTGCTCACCGTGGAAAGCTCGCTCGCCAAGATGCGCCGCCTGATGCTGCAATTGCGTGAAGGCGCCCCGGCCGCCGGCGTGAGCGTCGGCGTGGAATTGCCGCCCATCGTGGCCCGGCTGGAAGCGCTGGCGCGCGGCCTCGGCCGCAAGCTGGAAGTGCGGCGAATGGAACGCCTGGCCACGCGCGGGCACGAGGACCGCCTCGAACGTGTGCTTGGCCACCTCGTGCAGAACGCGCTGGACGCGACGCCGTCCGGCGGCAGCGTCTGGTTGTCGGTGGCACGCGAGAGCGGTCAGGTCAACATCGAAGTGGGTGACACAGGAACCGGAATGACCGAGGAGTTCGTGCAGACGCGCCTGTTCAAGCCGTTCAGCAGCACCAAGGGCAGCGGCATGGGCGTGGGCAGCTACGAGAGCGCGCAGTACGTGCGCGAGCTCGGCGGCACGATCGCCGTCGCCAGCCGGCCCGGCGAAGGCACGCGCATCAACGTGCGCCTGCCGCTGTTCGAGGTGCGGCACGGCTCCGACCTCATGCCGCCCGATCTGCAATGAGCAACGGCAACGCTGCCCCTTCCCCCGCGCTGCTCATCGTCGAGGACGACCTGGCGCTGCAGCGGCAGATCCGCTGGTCGCTCGACAGCTTCGAGACCGTCACCGCCGCCGACCGCGAGTCGGCGCTGGCGCAGTTCCGTCGCCACACGCCGCCCGTGGTGACGATGGACCTCGGCCTGCCACCCGATCCCGACGAGGCCTCCGAGGGCTTCCGCCTGCTCGAGCAGCTGTTGGACATCGATCCGGACGTCAAGGTCATCGTGCTCACCGGCCAGAACGCCAAGGCGCACGCGCTGCGCGCCGTGGCGCAGGGCGCCTACGACTTCCTGGCCAAGCCCTTCGAGCCCGATGTGCTCAAGCTGACCGTCGAGCGTGCGCTGCGCCTGGCGGAGCTGCAGGCCGAGAACCGCCGGCTGCGCTCGGCCGACGGCGTCGACGCGCTCGGCGGTCTCATCACGCGCGATGCACCGATGCTGCGCCTGGCGCGCACGGTCGAGCGCGTGGCCTCGAGCAATGCCACCGTGCTGCTGCTCGGCGAGTCGGGCACCGGCAAGGAGGTGCTGGCCCAGGGCCTGCACGCGGCCAGCAAGCGCACCGGGCGCTTCGTCGCGATCAACTGCGCTGCCATCCCCGAGAACCTGCTGGAAAGCGAGCTCTTCGGCTACGAGAAGGGCGCCTTCACCGGCGCCAGCAAGACCACGCCGGGCAAGATCGAGACGGCGCACAACGGCACGCTGATGCTCGACGAGATCGGCGACCTGCCCGCCTCGCTGCAGGCCAAGCTGCTGCGCTTCCTGGAGCAGCGCACGATCGAGCGCCTGGGCGGTCGCAGCGAGATCGCGGTGGACGTGCGCGTCGTCTGCGCCACGCACCAGGACCTGAAGAACCAGATCCGCGACGGCCGCTTCCGCGAGGACCTGTACTACCGCCTCGCCGAGATCGTGCTCGAGATTCCGCCGCTGCGCGAGCGGACCGGCGACGCGGTGCTGCTGGCGCACGCCTTCCTGCGCCGCTTCGCGCAGGAGCAGCGCCGGCCGGGGCTGATGTTCTCCGAGGATGCCATCCGCGCCATCGAAGGTCACGGCTGGCCGGGCAACGTGCGCGAGCTGCTGAACTGCATCAAGCGCGCGGCGATCATGGCCGACGGAGAACGCATCGGTGCTTCCGACCTCGGGCTCGGCGCCGCGGCAGAGGCCGCCTCGCAAGGGGACGACGGCACCGGCCCGTCCGACCTCAATTTGCGGGCGTTGCGCGACAAGGTCGAGCGCGACGCCATCGTCACGGCCCTGGCCAGAACGGACGGCAATGTCGGCCGCGCCGCGGAACTGCTCGGGGTATCCCGGCCGACCATCTACGACCTGATGAAGCGCCTGGGCATCAAGTAGCCTCTGCCTCGGAGCAGGAACTCCGTCGGCGTGGGCGGCATTCTTCACGAGGTGCCGGCCGCGACGCATCGATCGGTCGCCTTCGCGGGTCGGACAATCACCTCCCGCCGGGCAGGGACCGGCCGCCATCGTCTTCCGAGGACACACCGTGCAAGCCCTCCGCCACTCCCTCCTCGCCGCTGCCGTGGTGTCGCTCGCCGCGCTGCTGGGCGCCTGCAGCCGCGGCGAATCCGAAGAGAAGCTCATCGAGTCGGCTCAGGCGTACCTGGCGAAGAAGGAGCACAAGTCCGCGGTCATCCAGCTGAAAACCGCGCTGCAGCGCAACGTCAACTCCGCAGTCGCGAGATACCTGCTCGGGAAGGCGTTGCTGGAGACCGGTGACGTGCAAGGGGCCCTGGTGGAGCTGCGCAAGGCGATGGACCTCAAGCATCCGGCGGACGAGGTCGTTCCGGAACTGGCCAGGGCCATGCTGCTGGGTGGCGAACACGCCAAGGTCATCGCCCAGTTCGGCGAGACCGTCCTCACCAGGTCGGCGGCACACGCCGATCTCCTGACCAGCGTCTCGCTGGCACATGCGATGTCCGGGCAACTGTCCCGATCGAAGGAGTCGCTTGCGCGCGCCCTGCAGGCCAATCCGCACTTCGCCCCGGCGCTGATCCTGCAAGCGCGTGTGCGGGTTGGCGAGAACGACGTCGATGGTGCGCTGAAGATCCTCGACGACGTGCTGGCGCGGGAAGCGGCCAACGAGCGTGCGGCGACCCTGAAAGGGGAGTTGCTCTGGCGAGCCAAGCGCGACGAGGCCGGGGCGCTGGCGGCCCTGCGCTCCGCGATCGCGGCCTCGCCCGCCGCCGTGGCGGCGCATGTCGCGGTGATCGGCATTCACGGGGAGTCGGGCCGCGTCGCCGAGGCGAAGACGCAGCTACAGGCGCTGAAGAAGGCCGCGCCGCAGCACCCGGACACGCTCTTCCTCGAGGCGCAGTTCGCGCTGCAGGCGGACGACGCCCGCACGGCGCGCGACATCGCGACGCGGTTGCTGCGGGGCATGCCCGACAACCCGCGTGTGCTGCTGCTCGCCGGCAGCGCCGACTTCCGCCTGGGCACCTTCAACCAGGCCGAGTCCAACCTGACCCGCGCGCTGCGGGCCATGCCTCAGCACACCGGTGCGCGCGCGCTGCTCGCGCAAACGTACATGCGCACGAACCAGCCGGCCAAGGCGCTGGAGGTGCTGGCTCCGGCCATCGAGCAGGCGAGCGCCGACGGCGCGACCCTGGCGCTGGCCGGTGAAGCGAACATGGTGCTGGGCGACGTGAAGCGCGCCGACGAGCTCTTCAAGCGCGCCGCCAAGGCGGCTCCCAGCGATCCGCGCGTGCGCACGTCGGTGGCCCTGGCGCAGTACGCACGCGGTGATACGCAGCCGGCCATCGACGCGCTGGAGTCGATCGCGGCGACCGAAGGCTCGGGAACCCGCGCCGACTTTGCCCTGGTATCGGCACGGATGCGGGCCGGCGACGTGGCTGGCGCCCTGAAGGCGGTCGACGGCCTGCAGAAGAAGATGCCGGACCGGCCGACGCCCGATCTGCTGCGTGGCCGCGTCCTCCTGGCCAGGAAGGACACGACCGCCGCCGCCGCCGCGTTCGAGGCGGCACTCATGAAGGACCCGAAGTTCGTGCCTGCCGCCGCGGCACTGGCCGGCCTGGACATCGCGGCCGGGCGCGGCGAAGCGGCCCGCAAGCGCCTGCAGGACGTCGTCACGGCCGACCCGCTGAACGTGCAGGCACGCGTCGCCCTGGCCGACGTCACGATGCGCACCGGCGGCACCGGCGCGGAGGTCTCGCAGATCTACGCCGCGGCGGTGAAGGCCAACCCGACCCAGGTGCAGCCGCGGCTGCTGCAGGTGGACCACCTGCTGCGCACGGGCGACGCGCCGGCGGCGCTCATTGCGGCGCAGGACGCCGTGGCCGCGCTTCCGGGGCAAAGCGAAGCCCAGGCCGCTCTCGGGCGCGCCCAGCTCGCCACCGGTGATGCGCGGCAGGCGGCCGCCACCTTCGGCCAGCTCGCAAGCAGGAACCCGACCGAGGCCGTGCACCAGCTGCGGCTTGCCGAGGCGCATGTCGCGGCCAAGGACCTGGGCGCCGCGCGCACTGCCCTGCGCAAGGCCCTGGAGATCGATCCCGGTTCCTTCGCGGCCAAGCGAAGCCTCGCCGCCCTCGCGCTGCAACAGGAACGCCCCGACGAAGCCCGCGCCATCGCGCGAGACGTGCAGAAAACGCATCCCAAGGAGGCGAGCGGCTTCCAGCTCGAGGGCGACGTCGAGCGACAGCAGAAGAACTGGTCGGCCGCCGTGGCGGCCTACCGCAAGGCCTTCGCGATCGCGCGCAACACCGACCTGGCCATCCGGTTGCACCAGTCGCTCTTCGCCGGCGGCCAGCGCGCCGAGGCCGACCGGCTGGCGGCGGAGTGGCAAAGGGAGAATCCGAAGGACTTCGGCTTCAACTACTACCTGGGCGACCTGGCGATGTCGCGTGCCGACTTCGCCACGGGCGAAAAACACTACCGGGCCGTGCTCGAGGCGCAGCCGCGCAACGCGCTGGCCTTGAACAACGTCGCCTGGCTGATGGCCAAGCAGGGCAGGCCGGGCGCCGTGCCGCTGGCCGAGCAGGCCAATCAGATCCTGCCCAACCGCCCGCAGATCATGGACACGCTGGCCACCGCGCTGGCCGCCGAAGGCGACGTCAAGCGCGCGCTGGACGTGCAGAAGCGCGCCGTGCAGATCGACCAGAACGACCCCCACCTGCGCCTGAACCTGGCGCGGCTGCATCTGAAGGCCGGCGACAAGCCGCAGGCGCGCGCCGAGCTCGAGGATCTCGCCAAGCTGGGCGAGCGCTTCCGTGCGCAGGCCGAGGTGACGGAGCTGCTGCGCCTGGCGCGCTGATGCACTCGGCGGCACGCCGCCGGTTCTCCGGCGGGCTGATCCGCGGCGGGCTGCTTGCCATCACGGCGACCGGCGGTGCGGGACCGGCCTGTCTGACCGCGCGTGACGCCGCCGCGTCGCCCCGCGATGGCGCGGGCGACCTGCGTCCCATCGCCGCCCGGGCACGGCCCTCGGTGCTGCCGGTGGGCACCTACAGCGCCACGGCGAGCCCGCGCTTCGGCTTTCGCGGCAGCGGCTTCGTCGTCGGCGACGGGCGGCTCGTCGCAACGAACGCCCACGTACTGCCGCCCGCCGGTGCGGCCGAACCCGGCCACAGCCTCGCGGTGCTGGCGCGGACGGCCGGGCCCGGCCGGGAGGCGGGCGACCTGCGGCTGGCCACGCTCGTGGCACAGGACCGCGCGCACGACCTCGCGCTGCTGCGCCTGGAAGGAGCGCCGCTGCCGGCGCTGGCGCTGGCCGGCGGCGAGCGCGTGGCCGAGGGCCTGCCGATCGCGCTCGTCGGCTTTCCGATCGGCGGCGCGCTGGGCTTCGCTCCGGTCGTGCATCGCGGGATCGTCGCGTCGGTCACGACGGCCGCCCTGCCGGCACCCACCGCGGCTCAGCTCGACCCGCGCGCCGTGGCGCGGCTGCGGGCCGGCAACTTCGAGGTGCTGCAGCTCGACGCCACCGCCTACCCCGGCAACAGCGGCGGGCCGGTGCTCGATGCCGACACCGGCGAGGTGATCGGCGTCGTCAACATGGTGCTCGTGCGCGGCAGCCGCGAGACGGCGCTGTCGGCGCCCACCGGCATCACCTACGCGATTCCGGTTCGGCACCTGCGCACCCTGCTCGACGAAGCCGCTGCCGCGCCTCCACGCTAGCGGCCGGCGCCCGCGACCGCGCCCGGCGCGCGGCCGTGGCCACGCGCGTCTCAGACCTTGTAGTACTCGCGGTACCAGGCCACGAAGCGGCCGATGCCCGTGCGGATGTCGGTGGCCGGCACGAAGCCCACCCAGTCGCGCAGCGCGTCGACGTCGGCGTACGTGGCCGGCACATCGCCGTCCTGCAACGGCAGCATGTTCTTCTCGGCCTTGCGCCCGAGCGCTTCCTCGATGCAGCCGATGAAGTCCAGCAGCGGCACCGGCTGGTGGTTGCCGATGTTGAAGACGCGGAACGGCACGTTGCTCGTGCCCGGATCCGGCTCCTCGGCACGATAGGCAGGGTCCGGCGCCGCAATGCGGTCGAGGACGCGGAGGACCCCCTCGACGATGTCGTCCACGTAGGTGAAGTCGCGCTGCATGCGGCCGTGGTTGAAGACGTCGATGGCGCGGCCCTCGAGGATGGCCTTCGTGAACAGGAACAGCGCCATGTCCGGCCGCCCCCAGGGGCCGTAGACGGTGAAGAAGCGCAGGCCCGTCGTCGGCAGGCCGAACAGATGGCTGTAGGTGTGCGCCATCAGCTCGTTGGCCTTCTTCGTCGCGGCGTACATGCTGACCGGGTGATCGACGCTGTCGTGCTCGGAGAACGGCATGCGCGTGTTGCCTCCGTAGACGCTGGAGCTCGACGCATAGACGAGATGCCGCACGCCGTGGTGGCGGCAGCCCTCGAGGATGTTCATGAAGCCGACGACGTTGCTGTCGACGTAGGCGTGCGGGTTCTGCAGCGAGTAGCGCACGCCGGCCTGGGCAGCAAGGTGGATGACGCGGTCGAACTTGCCACGCGCGAACAGCGCCTCCATGCCGGGGCGGTCGGCCACGTCGAGGTGCGCGAAGCGGAAGCCCGCGTGCGGCTCCAGGCGCGCCAGGCGGTCGCGCTTCAGCCGCACGTCGTAGTAGTCGTTCAGGTTGTCGAGGCCGACGACCTCGTCGCCACGAGACAGCAAACGCAGCGTGGCATGGCTGCCGATGAAGCCGGCAGCGCCGGTGACCAGGACTTTCATGGGGAGCCGATTCTGCATTCGCGCCGTGGACGGCCACCGGCGCCTCGCGGCGATGCCGCGGGAAACGGCACGGTGACCGTGTTTTCGTTGCGCCGGCGCCAAGGGCGCACCGTGCCTTGCGGCGCTGGCCACGCAGAGGAGCGGTTGGTCGGTCTCGACACGTGCCCGCACGGAAGCACCGCGGATCGGACCGTCGCGCTCAGGCCACCTCCACCCGGTTGCGCCCGCCGTCCTTCGCGCGGTAGAGGGCCGCGTCGGCACGCGCCACGAGCTGGCTCGCGTCCGCATCGCTCGGCAAGGCCAGCGCCACGCCGATGCTGCAGGTCACGCCAAGCGCCGCCTCGGCCACGTGCTGGCGCAGCCGCTCGGCCAGCGCCAGCGCATGCTCCCGCGGCGTGTCGGGCAGCATGAGCCAGAACTCCTCGCCGCCGGCGCGGCCGACCACGTCCTCCGCGCGCAGGTGCCGCTGAAACAGCGCCGCCACGCGCGCGAGCACGGCATCGCCGGCGGCATGGCCGCCGGTGTCGTTGATGCGCTTGAAGTGGTCGAGGTCGATCACCATCGCCGCCAGCGGCGCGCGCGTACGGCGATGGCGCAGCCAGGCGCGTTGCAGCGCCTCGTTCATCGCGCGGCGGTTGAAGAGGCCCGTCAGCGCATCGCGCATCGACGCCTCGCGCAGGCGCACGACGAGGCGCTGCGTGACCATCGTCAGGAAACCGAAGCTGAAGAGCGCGCTGCCACCGAGGTAGGTGAGCATCACGCCGACGTTGGCCGCCTCAGCGCTGTGCATCTCGGTGGCCGCCGGCCAGGCCGCCACCTGCCGCAGCGCAAGCGCGACCAGCACCACCACCAGCATTGCGCCGGGCACGGTGATGCCGAGCATCGTGCGCCGGCCGAACTCACCTGCCAGGGCCGGCCGGACGATCCACAACGTGCGCGCGAGGATCAGCGCCTGCAGCCCGTAGGCGGCGACGATGCGCCATGGTGCTTCGTTCGCCCCGGGTCCGAGCCAGGCGAAGAAGGCCAGCGCCGGCGCCAGCAGCGCCAGTTGCTCGGCGTCCTGCACCGGCAGGCGCATGAAGCGCTGCGTGCCGCGGCGCATGAGCGCAAAGCCGACGACGGTCACGGCATTGGTGCCGTTGTACGGCCACCAGTGGCGCGGCTCGCCGCGCAGCGCCGCCAGCAGCAGACCGATGCTCAGCAGGGCCATGAACGCGGTCCAGTGCGCGACGGCCACACGCGACTCCTGCAGCAGCGCCAGGCTCAGCAGCCACATCAGCGCATACAGCCCCATCTGGAAGCTCACCACCCACAGCAACGCGGGCACGTCGGCCAGGGAGCTCATCGAGGGACTGGGGCGTGGACGCAGGGTGGTGCCGGGGCAGTCGCGGCGTCGCACGCTCGCACGCGGCGGCGAATCATGTCATTGGCCCACGGGACGCGAAGGGTGCGAACCTCCCTCCCGCGGGGGATACCTTGGTGTCATTCATCGCCGGGGGGGGTTGCTGTGCAATGCGGCGCATTGACACGAAGGAGGTCCGCCATGCAGTTCCAGCCGATCCCGAGGAGCCCCGAAGCCGCCGCGTACGCCCACTTCGCCCGCCCCGCGATGCACGCCGCACCGGCGCCCGTGGCCGGCGGTGCGCGCTCGATGCGCCTGGCCGCGCTCGGGCATGCGCTGATGCAGCACCTCGAAACGCCGCTCGTCGTCGCCGACGCCAGCGGCATGGTGCTCGAGTCCAACCCCGCGGCGACGCGCCGCATCGAGCACTGCGAGGGCTTGTGGCTCGATGCGTCGGGCCGCCTCGCGGTGCGCCAGGGCGGGCGCTGGGTGCCGATCAGCAAGTGGCAACCCGAGCTGCAGGCCGGGCGCAGCGTCGCGCTGACGCTCGAGGCCGACGGCCCGACGATGCAGCTCACGCTCAAGCCGATGGTCGTGCACGACCCCGGCGTCGGCAGCGCCACGTGGGTGCTGGCCACCGTCGAGCGCGTCGTGCTCACGCGTGCCGACGCGATGCGCCGGCGCTTCCGCTTCACGCGCACGCAGGCGCGGCTGGCCGAGATGCTGTGCCAGGGCATGCGCCCGGCCAACGCCGCCGAGGTGCTGGGCGTGAAGATCTCGACCGTGCGCACGCACGTGGGCGAGATGTACGAGAAGACCGGCACGCACAGCCAGGCGCAGCTCGTGGCGCTGCTGCACGCCTGCTGAGGCGCGGCCACGCACTCCGCCGACGGCGGCTGCGGCCGCCGTCGCCCGCTGTGCGTTCTCCTTGCGCGTCCCCTCGCGGCCGCCGCTGCGGCGGCCGCCGCGTCAGGCCGCGCCCTGGGCCGCCGGGGCCCCTGAAACGCCGGCGGCGAGTGCCTCGCGCACGAAGGCCACGAGCGCCCTTGCGCCGGCCGGCGCCACCGCGGCCGGCAGCGTGATCGCCATCACCGCATCGCCTTCGGGCACCGGCAGCCGCCAGCCGGGCAGGACGTCGACGAGCGTGCCTTCGCGCAGGTCGGCCACGGCGCAGAAGTCCGGCGCCAGCACGATGCCGCCACCGGCGCGCGCCACGGCCTGCAGGCTGCCCAGGTCGTCGGCCACGATCGCCGGCTGCAGCGTCACCAGCTCGCGTCGGCCGTCGCGCTCGGCCAGCCAGGGCAGGGTCACCTCGTCGGTGCCTTGCGCCGCCAGCAGCAGGCAACGCTGCGCGGCAAGCTCGGCCGGCGCGCCCAGCCGCAGGCCGAGCGCCGGCGCGGCATAGGCGTGAACGACGTAAGGCAGCACGCGCTGCGCCACGCAGTCCTCGGGCGGGCGCTCGGTCAGGCGAAAGGCGAGGTCGACGTCCTCGCGCAACAGGTCCACGCGGCGCGGCGTGAAGCGGATCTCGAGGCGCAGCGCGGGGTGGCGAGCCTGGAAGGCGGCCAGCAGCGGCGCCAGCACCGTCTGGCCGAACAGCGGCACGGAGGTCAGCCGCAACGTGCCGGTCAGCTGGGTGTCGGGTGAGCCCTCGGCGCGGCCGCGCAGCCCCCGGCGCGCCGCCTCCGCCGCCTCCAGCACCGCGCGCGCGCGGGCCTGCAGCCGCCGGCCGGCCTCGGTCAGGCCCAGCGAGCGCGTGCTGCGCACGAAGAGCGCCACGCCTGCCTGCTGCTCGACGTGCGCGATGCGGCGGCTGACCGCTGCCCGTGTCAGCCGCAACTCGCGCGCCGCGCCGGCAAAGCTGCCGGCGGCTGCGACACGCGCGAAGAACTCCAGGGCGCCGGCGTCTGGCTGCGCCGGCCGGCGGTGGTCAAGGGAGCTGCGGTCCGCTTTTGTCAACTTGATATAGACGATCTGTCAACATTGCCGAGTCTAGTCAATAGCTCGTTGACTTCCTACATTGCACGGCATGAGCACGATGTCGACCACCTCCGCCCGGGCGCCTTCGGCCGGCGCCGGCCCGGCCGGTGTGCCGGGCACACCCGGCACCGAGCGCGAGCACCTCGTCGCCGACGACGGCCGGCACCTCGCCGCGACCTGGGCCGAGCCGATCGACGGCCCGCCGCGCGCCATCGCCGTGGTCAGCTCGGCCACCGGCGTGCCGCGCGGCTACTACCGCGCCTTCGCCACCTGGCTGGCCGGTCGCGGCTACGCCGTGCTGACCTACGACTACCGCGGCATCGGCGGCTCACGCCGCGGGCCACCGTCGGCCCTGCGCAGCGAGCCGGCGACGATGCGCGACTGGGCGACGCTGGACATGAGCGCGGCGCTCGCCGCGGCCGAGGCAAGGCGCGAGACGCGGCGCGGTTCGCAACGCCTGCCGCTGCTGCTCGTCGGGCACAGCTTCGGCGGCAACGCCATCGCCTTCGCGCGGGGGGTCGAGCGTGCCGATGCGCTGCTCTCGGTCGGATCGCAGCTCGGCGAGCCGCGCCTCTTCCCGGGCGTGCACGGCCTCGTCGCCCGCTTCTTCTTCGACGCCTGGCTGCCCACGGTGCTGCGCGCCCGGGGCCACGTGCCGGGCTGGGCGCTGGGGCCGAGCGCGCAGCCGCTGCCGCCGGGCGCGGCGCAGACGTGGATCGAGTGGTCACGGTTGCGCGGCTGGGCCTATGCCGACCCGCGCATGCAGCCGCATCGCGCCGTGTCGGCCGTCGTGGCGCCGGTGCACCTGTGGAGCGTGAGCGATGACTTGACGTATGGCCCGCCCGCCGCAGTCGACGCGCTCGCCGCGCAGTTCCGCAATGCCGCCGTGCAGCGCCACACGCTGCGGCCGCACGACGTGGGGGCGAAGCGGCTCGGGCACTTCGGGGCCTTCCGCCGCGCCCCCGGCGCGGCGCTCTGGCGCCGGCTGCTGGCGCCGATCGAAGCTGCCAGCCCGAGCCTGCGTGCCGCCGCGCTCGAGCCCCTGGCCTGACCCGGTCCGGCGGCGCCACGCACCGATCGCGGCGCGGCAGCGGACACCTCAGAAGGTGTGAAGGAACCGTCGCGAGCGCCCCGAGGTCACGTCGAGCACCGCAGCCGTACTGGCGTACGGCGAGGAGCGCAGGCGTGAGATCGGGGCGCGCAGCAGGTTGATTCACACCTTCTCAGCGCAGCGCCCGTCGCAACCGATCGCGCATGCCACGCCCGACCGCCCCGGTGAGGGCCACCGCAGGCGTCGATTGCAGCATGCGCTCGAAGAAGGTGCGCACTTCCTCCGCGCTCACGGCCAGCAGGCGCGCGGCACGCTCGGCCTCGGGGCGCAGCCGCCCGGTGGCCATCCACTCGAGCGCCCGGTCCTCCAGCCAGCGCAGGCCCCGCTCGCGCGCGCGCAGCTCGCGCACCTCGAGCTGCCGGCGCGCGCGCTCGAGCTCGTCGGGCGCGGCCCGCTCGGCCTGGCGACGCAGCAGCGCCATCACCTCGCGCACCAGCGGCTCGGCGTCGGCCGGCGCCGTGCTCGCCTCGACGACGAACTGCCCGCACATCTCCAGCACGTCGGCCGAGCAGGCGGTGTAGTAGGCCAGGCCGAGCTGCTCGCGCACGCGGTCGAGCAACGGCGAGCTCATGCCTTCGCCGAAGACGGCGGCGGCCACCGCCGCCACCGGGTCGTCCTCGCGCCGCGTCGGCGCCGGGAAGCCGAGCACCAGGTGCGACTGCGCCGATCCGGCCAGCGCGCGCGTCAGCACGTCACCGCGCCAGGCGGCCGCCGGCACCGCCGGCACCGCGCCTTGCACCATCGGGCCGAAGGCCCACTCGGCGGCGCGTTGCATGGCCTCGGGCTGCACGGCGCCGGCCACGCCCACCACCACCTGGCTCGCGAGGTAGCCCGCGGCGCGGTGTGCGACGAGGTCGTCCCGCGTGAAGCGCTCGATGTTGCGCCGCGTGCCCATCACCGGCTGCGCCGCCGGGTGCAGCCCGAACGAGGCCTTGTCGAACAGCTTGAAGGCGGTGGAGACGGGGTCGTCCTCGTCCTCGGCGAACTCCTGCAGCAGCACCTGGCGCTCCCGCTCGAGCTCATCGGCCGGCAGGCTCGGATAGAGCACGATCTCGGCCAGCATCTGCAGCATGCGCTCGGCATGTTCAGGCAGGCCGCGCATGTAGAAGGCGGTGTGGTCCTTGTCGGTGTGCGCGTTGACCTCGGCCCCCAGGCGCTCGGCATCGAGGTTGACCTGTCGTGCGTCGCGCACCCGCCGGCCATGCGGCCCCTCGACCGCCGTGCCTTTGAACGCCATGTGCTCGAGCATGTGGCCGATGCCACTCGTGCGCGCCCCCTCGTGCGCGCTGCCCCAGCGCACGAACACGGCCACGCTGCAGGTGCCGGCGTGCGGCGCACGGCCCACCAGCAGCCGCACGCCACCGGCGAGCGTCGTCGCGTGCGGCTCGATCATCCGGCGGCCGCGGCAGGGCGCACGCGCAGCGGCGATGCCGCGCCGTCGGGCACGTCTGCGCTCAGGCTGCCACGACGAGGCGCGGTGCCGATGCCGCGGCGACGCGGCCCACCACCGCAGCTTCCGCGAATCCGTGGCGCGCGAAGACGCCGAGCACCGCGTCGGCCGCCGACGCCTCGCAGGCGACCAGCAGGCCGCCGCTGGTCTGCGGGTCAGTGAGCAGCGCGCGGTCTTCGGCAGCGAAGCCGGCAGGCAGTGCGACGTCGGCACCATAACCCGCCCAGTTGCGCGCCGAGGCGCCGGTGACGAAGCCCTGTGCCGCGAGCGAGCGCACCCCCGGCAGCTGCGGCACGGCGCGCCAGTCGATCTGCACCTCGCTGCGTGCGCCGCGCGCCATCTCGAGCGCGTGGCCGGCCAGGCCGAAGCCGGTGACGTCGGTGATGGCGTGCACGCCCGGCAGCTCGGCCAGCTCGGGGCCGGGCGTGTTCAGCTTCGTCGTCGTGGCGATCATCCGCGCGTAGCCGGCCCCGTCGAGCTCGCCCTTCTTCAGCGCGGCGCTCATCACGCCGACGCCCAGCGGCTTGCCGAGCACGAGCACGTCGCCGGGGCGCGCGTCGGCGTTGCGCTTCACACGCTTCGGGTGCACGAGGCCGAGCGCCACGAGGCCGTAGATCGCCTCCACCGAGTCGATCGTGTGGCCGCCGGCCACGGGAATGCCGGCATCCCGGCACACGGCGCTGCCGCCTTCCAGGATGCGGCCGATGGTCGTCGTCGACAGCACGTTGATCGGCATGCCCACCAGCGCCAGCGCGAGGATCGGGCGCCCGCCCATCGCGTAGACGTCGCTGATGGCGTTGGTCGCGGCGATGCGCCCGAAGTCGTACGGGTCGTCGACGATCGGCATGAAGAAGTCGGTCGTCGCCACCAGGGCCTGCTCGTCGTTGAGCTGGTACACGGCGGCGTCGTCGGCCGTCTCGATGCCCACCAGCAGCTCCTTGGGCACCGCGGCCGCCGCCGTGCCCTTGAGGATCTCGCTCAGCACGCCCGGCGCGATCTTGCAGCCGCAGCCGCCGCCGTGCGAGAGGGAGGTGAGGCGGGGCTCGGCGGGCAGCGTCGCCGTCAGCGGCTTGTCCGGGGCATTCATCGGGGGTCTCCTGGGTGGGCCGGGGCAGCGGCCGGCCGGCGGTGGGTCAGCAGCGCGCGCACGATGCGCCGCAAGGCGGCGGCCTCGGCCCGCGGGGCGAACAGCGGTGCCCTGCGGGCGACCTGCCGTGACAGGGCCGGCAGCATAGCCGGGTCGTCGCGGGCGCGCTGGAGCAGGGCTGCCAGCGCCGCGGGGTCGCCCACGTCGAAGTAGCCGCCGTAGTCCGCACCGAGCAGGCCGACGTTGCCGTCCACGCGCGAGGCGAGCACGGGCGTGCCGGAGCGAATGGCCTCGATCACGACCTGCGCGCCGCCTTCCATCACGCTCGGATGCACGAGCACGTGCGCGGCCTGGATGCGGCGGCGCACGTCGCCGTGGGCGCGCCCCCCGAGCCAGCGGTAGGCGGGCCACGCCGCCGCCTGCGCACACGCGGCGCGCCTCAGCGCCGGGTCGAGCGCCTCGCCGACATGATCGAAGCGCAGGTCCGTGCGGTGGCGCAGCAGTTCCAGCGCCCGCCAGGCGGTGCCCGGGTCCTTCTCCGGCCGCAGGTGGCCCACCATCAGCGCGCGCAGGAACCGCCGCGGCTTGTCGCGGCGCGGCCGCCGCGCGGTGCACGACTGCAGCACGACGTCGCACCGCCGTCGGACCTCGGGCGGCAGGCGTTGCGGCCCGAGCTCGTTCAGCACGATCAGCCGGTCGGCCAGCGTCAGCGAGCGCTGGGCGTCGGCGTCGACATCGATGTCGCGGTACAGGTCGGTGCCGGTGAGTGCCAGCACCAGCGGCGCCGGCGCGGCGTCCGGCCGCGCCTCGCGCCAGGCGGCCACCGAGGGCGCCGAGCGGCGCGCATGCAGCGCGATCATCAGCCGGTCGGCGGCCGCCGCCGGCTCGGCGGCGTGCCAGTGCCGGACCACGCGCACGCGGTATGCTGGCGCGAGCATGCCGGCCCAACGCCGCGCCGTGCGCCAGTTGCCGTTGTTGGCGTCGGCCAGCGCCGGCGTCACGATGACGATCTGGACCTTGCCTTGCATGACGAGCGCGACCTAGAGAAGGCGATGGCGCGGGAGGTGCCGGCCGGCCCGGCCGCCCTCGCCGCGCGCGGTGGCACGCGGGCCGAGCTGGCGCGCTCGCTGCATGACAGCCGGCGCGACACGCTCGCGACCTTCGCCGCCTGCTCCCGCGCCCTGCCCGGCCTGCGCGTGCCGCAGCGTGCCGAGCTCAACCCGCCGCTGTGGGAGCTCGGGCACATCGGCTGGTTCCAGGAGTACTGGGTCGGCCGCAACGCGGCGCGTGCGCACGGCCACCGCGCCGATCCCGAAGCCGCCCGCGCACCGGCCCGGCGAACGAACGCCGACGCCCTGTACAACTCGAGCCGCGTGCCGCACGCCACGCGCTGGTCGCTCCCGTTGCCCGATGCGGCGGCCACCCAGGCCGACCTGCAGGCGCAGCTCGAGCAGACCCTGCGGTGCCTGGAGGAAACACCCGCCGGCGAGACGCTCTACTTCCATCGCCTCGCGCTGCTGCACGAGGACATGCACCACGAGGCCGCGTTGTACATGGCGCAGGGGCTCGGCGTGCCGATCGAAGACGAGCGCTGGCAGGCGCGCGCGCTGCCCGAGCCGCCGCCCGCGCTCGACTTCGCGGCGGGCCGCTGGACCCTGGGCACGGCGTCGCCGCGCGGCGACGCTTTCGCCTTCGACAACGAGATCGGCCGCCTGGACATGGAACTGCCGGCCGGTCGCATCGATGCCCAGGTGGTGCGCTGGGCCGAGTACCTGCCGTTCGTCGACGACGCAGGCTACACGCGGCGGCACCTGTGGAGCGAGGAGGGCTGGGCCTGGCGCGCGAGCCTCGAGCGCGGCGCGCCACGCTACCTGCGCCGCGCCGGCGGCGCAGGCGCGTGGCAGCAGTGGCGCCACGGCCGCTGGCAGCCGCTCGATCTGCGCGAGGCCGCGTGCCACCTCAGCCGGCACGAGGCCGAGGCCTGGTGCCGATGGGCCGGGCGCCGCCTGCCCGGCGAAGCGGAATGGGAACGCGCGGCCCTCGTGCGCCCCGACGCCTTCGCCTGGGGCGAGGTGTGGGAGTGGACCGGCTCGCCGTTCGCGCCCTACCCCGGCTTCGAGCCGCACCCCTACCGCGACTACTCGGCGCCGTGGTTCGACGGGCGCCCCGTGTTGCGCGGTGCCTCGTTCATGACGCAGCCGCGCATGCGCCACCCGCGCTATCGCAACTTCTTCGCCGCGCACCGCGACGACGTGCCCGCGGGTTTCCGCAGCTGCGCCCTCGGCGAGCACGATGGCTGATGCGTCACGCGGCCGGCTGCCGGCAGCGCCGCCGGCCGGCCACGGCTCGTAAGGTTCACGCGGCCGGAACGACCGAGCCGCACGGCCGCCCGAGGCAGGCCCGCGCCATGCCCTGCTCACGCCCGCGCCACGAACACCCCGAACCATGCGCGCGCATCGGTGAAGCAGCGCACGTCGGTCCAGCCGGCGTCGGCGAGCAGCGCCGCGAAGGCGGGCCGCGACCACTTGCACGAGTTCTCGGTGTGGATGCGCTCGCCGGCCGCGAAGGCGCGCTCGCGCGTGCCCCCGGCCCAGCGCACGGTGAGCGGCCGGCGCGCCTCCAGGTGCATCTCGATGCGCGAGTGGGGCGTATCGAAGCGGGCAACATGACGCCACTCCGCAAGATCGAAGTCGGCCCCGAGCAGGCCGTTCAGCCGGCGCAGCAGGTTCAGGTTGAACGCGGCCGTGACGCCGAGCGCGTCGTCGTACGCACGCTCGAGCACCTGCACGTCCTTCACGAGGTCGGCACCGATGACGAGGCTGCCGCCCGGCGCGGCCAGCGCGCGCGCCTGGCGCAGCAGGCGCAGGGCGCCTTCCGGCGTGAAGTTGCCGATGCTCGAGCCCGGGTAGAACACGAGCGAACCGGGGCCTGCGATGCCTGCGGGCAGCGCGAGCTGCACCGAGAAGTCCTGCCCCACGCCCACGAGATCGAGCGCCGGGTGGCGCTGCTGCAGCTGCTCGAGCGCTTCGCGCAGGAAGTCCACCGAGATGTCGACCGCCACGTAGCGGCGCGGCCTGAGCGCCGCGAACAGCCGCGCCGCCTTGGCGCAGTTGCCCGCGCCGAGATCCACGAGCACCGGCGCCGGGCCGCAGCCCGACAGCGCCGCGTCGACGATGGCGTCACCTTCGGCCGCGAAGATCGCCGCCTCGGTGCGGGTCACGTAGTACTCGTCGAGCTCGGTGATGGCGTCGAAGAGCCGCGAGCCGAGCGGGTCGTAGAGGAACTTCGGCGACACGCTGGCCGCGGCCGCGAGCAGTCCGGCCTCGGCTTCGGCAGCCAACGCCTCGTGGGCCAGGGTCTGACCGTGGATGAAACTCGGCGTCTTCATCGTAAGGCCTTCACGCACTTCAGGCACCGGCATCGTCGCATGTCCTCCCGAAGCACTCTAGCAGCCGCAGCCGATAGAGTCGCGGCCGGACATGCCCGCATTACAGGCAGCGCGGCTGTCTGCCGCCCGCCGGTCCGCCCTCCAACGCAGAACACATGAGGAGAAGCCCCATGCAAACCGTGCACCCTCCACCCGGCCGCGTCCGCTTGCCCGCGCCCCGCGCACCCCGCGCACCCCGCGCGGACGGCGCGCTGCGCCGCGCGCTGCTGCGCATCTCGCTCGCGCTGGCCGTGGCCGCCCCGGCCGCGCTGGTGCACGCGCAGCAGGTCCTGCGCGTCACCGCCATCCCCGACGAGTCGCCCACCGAGCTCGCACGCAAGGCCGCGCCGCTGATGAAGTACCTCGAGGGCCGGCTCGGCATGAAGGTCGAGTACACGCCGGTCACCGACTACGCTGCGTCGGTGGAGGCCCTGGTCAACAAGAAGGTCGACCTGGCCTGGTTCGGCGGCTTCACGTTCGTGCAGGCCCACGTGCGTTCCGGCGGCAAGGTCGTGCCGATCGTGCAGCGCGAGGAGGACGAGAAGTTCCGCTCCGTGTTCATCACCACGGACCCCGCCGTGAGGACGCTGGCCGACCTGAAGGGCAAGGACGTGAGCTTCGGCTCGCAGAGCAGCACCTCGGGCCATCTGATGCCGCGCAGTTACCTGCTGCAGGTGGGCGTCAATCCCGAGAAGGACTTCCGCCGCGTCGCCTACAGCGGCGCGCACGACGCGACCATCGCCGCGGTGGCCTCGGGCAAGGTGCACGCCGGGGCGCTGAACATCTCGGTGTGGGAGAAGTTCGTCGCCGACAAGAAGGTCGACCCGGCGAAGGTGCGCGTGTTCTTCACCACGCCGCCGTACTACGACTACAACTGGACCGTGCACGCCGACATGCCGCAGGCCACACGCGAGAAGCTCGCCGCGGCGCTGCTGGCGCTGAGCCGCGACACGCCCGAGGGCAGGCAGATCCTCGAGCTGCAGCGCGCCACGCGCTTCGTGCCCACCAAGGCCGAGAACTACAAGGGCATCGAAGCGGCGGCGCGCAGCGCCGAGCTGCTCTGAGCCCGGGCCCCGGCGCGGCACGGTGAAGATCGAACTGCGGGGGCTGGCCGCGCGCCACCCGGCGGCCAAGGCCGGCGCCGCCGCGGCCCTTCACGGCCTCGAGCTCGCGGTGGCCGCGGGTGAGCAGGTGGCCGTCATCGGCCCGTCGGGCGCGGGCAAGACGACGCTGCTGCAGGTCGTCGCCTGTGCGTTGCCGCCGGCGGCCGGCACGGTGCTGCTCGACGGCGGGTCGCCGTGGGCGCTGCCGCGCCGCGCGCTGCAGCGCCTGCGCGGCCGTCTCTTCCTCGCGCCGCAGGTGCCGCCGCTGCCGCCGCGCCAGCGCGTGGTGACCGCCTTGCTGGCCGCCCGGCTGCCGGCCATGGGCCTGGCGGCGAGCCTGCGTTCGCTCTTCTACCCGAGCGACATCCCGGCGGCGCACGAGGCGCTGCTGCGCTTCGACCTCGCGGACAAGCTGTTCGACCGCGTGGACCGCCTGTCGGGCGGTGAGCGTCAGCGTGTCGGCCTCGCTCGCGCGCTGCTCGCTCCGGCGCAGCTGTGGCTCGTCGACGAGCCGCTGTCGGCGCTGGACCCGACGCGCGCGCAGCAGGCGCTGGACACGCTGTGCGAGGTGGCGAGCGAGCGCGGCGTCACGCTCGTCGCGACGCTGCACCAGGTGGACATGGCGCTCGCGCGCTTCCCGCGTATCGTCGGCCTGCGCGACGGACGCTGCCTGTTCGACCTGCCGGCCGCGCAGGTGACGCGCGGGCACCTCGACCGCCTCTACGCGCAGCACGAGCACGAGCTGCACGGCGCCGGTCCGGCACCGCAGGCCGGCGACGGCGAGGGGCCGGGACTCGGCACCGGCACGGCGGGCCCGGCGCACGTCGCCATGCACTGCCGCTGATGGCTGCGCCCCCGATGCTGCATCCGCTCGCCGCCGGCGCCACGGCCCGGCTCGCCGCGCCGGCGCGCGATCCCGCCTGGCTGGCGCGCAGCTTCTGGCTCGGCGCTGCGCTCGTGGTGCTGTGGCCGCTCTTCGCGGCCACCGAGTTCCGGCCCTGGCGGCTGCTGGAGCCGCGCAGCCTCGAGGTCACGGGGCAGTTCCTCGCCACCTTCCTGCCGCCGGCGCACTCGCCGGAGTTCCTGGCGATGGTGGCGCGGGAGACCTGGCGCATGGTGGCGATGGCCACGGTCGGGCTGACCCTGGCGCTGGTGGTGGCCGTGCCGATGACGCTGGTCGCGGTGCGTTCGCTGTCGGTGTCGGCGCTGGCCGGGCGCATGGCGCGCGGGCCGTTCTGGGTGCGCCAGGCGGTCCGCTGGGCGCTCGTCGTGCTGCGCAGCGTGCCCGAGCTCGTCTGGGCGCTGGTCTTCGTGCGCGTGGTCGGCCTCGGCCCCACCGCCGGCGTGCTGGCCATCGCGCTCACCTACGGCGGCATGCTCGGCAAGGTCTACGCCGAGATCCTGGAAAGCGGCGATCCGCACGCCACGCAGGCGCTGCTGCGCAACGGCGCGTCGCGTCTGCAGGCGTTCTTCTACGGCCTGCTGCCGCAGAACGCCGCCGAGCTGACGAGCTACACGGTGTACCGCTGGGAGTGCGCCATCCGCAGCTCGGTGATCCTCGGCTTCGTCGGTGCCGGCGGGCTCGGCCAGCAGCTGGACAACTCGATGAAGATGTTCGCCGGCGGCGAGGTGCTGACGATGCTGGCCGTGTTCGTCGCGCTCGTGTCGCTCGCCGACCGCTTCAGCGCCGCGCTGCGGCGGTCCCTCGGATGAGCGTCATGCAGACGCCCGCGGCGAACGACACCTACCGGCTGCCGCCGCGGCTGTTCGACGCGCGCTGCCGCGCCTGCTGGCTGGCGCTCGCCGTGCTGGCGCTCGTCGTCGCGAGCTTCGCCACGCTCGACCTGAAGTGGGGGCAGTTCCTCTCGCGCGAGGCGGTGGCCAGCATGGCGCGCTTCGTCGCCGAGTTCCTTCCGCCCGACACGAGCGCGGCCTTCCTGCGCAAGGTGCTGGTGGGCACCTGGGAGACGCTGGCGATGTCGGCGCTGGGCACGCTGCTGGCCGCGGCCATCGGCCTGCTGCTGGCCCTGCCGGCGAGCCGCCTGCACGACGCGGATGCCGCGCGCACGCGCGCCGCAACGAGGTTCGTGCTGAACCTGCTGCGCTCGATCCCCGAGCTCGTCTGGGCGGCGCTGCTGCTCATCTCGGCCGGACTCGGCCCGTTTGCCGGCACGCTGGCGCTGGGGCTGCACACGGCCGGCGTGCTCGGCCGCCTGTTCGCCGAGGCGATCGAGAACGCACCGCCGGGTCCCGGCGCCGCGCTGCGCGCGCAGGGCATCGGCGCGGGCCGCGTGTTCCTCTATGCGACGCTGCCGCAGGTGCTGCCGCAGCTGGTGAGCTACACGCTGTACCGCTGGGAGAACAACATCCGCGCCGCCGCGGTGCTGGGCGTGGTCGGGGCCGGCGGCCTCGGGCAGCTGCTGGCCTTCCACATGGGCCTGTTCCACATGGACAAGACGGCCACGGTGCTCGGCGCGATGCTGGTGCTGGTGGCCACGGTCGATGCGGCGAGCTACGGCGCGCGGCGTTGGCTGACCCGCTGACGAGGTCGGCTTGCACCCGCCCTGGCACCCGGCCCGCCGCACCCACGGCATGCATGCCGGCGGCGCGCCGCGCGTCGGCTGGCTCTTCGCCTACGACTGGGACCGCGTCTCGCTGGCGGCATTGCAGGTGCTGGGCCGCGCGCGCTTCGACCATGCCGGGTTCGATCTGTTCTCGTTTCCGAGCAACGCCGCGCTGCCCTTCTACGACCACGAGCGCTTCGCGCGGCGCCAGGCGGCGCGCGGCACACGGGCACGCTGGCAGGCGGTGCTGTCGCAGCAGGAACACTTCGGCGCGCTCGCCGCATCGCTCGTGGCCGAGAAGCTCGGCCTGCCGGGCACGCCGCCGCAGAGCATCCTCGCCGCGCAGCACAAGCTGCACGCGCGCCGCGTGCTGGCGCGTGTCGCGCCCGAGGCCAATCTCGCCTTCGCCGACCTCGACGCGGCGTACGGCGACGACATCCCGGCCGGCCTGGTCTACCCCGCCTTCGTCAAGCCGGTGAAGGCCGCGTTCTCCGTGCTGGCACGGCACGTGGCGCACCGCGAAGCGCTGCAGGCGCACACGCGCTTCGGCCGGCGCGAGCTGTGGGTCATCCGCCGGCTCGTCGACCCGTTCGACCGACTGTGCCGCGAGCGCCTGCCCGAAGCCGGCACCGCACACCGCATGCTGCTGGAGGAGCCCGTGCCGCCGCACGTGGCCCAGTACAACCTCGACGGCTACGTCGACAACGGCCACGTGCACGCGCTCGGTGTCGTCGACGCCATCATGTACCCGGGCACCGCCGCCTTCATGCGCTGGGAGTACCCGAGCCGCCTGCCGCCTGCGGTGCAGCAGCGCGCGCTCGACGTGGCGCGGCGTTTCCTCGGCGCCATCGGCTACCGCCACGGCATGTTCAACCTCGAGTTCTTCTTCGACGCCGCGACCGACCGGCTGAGCGTCATCGAGTGCAATCCGCGTCTGGCCTCGCAGTTCGGCGACCTGTACCGGCGCGTGCGCGGCCTCGACCCGCACGCGATGGGCCTGGCCCTGGCGCTGGGGCGCGACCCGCTCGCCGCGCCGCGCTGCGAGCCGAGCGCCAACGTCGCCGCGAGCCTCGTCTACCGCACCTTCCATCCGGCGGCCGTGCCGCCGGTGCCCACGGCCGCGCAGCATGCCGCGGTGGCGCGCGCGTTTCCCGACGCGCTCGTCTTCTCCTTCCCCAAGACCGGCCACGCGCTGGCGCGCGACTTCAAGTGGACCGGCAACCACCACTACGGCATCGTGCACCTGGGCGGCCGGGACCGCGAGCACCTGCGCGAGCAGGCCGGGCGGGCGAGTGCGTTGCTCGGCTGGCCGGCGCCCTATGTCGATCAGCCGCTCGCGCACACGTCCCCGGCACGCGCCCCCGGGATGCACGGCCCGTCCGGCAGCCACCTCGACGCTCGCTGGGCGCCGGCTCGCGCCGACGCCATCGGCGTCTCGGACTGACCGAACCGGGCTGGCCTCGCGGCGGCGGCGCCGGGCCGGGTGCGCGGCTTGCGCGGACCGCGCTTCGCCGGCCCCGACCGCCCCGCCCGCCCCGACCGTGCGCCCTCAGGGCGGCGCCATCGTGGCGGCGATGTGTTCGGCCAGGCTGCGCACCGCCTGCCGGTGCGCGCCGGCCCAGGCCTCCGGATCGGCGCCACCCACGGGCGCCGTCGTGAACCCGGCCTCGTGCTGCACCGGCCCGCGCACGCCGCCGGCCGGATCGGCCACCGACCAGCGCGCGCGCGTGACCAGCGTGCGCCCGTCCGTCGCCACTTCCATCGCGGTGATCTCCACGCGCAGCTGCCGCGCCGGGGCGAGCCCCGGCGGCAGCGGGGCCGTCCACACGGTGCCGCCGCCCGCGCGCTGCAGCCGGGCCACCAGGTCCTCGCGCAGCAGGCGCGGCACGGCGTCGCGCAGCGGCTCGATCCAGCGGGCGCCGGCGAGCGGCTGCACCCAGGCGCCGGCGGCCGTGCGCGGCACGAAGACACGGTCGCTGTCGAGGTGTGCCGGCATCGACACCGGCTGCATCAGCTGCCAGACCTCGGGTCTGCCGACCGCGGCGGCCGCGGGGGTGGCCGCAGCCGCGGACATGACCTCGGCGCCGGGCAAGGTGGACGGCAAGCGCAGCCAGACCGTCGCCGGGACCGACGCGCCGGCGCAGGCGGCCAGCGCCAGCGAGGCGGCCACGCAGGTCCATGCCCGCCGGCGATCCGGCCGCGGCGCACGTGCCGGGGCGAACCAGGCCATTCGCAGCCGCAGGCGATGCATCGAAGCGCGCGCCCTCGTCTCGTCCATCACCGCAGCGCCTCCTTCGTTCACGGCGGGCTCGCGCGGCCGCGCAACAACGCCTCGGGGTGGCGTTCCAGCAGCTCGGCCAGGTCGCGCAGCGCGCGCGCGGCGCGCGAGACATCGGCCAGCGCGCGCTCGCCTTGAATGCGCAGGCCCGAGTCCTCGCCGGTGGCGGCGCGCAGCGACTCCGCGGCCTGCGCCACCGCGTCGGCACTGCGCTGCACCTGCGCCAGCGCCGCGGTGCCGGCCGCCGACAGCGTGCCGACCTGCCCTTGCACCTGAGAAGCGGCGGCAGCCACCTGCTGCGCCATCTGCTCCGCGCTGCCTGCCAGCTGCGAGGCGCCCTGGCCGACGGCGACGGCGGCACGCTGGCCCTCGCCGAGCGCCACCTGTGCCGAGCGGGACAGCGGCGCCACCTCGCGCTCCAGCCGCTCGGCCAGTCGGCGCAGCGCCTCGGCCGCGTCGGCCACGCGCGCCAGCGCACGCGCCGGCTCGGGGCCGCCGAGCAGCTGCCGCATCGACGACGTCAACGCCGACATGTCGCGCCCGATCTGCCCGAGGTCGAGCCCTTCGAGCTGCGCCTGCAACGACTGCAGCTGCGTCTGCGCCGTCGGCACGACCGGCAGCCCGTTCTCCGTTCCGCCGGCGCTGACCCGGGCGGACGCGGCAGCGGCCGGCGGCGCCGCCGCAGCACTCGAAGCGCCCGGGGCCGGCGCGAGACCCGAGGCGCGCACGACGCGGGTCGCCTCGATGTCGAGGTCCACGTACAGCTGCCCGGTGAGCAGGCTCTGCGTCGCCAGCCGCGCCACCAGCCCGCGCGCCACGAGCGCGCGCACGAGGCTGCCGCCGGCCGCCGCCGCGGCCGCGTTGCCCGGCCCCTCGCCGCCGAGCAGGGCGCGCAGCGCCGAGCGCTCGAACTCGGCCGTCACCGGCACCGTCATGCCGCCCGGGCCGGCCGGCGCCAGGTCGACCGCCGTCACCTGACCGACCCGCACGCCGCGAAAGACCACCGGCGCACCCACCTGCAGGCCATACACCGAGCTCGTGAAGCGCATCAGCGCCCCTTCGCGCGCCACGAAGAAGTGGCCACCGGCCAGCACGACGGCCAGCGCGAGCAGGCCGAGCCCGACCAGTGCGAACAGGCCCACGCGCCACGGCGCCCCGCCCTTCATCGGCGGCCCCCTGCATTCACGCCGCCGCTCAGGGGTGCACGCTTCGCGCTGTGCGCCGCGGGATGCGCGCTCGGCAGCGGCCCGGTGTGTCTCACTGGAGTACCTTCGCGCTGCGCGCTGCGGCATGCGCCCTTCGGGCGTGCGGGCTCATGCCACCACCCCACGCTGCAGGAAGGCGCGCACCTCGGCCGGGCCGTGGCTCAGCAGGTCGCGCGGCGGGCCGAGGGCGGTCATCGTGTGGGCGAGCGGGTCGAGGTAGAGGGCGCGGTCGGCCACGGCCATGATGCTGGCGTTCTCGTGGGTCACCATCACGACCGCGGTGCCCAGATGGTGCCTGAGATTGAGCACCAGCTCGTCCAGCCGCGCGGCGTTCAGCGGGTCGAGGCCCGAGCCGGGCTCGTCGAGGTACAGCAGCTCGGGGTCGAGCGCGAGGGCGCGGGCCAGCGCCGCACGCTTGCGCATGCCCCCGGAGAGCTGCGCCGGCATCAGGTCGAAGCCACCGTCCAGCCCGACGAGCGCCAGCTTGAAGCGCGCGCGCCGACGCCGCTCGGCCGAGCCGAGGCGCGTGAACAGGCGCATCGGGAACATGATGTTCTCGCCCAGCGACATCGAGCTCCACAGCGCGCCCGCCTGGAACATCACGCCGAAGCGGCGTCGCAGCGCCGCCAGCTCGGCCGCGTCGCCACGGTGCAGGTCGTGCCCTGCGTAGAGCACCTGCCCGGCCACCGGCCGCTCGAGGCCGACGAGGTGCCGCACCAGCGTGCTCTTGCCGCAGCCGCTCGGCCCCATCACCGCCAGCACCTCGCCGGCGCGGATGTCGAACTCGAGCCCCGACTGCACGACGAGGTTGCCGGCGGCCACGGCGAGGCCGCGCACCTGCACCAGCACGTCGGGCCCCAGGGTCGACCGCGTCTGCGGTGCGGGCTCGCCGAGCGGCAGCTGCGGGGTCTGCATCGCGCCTCAGTACCCCAGGATCGAGAAGACGACCGTGGTGATGCACGCCGCCACCACCATCCACACCAGGCCCTTCACCACCGCCGACGTGGTGGCCGCGCCCACCGCCTCGGCGCTGCGGCCGGCGTGCAGCCCCTCGCGGCAGCCGGCCAGCGCCACCAGCGCGACGTAGAGCATGGCCTTGAACAGGCCGATGTTCAGGTGCGTGAAGTCGATCGCGCGGGCGCACTGGTGGAAGTACTCGATCGTCGTCACGCCGTAGCTGCCCACCGCCGCCGGCCAGCCGGCCACGATGCCGGCCAGCACGCCGCAGGCGTACAGCGCCGGCGTCATGGCCAGCAACGCCAGCAGGCGCGGCAGCACGAGGTGGCCGATGGGGTCGACGCCGAGCACGCGCAGCGCGTCGATCTCCTCGCCGGCCTTCATCGTCGCCAGCTGCGCCGCGAAGGCCGAGCCGATGCGCCCGGCGAGGATGACGCCGGTCATCAGCCCCGACAGCTCGCGCGTCATGCCGATGGCCACGATGTCGGCCAGGTAGTTGTAGGCGCCGATGCGCCCGAGCTGCGCACCGCCCATGTAGGCCAGCATGAGCCCGACGAGCGCGCAGGTGAGCGCGACGATCGGCAGCGAGCGCGGCCCGGTTTCGTCGAGCTGGTGCAGCACCTCGGCGCCGCGCACCACCGCGCGCCCGCTCAGCCAGCGCGCGCCGGCCAGGAGCACCTCGCCGAAGAAGGCGACGGTGATCACCGCCTCGCTGGTGTGCGGCAGGGGGATGCGACGGCGCGGCCGCGGCACGGCCGGTGCGCTCGACAGCGCCGCGCTGTCTTCGGCCAGCACGGCGCGCTGCGGCGAGGCGAGCGCCAGCACCTCGGGCAGGCCCTCGGGCAGCGCCGGCGGGCCCGGTGTCGACGCCTCCGACGGCCCGTGACCCTGGCCCTGCAGGTCGAGCACCACGCCGCGGTCGGCCAGCTCGCGCTGCAGGTCCCACAGGCGCGCCGCCAGCGCGATGTCCCAGCTGCCGAGCGCCGCCGCGTCCACGGCCACCATGGCGCCGCGTGGCAGCCCGGCCGGCGGTGGCGGCCAGGCCTGCTCGCGGCCGCGCCAGTCGCCGGCCAGGTGCAGCACCCAGTGGTCGTCCTCGCGCCGCCAGTCGCAGCGCGGCGCCGCCGCGGGCCCCGCCACGCGCGGCGACGGCGCGGTCAGGGTCGAGGACATCGCCATGCGGCAATGATGGCCTCATGCCCGCCGGAAGTCCCGCGCGCGGGGGCCGTGGCGGGGTCATCTCGCCGCCGGTGTAATGCAGTGCGGCGCGCGCGCGACACCCACGCAGCCGGGCGTCCTTGGCGGCGACGAGCCGCGGCCGGCCCGGGCGCGAGGCCGGGCGGCCCGGGAAGCCGCACCACAGCCCCTCATGGAAGGAACCCGCGATGCAGACCCTCGACGTCGATGTCGCCATCATCGGAGCCGGCACGGCCGGCATGACGGCCTACCGCAGCGCCCGCGCGCACACCGATCGTGTCGTCGTCATCGAGGACGGCCCCTACGGCACCACCTGCGCACGCGTGGGTTGCATGCCGAGCAAGCTGCTCATCGCCGCCGCCGAGGCGGCGCACGCGGCGGCCGGGGCCGGCCGCTTCGGCGTCGGCGTGCGACAGGTGAAGGTCGACGGCCGCGCCGTGATGCGGCGCGTGCAGGGCGAACGCGACCGCTTCGTCGGCTTCGTCGTCGAGGCGGTGCAAGGCTGGCCCGAGGCGCACCGGCTGCGCGGGCGTGCGCGTTTCGTCGACGCGCGCACGCTGGACGTCGCCGACGCATCGGGCCACGTGCACACCCGCGTGCATGCCGGGCGCACCGTCATCGCCACCGGTTCGCGGCCGGTGGTACCGAAGGCCTGGCGCGAGGCGGCCGGTGCGCGCCTCGTCGTCAACGACGATGTCTTCGCCTGGGACGACCTGCCGCGTTCGGTGGCCGTGATGGGCACCGGCGTCATCGGCCTGGAGCTGGCGCAGGCGCTGCACCGCCTGGGCGTGCGCGTGCGCCTCTACGGCCGCGGCGGTCGCGTCGGGCCGCTCAGCGACCCGGCGCTGCAGGCGCTGGCGCGCGACATCGTCGCGCGCGAGCTGCCGCTGACGCTCGCCTCGCACCACCTGGAAGTGCGGCCGGCCGGTGGCGGGGACGGCGGCGTCACCGTGCACAGCATCGACGGCGCGGACCACGCGCACGAGGAGACCTTCGACTGGCTGCTCGCCGCCGCCGGCCGCCACCCGAACGTCGACGGCCTCGGCCTCGAGCACACCGGCATCGCGCTCGACGACGCCGGCGTGCCGCTGCACGACCGCCGCACCGGCCAGTGCGGCACGAGCCCGGTCTTCGTCGCCGGCGACGCCGCCGACGAGCGGCCGCTGCTGCACGAGGCCGCCGACGAAGGGCGCATCGCCGGCGACAACGCCGGCCGCTGGCCCGACCTGCGCGTGCGGCCACGCCGCGCGCCGCTGGCCGTCGTGTTCAGCGACCCGCAGATGATGATCGCCGGCATGAGCCACGCCGAGCTGCGCACGGCCGGCACCCCGTTCGCCACCGGCACCGTCTCGTTCGACGACCAGGGCCGCAGCCGCGTCATCGGCCGCAACCAGGGCGCGCTGCACGTCTACGCCGAGCAGGGCAGCGGCCGCTTCCTGGGCGCGGAGATGATCGGCCCGGCCGCCGAGCACCTCGGCCACCTGCTCTCGTGGAGCGCACAGCGCGGCGACACGGTGCAGCAGATGCTCGACAGCCCCTTCTACCACCCGGTCATCGAGGAAGGCCTGCGCACGGCGCTGCGCCACCTGCAGCGCGAGCTGCGCATGGGGCCGGTGCCGGTGGAGCGATGTCTCGATTGCGGGCCGGGGGCATAGGGCATGGTCATGCAACCGACGTCGCAGTCGATGGACGAGGGACCGGTCTGATCACGGCGCACTCGGTCGGCCGCACTCGGTCGCCCGCACTCGGTTGGCCAGTGGCGGGATCGGGCCGACGGGGTGCCCGTCGGCCCGATCCGGCACCCGCAGTGGCCTCCCATCGAAGACAGACCACGGTGCCACGCCAAGGCCGTCGGGTGGTCGGTGCAGCGAAATCAAGGGGGCATCGAGGGGACCAGCGAAGCTGGGCCGCTCGAAGAGGACATTCGCGGAGCCGACCACCCGGCGGCCTTGGCGCGCTGCGGCCTCGGTACGCTGTGCGCAGGTGCTGCGACCACGAATGCTGCTGCAGAGTGCCAGCCGCTCCAAGGGCCCTCGCCTTACGACGTCAGGTGAGTGCGAGTTCGCGCCAGGCGGCCAGTCGCGCCGGCGCGCGCGTCAGCCGAACTCGTAGTCGCGCGCGAAGGCCTCGGCCCGCCCCTGCGCTTGCACGCGCCGGACGTACTCCCGCGTGAAGCCGGGCCAGATGGCGGTGATGCGGCCGTCGGGCGCGCGGTACCAGCTGCGGCAGGCACTCCACACCGAGCCCGCCAGCCGCCCGGCGAGCTCGTCGTTGAAGCGGCGCATCACGCCTTCGCGCACGGCGAGCCAGCGCACGCCTCGCCGCTCGCGCTCGGCCATCGCGCGCAGCACGAAACGAACGCCCGGCTCGACGAACAGCAGCGTCGACGTGTGCCCGGTCGCCGTGTTCGGCCCGAGCATCAGCCACAGGTTCGGGAAACCCGCCACCGCGAGGCCGAGGTGCGCCTCGGGACCGGCCGCCCAGGCCTCGGCGAGCGTGCGGCCGCCTGTGCCGGTGATCGGCAGCGTCACCGAGTGCTGCACGTCGAAGCCGGTGGCGCACACCAGCACGTCGAAGGCGCGCTCGCGGCCATCGGCGGTGACGAGGCCGCCCGGCGTGGCGCGCTCGATCGCCTCGGTGACGAGCTCGACGTGCGGCTGCGCGATCGCCGGGAAGTAGTCGTTCGCGTAGATGATGCGCTTGCAGCCGAGCGGGTACGCCGGCGTCAGCCGCGCGCGCAGGGACGGCTCGCGCACCTGGCGGTGCAGGTGCGCGAGCGCCGCCCGCTGCATGGCGCGGCGCGCCGCGCTGCCTTCGTCGAAGCCGCGCCGGCCCCACTCGAGCACGTGGTACCAGAAGGCGCGCACGGCGGCCGCCCAGGGCGGCAGGCGGGCCAGCAGCGCATCCGGCGCTCCGTAGCGGCGGTCCAGGCGTGGCAGCACCCAGTTGGCGGTGCGCTGGAACAGGCTCACCTGCGCCGCTTCGCGGGCGACGGGCGCGAGCAGCTGGCTCGCCGTGGAGCCGGTACCGATGACGGCCACGCGCTTGCCGGCCAGCGGCACGGTCGCATCCCAGCGCGCCGAGTGCAGGCGTGCGCCGGCGAAGCCCTCGAGGCCTTCGATCGACGGCCAGCGCGGCACCGACAGCGGGCCGGTGCTGCAGACGAAGTGGCGCGCGACGAACAAATCGCCGCGGTCGGTCTGCAGCCGCCAACGGCCCGTGCCCGCGTCGAAGCGGGCGTCGACGAGGCGCCTGCCGAAACGGCAGTGCGCGAGCACGCCGTGCGTCTCGGCCACCCGCTGCATGTAGGCCTGGATCTCGGCCGCGGACGCGAAGCGCCGGCTCCAGTGCGGGTTGGGCGCGAACGAGAAGGAGTAGAGCGGCGCCGGCACGTCGACGTGCGCGCCGGGGTATCGGTTGTCCCACCACGTGCCGCCGAGGCCGGCGGACTGCTCGACGATGACGAAGTCGTGCCGGCCCGCCGCCTTCAGGCCCACCGCCATGGCCAGGCCGGACATGCCGGCGCCGAGGATGACCACCTCGTGCATGGCCTGCGGGCCATCCGGACGGTGGGCGGGCATGGCGGCATTCTGCCGCCGCGACGGAGCCGGTCAGGTCGTCACAGCGGCACGCGGGCGTGCACGACGCTGGCGTCGAACGGATCGCCGTGCAGCACGGCGCCGAGGCGGCGCATCAGCGCCAGCATCGGCCCGTTGTCGGCGAGCACACTGCCGCGCAGCACGCCGATGCCCTGGGCCCGCGCATGTCGTCCCAGGCGCTGCATCAGCGCGGCGGCCAGGCCCACGCCTTGCCAGTCATCGGCGACCACGATGGCGAACTCGGCTTCGCCTCCGGCGAGATCGTCGTCGACGCCGTCGCCGTGGGCGTCGTCGCTGTCGGCCTCGCTGGGCGCGTGCGCGTCGCCGGCGCGCACATAACGCGCCTCCGCGACGAGGCGCGCCGCGCCATCCGCGCAGCCCGCTTCGGCCACGATGGCGACATGCTGGCGCTGGTCCACCGCCGTCAGCGCGCGCAGCGCCGCGGGCGGCAGGTGCTTCAGCGCACCGTGGAAGCGGCGGCGGCGCGATTGCGGCGACAGGGCCTCGACGAAGGCCTGAGCCGCCGGCGCGTCGGCCGCATGCACGGGCCGCACGCGCACGCAGCGGCCGTCGCGCAGCGTCAGACGAGCGACGAGCGGCGCGACCCTGTCGCGCCAGGCCGCCGCCGACCCCACTTCCGGCGGCCACGTG
>JAHCKS010000051.1 GCA_026125665.1 Rubrivivax sp.
GGCGCCGAGCGCCGGGTTGGCGCTGATGCCCGAGTAGCCGTCGCTGCCGCCGCATTGCAGGCCGACCGTGATGTGGCCGGCCGGCACGGGCTGGCGGCGCACGCGGTTGGCGTCGGCGAGCATCTCGTTCACCATCGCCACGCCGCGCGCCACCGTCTTCGCCGTGCCGCCGGTGTCCTGGATGTTGAAGGTGCGCAGCCAGGCGCCTTCGGCCAGGCCTTCCTGCGCGACGAGGCCCTGGATCTGGTTGGTCTCACAGCCCAGGCCGACGATCAGCACGCCGGCGAAGTTGACGTGCCGCGCGTAGCCGCCGAGCGTGCGGCGAAGCACGATCAGCTCCTCGCCATCGCTCGCCGTGGCGCAGCCCATGCCGTGCGTGAGCGCGACGACGCCGTCGACGTTGGGGAAGGCGGCCAATGCCTCGGGGTGGATGTCGCGCCGGAAGTGGTCGGCGATGGCGCGCGCCGCGGTGGCCGAGCAGTTCACGCTCGTCAGCACGCCGATGTAGTTGCGCGTCGCGACGCGGCCGTCGGGCCGCAGGATGCCGTCGAAGGTGGCCGGCGTGTCGACATACGCCGTGGGCGTGACGCCGGCGCCCGGCTCGTGCGCACGCCGGAAGTCGCTGAAGGCGAGGTTGTGCGTGTGCACGTGCTGGCCCGGCGCGATGGCCTGCGTGGCGGTGCCGATGACCTGGCCGTAGCGGCGCACCGGCTCGCCGGCGGCGATGGGTGCCGTGGCCACCTTGTGCCCCGGCGGCACGAGGCCGGCGACAACCACGCCGCCTTCTTCGGCCAGGCGGTCGCCTGAGACGAGCTGGCGGCGCGCGATGACGACGTTGTCCGCCGCGTGGATGCGGATGGTTGGGGTGGTGTTCATCGCGCGCTGCCGCGAGGGCGGCCTCCGGAATCGTCAGGAATCGATCAGTTCCGGGTTCCAGGCGTGCACGGTCTGCTGCTGCTCGCCGAGCTTCTCGATGCCGAGCTTCATCACGTCGCCCGCCTTCAGGAACACCGGGTTCGGTTTCACGCCCATGCCCACGCCCGGCGGCGTGCCGGTGGTGATGCAGTCGCCGGGCTCCAGCGTCATGAACTCGCTGACGTAGCTGACGAGCTTCGCGACGCCGAAGATCATCGTCTTCGTGTTGCCGGTCTGGAAGCGCTTGCCGTTCACGTCGAGCCACATGGCGAGGTTCTGCGGGTCGCCGACCTCGTCGGCGGTGACCAGCCACGGGCCGACGGGGCCGAAGGTGTCGCAGTTCTTGCCCTTGTCCCACTGGCCGCCGCGCTCGATCTGGTACTCGCGCTCGCTGACGTCGTTGACGACGCAGTAGCCGGCCACGTGCGCGAGCGCATCGGCCTCGGAGACGTAGCGAGCGCGCGTGCCGATGACGACGCCGAGCTCGACCTCCCAGTCGGCCTTCACGCTGCCCTTGGGCAGCACCACGGGGTGGTGGGCGCCGACGGCGCAGCCCGGGCTCTTCATGAAGACGATCGGCTCCTTGGGGATCGGCAGGTTCGATTCGGCGGCGTGGTCGGCGTAGTTCAGGCCGATGGCGACGAACTTGCCCATGCCCGCCCACGGCACCGCGAGCCGTCCTTGCCTGACCGCCGGCAGCTTTGCCGCGTCGACGCTGGCAAGCGCCGCCAGGCTGGCCGTGGCCAGCGTGGCGGGCGTGATGTCGCCCACGAGGCCGGAGAGGTCGCGCAACGTCCCGCCGGCGTCGAGCAGGGCGGGTTTCTCGTGGCCCTTCGGGCCGTGGCGCAGGAGCTTCATGCGGGGTTCCTGTTGGGAGGGAGACGACGTGAGGATTGTGCGGCTCGACGCGGCTCGACGCGGCTCGGTGCGGCTCGGCGCTTGCTCAGAGGGACCATCCGCCGTCGACGAGCATCGTCGTTCCGGTGGTGAAGCGCGACTCGTCGCTCGCCAGGTACACGGCCATCGCGGCGATCTCGTCGGGCGTGCCCAGGCGCCCCATCGGCTGGCGGCCGATGAACATCGCCTCCACCTGCTCGTAACTCTGGCCGGAGCTCTTCGAGAGCGCCGTCATGCGCTCGCGCAGCGAAGGCGACTCGATCGTGCCCGGGCAGATGGCGTTGCAGCGCACGCCCCGGGTGACGAAGTCGAGCGCCACGCTCTTCGTCAGGCCGATCACCGCCGCCTTCGTGGCGCCGTAGACGAAGCGGTTGCCTGCCGCCTTGATGCTGCCGGCGCCCGAGGCGACGTTGACGATGCTGCCGTTGCCCTTGGCGAGCATGCCGGGCAGGAACGCCTTGATTGTGCGGTACATGCTGCGCACGTTCAGGTCGAAGGCGAACTGCCACTGCTCCTCGGTGCAGTCGAGCACGTGGCCATGGTGCACGTGGCCGGCGGCGTTGAACAGGATGTCCACGCCGGGGTGGCGGCGCGCCGCCTCGGCGATGGCGCCGGCGTCCAGCGCGTCGAGCCTCTCGACGACGAAGCCGGGCTGGCCCTTCAGCGGCGCCAGCAGCTCGGCGTCGACGTCCGTGGCGACGACCATCGCACCTTCACGCGCGAAGGCCTCGGCGGTGGCGCGGCCGATGCCCTGGCCGGCGGCGGTGACGAAGGCGGTCTTGCCTTGCAGGCGGTTGCTCATGGTTCGGCGGTGCAGTGGGAGTGGAGAGTGGCTGTTCAGTGGATCACGTGCCGCGCCACGGCGCGGCGTTCGATCTCGTCCCAGCGCCAGTGAATGCCGAGGCCGGGGGTGTCCGGCACGAGGGCGTGCCCGTCCTCGATGGCCAGGCGGCTGGCGGCGACGGCGTCGAGCTGCGGGATGTACTCCACCCAGCGTGCCGCCGGCGTGGCGCCGGTGAGCGAGACGTGCAGCTCCATCAGGAAGTGCGGCGCCACGGCGAGGTTGCAGGCCTCGGCGAGATGCGCCACCTTCAGCCATGGCGTGATGCCGCCGACGCGCGCCACGTCCACCTGCAGGATAGCCGCAGCATCGGCGCGCACATAGTCGGCGAACTGCCCGGGCGAATACAGCGACTCGCCCACTGCGATCGGCAGCCCCTGCGCGTGCGCCGCGGCGGCGAGCTTCGCATGGCCCGCCAGGTCGTCGGCCGGCAGCGGCTCCTCGAACCACGCGACGCCGAGCGCCGCATAGGCCGGCGCGCGCTTCAGCGCCTCGGGCAGCGTGAAGCACTGGTTGGCGTCGACCATGATCTCGAACGCGTCGCCCACCGCCTCGCGCACGGCGCGCAGGCGCGCGAGGTCTTCGGCCAGGTGCGGCTTGCCGACCTTGATCTTGGCGCCCCTGAAGCCGGCCTTCTGCGCGGCCACCGTCTCGCGCACCAGCGCCTCGGGGCTCAGGTGCAGCCAGCCGCCTTCGGTGGTGTAGACCGGGATGCGCCGCTGCGCGCCGCCGGCGGCTTGCCACAGCGGCAGGCGGGCGGCGCGGCAGCGCCGGTCCCACAGTGCGGTGTCGATGGCGGCCAGCGCCAGGCTCGTGATCGCGCCGACGCTCGTGGCGTGCGTGGCGAAGAGCCCGTCGCGCCAGATCGCCTCGATGTCGTCGGCTTCGCGGCCGACGAGCCGCGGCGCGAGATGGTCGCGCAGCAGCGCGAACACCGAGGAGCCGCCGGTGCCGATGGTGTAGCTGTAGCCGGCGCCCTCGCTGCCGTCGGCGCAGCGCAGGCGCATCATCGGCGTCTCCTGCACGACGAAGCTCTGGATGGCGTCGCTGCGCGGCACCGGCGGCGGCAGGTTCACCTGCAGCACTTCGACTTCGAGGATGCGCGGCATCGCTGCGGCTCCGGGGACGCTACAGCCCGGCCAGGCGCGGCAGCCACAGGCCGATCGCTGGCACGTAGGTCAGCACCACGAGCGCGACCAGCAGCGGCACCAGCCAGGGCAGGATGGCCACGGTCGTGCGTTCGACGCTCAGCTTGGCCACGCGGGCCAGCACGAACAGCACCATGCCCATCGGTGGGTGCAGCAGGCCGATCATCAGGTTGAGCACCATCACCAGCCCGAAGTGCACCGGGTCGACACCGAGCTGGCTGGCGATCGGCAGCAGGATCGGCACGAGGATCGTGATGGCCGCTGTCGGCTCGAGGAAGCAGCCGACGAACAGCATCAGCAGGTTGGCCATCAGCAGGAAGAGCCACGGCTCGTTGGTCACCGCGAGCACCCACCGGGCGATGTCGGCGGTGACGCCAGTGGCCGTCAGCATCCAGCCGAAGATCGACGCGGCGGCGACGATGAACATCACGGTGGCCGTCGTCTCCACCGAGTCGATGCTGATCTTGACGAAGAGCCGCCAGCTCATCGTGCGGTACCACGCCAGGCCGAGGAACATCGCCCAGGCGCTGGCGGCGATCGCGCCCTCGGTGGGCGTGAACAGGCCCGTCGTCATGCCGCCGATCAGCAGCACCGGCGTCATGATGGGCAGCACGGCCTGGAACTTCCACTTCCAGTCGGCGAGGAACAGCAGCACGATGGCGCCGATGACGATCGGCTGCGCGGGCAGCGCGGCGGCGGTGGCCGCCTGTGCCGCGTAGTAGGTGAGCGTCGGCGCGGCGGCGACGATGCCCAGCTCGATCATCGCGCGGCCGAAGCGCGTGGCGCTGAACTTGACGTCGCCGCCCCAGTTGTTCCTGTGCGCGAAGTACGCGACGGTGATCATCATCATCACCGCCATCAGCACGCCGGGCAGCAGGCCGGCGAGGAAGAGGGCGCCCACCGAGACGTTGGCCATCATCGCGTAGATGACGAAGGGCAGGCTCGGCGGAATGATCGGCCCGAGCGTCGCCGACGCCGCGGTGACGCCGACCGCGAACTCCTTCGAGTAGCCGTGGTCCTTCATGGCCTTGATCTCGACCGTGCCGAGACCGGCCGCGTCGGCGATGGCGGTGCCGCTCATGCCGGCGAAGATGACCGAGCCGACGACGTTGACGTGCCCGAGGCCGCCTTTCAGCCAGCCGACGAGCGCGAGCGCGAAGTTGTAGATGCGGTTCGTGATGCCGGCGTTGTTCATCAGGTTGCCGGCGAGGATGAAGAACGGCACCGCGAGCAGCGGAAAGCTGTCGATGCCGCCGATCATGCGGTGCACCACGGCGAAGGGCGGCAGGTCGCCGCTGATCAGGATGTAGATCAGCGACGAGCCGGCCATGGCGATGGCGACGGGCACGCCGCCAGTCATCATCAGCAGGAAGAGGGCTTTCAACATGGCGGCGGGCCTCTAGTGATGCGGCACGCCGCCGGTCATCATCAGCAGGAAGAGGGCTTTGAGCATGTGGCGCGGGCGGGCGGTTCAGCGGTCCTGCATCGTGGACTCGGGCCGTTCGAGCACGCTGTAGCCGCGCTGCCAGTGCACCTTGGCCACCCAGATCGAGCGCAGCGTCATCGCCGCGAAGCCGAACAGGCACACGCCGTAGACGATGTTCATCGGCAGGTCGATGATGGTCATCTGGTAGTTGCCCATCTTCTCCATCATCATCACCGTCAGCACCGTCATCGCGCCCATGAAGGCGACGCGCAGGACATCCACCCCGCGTGACAGCCACTTCCCGGCCGCGTGCGGCAGGTAGCGGTACAGCAGGTCGACCTGGATGTGGTTGTTCTTCGCCACGCCGATGGCCGCGCCGACGAACACGGTGCCGATGAGCAGGTAGCGGGCGATCTCCTCGGTCCAGGCGGCCGAGTCGTTGAGCACGTAGCGCGTGACGAACTGCGTGAACACGACGCCGGCCAGGGCCCAGAAGAGCACGACCGAGATCCAGGCCTCGGCCGGCACGTTCGAGAAGTCCACCGCCTCGTCGGTGGCGTGGAACTCCCCGTCGTCGCCCATCACCTTCGGGCCGGCGTCGATGTCGATGGTCATTCGGTGCGCTCCGAACGTGGAGCGGCCGGCGGCGCCCCCCGGGGACTCGAAGAGTCCCTCGCAGGACTCGAGGGGGGCCGCCAGGCCGCTTCGGGAGGGGGGTTACTTCACCCCGACGATGCGGTCGTAGTCCTTCTTGTCGAAGCCGAGCGAGGCGAGCGGCACGTTCTTCAGCACGGCCTGCCGGAAGCTCTCGCGGTCCACCTCGTGCACGCCGAGGCCGCGCTTCTTGAACTCGGCGGCCAGCTCGGCCTCGCGCGCCTTGATCTTCGCGCTGGCGCGTGCCGCGGCCTCGAGGGCCACGTCGGTGAAGATCTTCTTCTCGGCGTCGCTGAGCTTGTTCCACACGTGCGGCGCCACCTGCGTCACGAGGCCGTCGACGATGTGGCCGGTGAGCATGATGTGCTTCTGCACCTCGTAGAACTTCTTCGCCTCGATCGTGGTGAGCGGGTTCTCCTGCGCGTCCACGGTCTTGTTCTGCAGCGCCAGGTACACCTCGGCGAAGGCGATCGGCGTCGGGTTGGCGCCGCAGGCGCGGGGCGTGGCCGTGTAGGTCGGCACGTCGGGCACGCGGATCTTCAGGCCCTTCATGCCGGCACAGTCCTTGAACTCGGTCTGGCTGGTGGTGTGGCGGGCGCCGTAGTACGTGTAGGCAAGGATCTGGATGCCGGTCTTGGCGCGGAAGCCCTCGACCATCTCCTTGAACACGTCGCTCTTGCTGTAGGCGAGCAGGTGGTCGCCGTCGCGGAAGATGAACGGGTAGTAGGCGATGCCCAGGCGCGGGTACGAGCGGGCCGCGAAGCTCGGGCCGCTGATGATCATGTCCACCGTGCCGAGCTGCATGCCCTGGTTGATGTCGGTCTCCTTGCCCAGCGAGCTGGCGGGGAAGACCTGGATCTCGAACTTGCCGTTGGTGCGCTTCTTGATCTCCTCGGCCGCCCAGACGCTCTCGGTGTGGTACGGCTCGCTCGTCTCGTAGACGTGCGCCCACTTGAGCTTGGTCTGCGCGAAGGCGCTGCCGGCGAAGGCCAGCGTCAGCGCGGCCGCGGCCGTGGTGGCCAGCACGGACTTCAACAACGTGCGCTTCATCGAAATGTCTCCTCTGTCGGTGGCGGTGGGACGGGGAAAGGCCCGGGCGCCACGACCCGGGTCTCGTGGTGGTTTCACTGGAAGGCCTTCGGGCGGCCGGGCGTGTTCATGCAGTTCGCCTGCGGGGGGCGGGCGGCGGGGCATCGCCGGCGGCGTGCACGGCGTCGACGGCCATGTGCGCGTAGCGGTGCTGCGAGCGCTGCAGGTGGCGGTGCATCGCCTGGCGGGCGCCGTCGGCGTCGCGTGCGGCGATTGCCTCGACCACGGCGGCGTGCTCGGCCAGCGCCTTGCGCCACGTGGCGACGTTCTCGAAGTGGTGGCCGAAGGTCTCGAACAGCGGGTTGTTGCGCTCGTCGTAGAGCTCGGTGATCGTGCGCAGCAGCGGGCCGTTGTCCGCCGCCTCGGCGATGCGCAGGTGGAACTGCCGGTCGCCGAGCAGCGGCATGTGGCCCGCGGCGATGTCGGCGGCCATGTCGCGCAGCACCTCGCGCAGCGCGGCAACCCGGGTCTTCGTCATGCGGCGTGCGGCGATGGCGGCGAGCTCGCCCTCGATCACCTGGCGCGCACGCATGATCTCGAACGGGCCGCGCGCGTCGCCCAGGCGCCGCGTGCCCCTGGCGGCGGCGCGCTCGCGCACGTGCACGCCGGAGCCGACGCGCACGTCGACGAGGCCCTCGACCTCGAGCGCGATGAGGGCTTCGCGCACCGACGGGCGCGAGACGCCGAGCTGGTGCGCCAGGTCGCGCTCGGCCGGCAGGCGGCCGCCGGCCCGGTACTCGCCGGCCAGGATGCCTGCGCGGATCTGGTCGGCAATCTGGCGGTACAGACGCCGCGACTCGATGGCATGCAGCGGCACGGCGGGTTCGTTGGCGGTGGAAAGGGGGACGGCGACGGGACGGCTGGTCAGGTGGTCAGGCCACTTGACCGATTCTGGCCGCAAAGCACCCGCCGGCCCGAGCGTGGAAACCCGGGCCCCCCGGGCCGGGGCACGCCCGGCGGCCATCGCGTCAGTCGCTGCGCGACCAGCGCGCCAGCGTCGTGCGCACGCCCACGCCTTGCAGGCTGGCCAGGGCCTTGGTCAGCGCATCGACGAGGGTCGCGTGCCCGGCGAGGTCGCCGAACACCGGGGTGAAGTGCGTCAGCGCGGCGACGCGGTCGTGCAGCGTCGGCTCTCGCTGCGCGGCCTCGCGGGCTGCGGCCAGCGCCTCGGCCAGCGGGTCGTCGATGACGTACGGGCGGCCCCACTCGTCGATGCCGCGCAGGTAGTGCATCCACGCCGCGACGGCCAGGGCCAGCCGCGGCACCGGCAGGCCGGCGGCCAGCCGCAGCTCGATCGGCGCCAGCAGCCGCTGCGGCAGCTTCTGCGAGCCGTCCATCGCGATCTGCTGCAGCCGGTGCGCCAGCGCCGGGTTGGCGAAGCGTGCCAGCAGCCCCTCGACATAACGTTCGAAGTCCAGGTGGGGCAGCGGCGGCAGTGTCGTGCGTACCTCCTCGAGCAGCATGGCGCGCACGAAGGCGCGCAGCTCGGGCTGGGCGACGGCCTGGTCGACCGTCGTCCACCCGGCCATCACACCGATGTAGGCCAGCGCCGAGTGGCTGCCGTTGACGGCCCGCAGCTTCAGCTGTTCCCACGGCGCCGCGTCGGCGACGTAGCGCGCGCCGGCCAGGTGCCAGTCGGGCCGGCCGGCGGCGAAACGGTCCTCGACCGCCCAGTCCATGTACGGTTCGGCCGGCACCGGCCAGGCGTCGAGGCAGCCGAGCGCGGCCGCCACCTGCGCGCGATCGGCCTCGGTGGTGGCCGGCACGATGCGGTCGACCATGCTGTTGGGGAACGTGCAGTGCTGCTCGATCCAGTCGGCCAGCGCCTCGTCGATGCGGCGCGCGAAGGCGAGCACCAGGCCCTGCAGCGTGCGGCCGTTGTGCGGCAGGTTGTCCAGGCACAGCAGCGTCACCGGCGGCAGGCCGCGCGAGCGGCGCAGCGCCAGGCCGTGCACGATGAAGCCGAGGGCCGAGCGCGGCGCCGTGCCTTCCCGCAGGTCGTGCACGACGTCGGGGTGGTCGTCCTGCAGGCGGCCGCTGGCCGGATCGTGCAGGTAGCCTTTCTCGGTGACGGTGAGGCTGACGATGCGCGTCGCCGGCGCGGCGATCGCCTCGAGCACGGCGCGCGGCTCTTCCGGCGCGACGAGCTGCTCGATCAGGTTGCCGATGACCTGCAGCCGCTGGCGCGGCCGGCCCTCGGCGTCGGCGTCGCGGCGGGCCACCGTGTACAGCCCCTGCTGCGGCTCCAGCGCGTCGCGCACCGCGGGGCTGCGCAGCGACACGCCGACGATGCCGTAGTGCGGCTCGCCGCCGGCGTGGATGGCCGTCTCGTTGAAGACACCGAGGAAGGCGCGCGCGAACGACCCGAGCCCGAGGTGCACGATGCCCGGCCGCAGCTCGCTGCGGTCGTAGCGCGGCACCATCACGTCGCCGGGCAGCCGCGACAGCGCGGCGGGGTCGAGGCGCGGCGGGAGCGAGGAGCCGGCGGCACCGTCGGGCGCGTCACCGCCGGCGGAGAAGCCCGCCTCGCCGGCGGCGCCGCCTGCGTGGCCGAGCGTGCCCGTGCCTTCCATGCGCGCCTTCGTTCCCCGGGCTACCAGTCCCACAGCGTGCCGTCACGCTGCAGGCGGTTCACCGGCAGGTAGGCGCGCTGGTAGGGGTACTTCGCCGCCAGCGCCTCGTCGATCTCGACACCATGCCCGGGCGCCTCGCCCGGATGCATGAAGCCGGCGTCGAAGCGGTAGGCATGCGGGAACACCGCGTCGGTGGCCTCGTTGTGCGGCATGTGCTCCTGGATGCCGAAGTTCGGCACCCACAGGTCGAAGTGCAGCGCCGCGCCCATGCACACCGGCGACAGATCGGTGGCGCCGTGGCTGCCGGTGCGCACCTGGTACAGCGCGGCGAGATCGGCGATGCGCCGCAGATGCGTGAGGCCGCCGGCATGCACGACCGTCGTGCGGATGAAGTCGATGAGCTGCTCCTCGATCAGCGCCTTGCAGTCCCACACGGTGTTGAAGATCTCGCCCACCGCCAGCGGCGTCGTCGTGTGCCGGCGGACGAGGCGGAAGGCTTCCGGGTTCTCGGCCGGCGTCGCGTCTTCCATCCAGAACAGGCGGTACGGCTCGAGGTCCTTGCCCAGCCGCGCCGCCTCGATCGGCGTGAGGCGGTGGTGCACGTCGTGCAGCAGCTCGTGCTCCCAGCCGATGGCGCTGCGCACGGCATCGAAGAGCTGCGGCACGTGGCGCAGGTACCTCGGCGTGTCCCAGTCCTCTTCCCTGGGCAGGCCGCGCGTCGCCGGTTCGTAGTGCTTGCCGTCGGTGGCGACGCCGTAGACCTTGTTCAACCCCGGCACGCCGCTTTGGGCACGGATGGCGCGGTAGCCGAGCGCCGCCTGGCGCTGCACCTCGTCCACGGTCTCGGCGATGTCGCGGCCGTTGGCGTGCGCGTAGACGAGCACGCGCTCGCGGCTCGCGCCGCCGAGCAGCTGGTACAGCGGCATGCCCGCCGCCTTCGCCTTCAGGTCCCACAGCGCCGTGTCCACCGCGGCGATGGCGCTCATCGTCACCGGCCCGCGCCGCCAGTAGGCGCCGCGGTACAGGTACTGCCACGTGTCCTCGATGCGCGTGGCGTCGCGGCCGACGAGCAGCGGCACGACGTGGTCGTTCAGGTAGCTGGCCACCGCGAGCTCGCGGCCGTTCAGCGACGCGTCGCCGAGGCCCGTGAGCCCCTGGTCGGTCTCGAGCTTCAGCGTGACGAAGTTGCGCCCGGGGCAGCAGACGATGACGCGGGCGCCGGTGATCTTCATGGGTCGGACACGGAACCGCTCGCGTCGGCGCCCATCGACATCGAGGCAGAGGCGCCGAAGGCGCTTCGCGGGTGGGTCATCCTCGCGGCACGAGCTTCGCGCCGGTGAGCTGCTCCTGCGCCTCCACCAGCGATGGCACGAACTTCCTGCCATGGCCGAGTGCGCTGGCGATCGCCAGCGCCTGGTGCACCGCCTCGCCCACCACCGAGGGGGCCGCCACGCTCTCGGCAAGGTGGGTGTAGTAGCGCACGTCCTTGCGCGCGTTGTCGAGCTCGAACTTCAGGCCGTCCATCTGCCCGGTCAGCGTCTTGGCCATGGCCTGGAAGAGGCCGTTGTTCACCGGGCCGGCGGCGATGAGCTCCACCAGCTTCTTCACGTCGACGCCCGCGCGCTGGCCCACGGCGAAGGCCTCGGCCGTGGCGGTGCAGATCGACTGCGCGATGAAGTTGTTCAGCAGCTTGATGATGTGCCCGGCCCCCGGCCCGCCCATGTGGAACACGTTCTCGGCGAAGGCGCGCAGCACCGGCTCGAGCTTCGCGAAGTCTTGCGGCGTGGCGCCGACCATCACGTTCAGCCGTCCGGCCTCGGCTTCGATCGGCGTGCGCGACAGCGGCGCGTCGACGAAGCTGACGCCGGCGGCGGCGCAGCGCTCGCGCAGCCGTGCGGTGGACTCGGGCTCGCTCGTCGAGCAGTCCACCACCAGCAGGCCCTTCGCCGCCCCGGCCAGCAGCCCCTGCTCGCCGAGCACGGCCACTTCCACCTGCGGCGAGCCGGTGACGCAGATGAACACGATCTCGCTGCCGAACTTCGGCCCGGCGAGCTCGGCCGCGTTCGCCGCCTCCTTGGCGCCCGCGGCGAGCAGGTCGGCCACGCGTTCGCGGTTGCGGTGCACCGTGAGCGCCAGCGCGTGCCCCTTGGCCAGCAGGTTCTTCGCCATGCCGTGGCCCATGAGGCCGCTGGCGCCGATGAAGCCGATCCTCGCCATCGCCGGTTCTCCTTGACTCGGGGTTCAGCCGCGGCCGACGAAGGGCATCTTCGTCGCCATCACGTTCACGAACAGCATGTTCGACGCGAGCGGCAGGCGCGCCATCGTCAGGAAGGCGTCGACCACCGACTGCAGCTCCATGCGCGGCTCGGGCCGCACGCTGCCGTCGGCCTGCGGCACGCCGCCGGTCATGCGCTCGGTCATCTCGCTGGCGGCGTTGCCGATGTCGAGCTGGCCGACGGCGATGTCGTAGGGGCGCCCGTCGAGCGCCGCGGTGCGCGTGAGGCCGCTCACGGCGTGTTTGGTGGCGGTGTAGGCGATCGAGCCCGGCCGCGGCGCGTAGGCCGAGATCGAGCCGTTGTTGATGATGCGCCCGCCCATCGGCTTCTGCGCCTTCATGATCCGAAACGCTTGTGACAGGCAGTAGAACGAGCCGTTGAGGTTGGCATCGACGACGCGTCTCCAGTCGGCCGGGCTCACGAGGTCAGGGGTCTGCGGCGGCAGGCCCATGCCGGCGTTGTTGAACAACAGGTCGAGGCGGCCGAACTCGGCTTCGATGCGCGCGAAGGCGGCGGCCACGGCCTGGTCGTCGCCGACGTCGCAGGGCAGGGCGAGCGTGCGCGCCCCCGCGGGCGCCTGCGCGGCGGTGGCGGCGAGCGCGTCGGCGCGGCGGCCGAGCAGCGCGACGGCCCAGCCCTCCTTCAGCAGGCCGAGCGCGCACGCGCGGCCGATGCCGCTGCCGGCGCCGGTGACGGCGGCGAACTTCATGTCGGTCTCCTCGGATGATTGTGTCTACCGCCGGTGCTTCGCGCCTTGACTTCGCTGCGCGAAGTCAGCCTGCAACGCAACCGTCGAGCGGCTGCGCCGCTCAATGGTTGTCCTTCGGCACGAACGCGCCGCGCTTGCCGCGCAGGAAGTCGAGGTCGGCGCCCTCGTCGGCCTGCAGGACGTGGTCGATGTAGAGCTTCCAGTAGCCGCTGTCCAGGCGCGGCACCGGGGGCTTCCACGCCCCGCGGCGACGTCCGAGCTCGGCGTCGTCCACGTGCAGGTGCAGGCGGCGGCCCTTCACGTCGAGAGTGATCTGGTCGCCGTTCTTCACCAGCGCCAGCGGGCCGCCGGCGGCGGCCTCGGGCGCGGTGTGCAGCACCACGGTGCCGTAGGCGGTGCCGCTCATGCGCGCGTCGCTGATGCGCACCATGTCGGTGATGCCCTTCCTGAGCACCTTCGGCGGCAGCGGCATGTTGCCCACCTCGGCCATGCCGGGGTAGCCCTTGGGGCCGCAGTTCTTCAGCACCAGGATGCAGGTCTCGTCGACGTCGAGGTTCTCGTCGTCGATGCGCCGGTGGAAGTCGTCGCTGTCCTCGAACACCACGGCGCGGCCGGTGTGCTGCATCAGCGCCGGCGTGGCCGCACTCGGCTTGATGACGGCGCCGCGCGGCGCGAGGTTGCCGCGCAGCACGGCGATGCCGGCCTTGTCCTTGAACGGCTGCTCGACCGACTTGATGACCTTCGGGTTGAAGTTCTGCGCGCCGGCGAGGTTCTCGCGCACCGTTCGGCCGCTGGCGGTGACGATGTCCAGGTGCAGCACGCGCTCGATGGCCTTCATCACCGCCGGCAGGCCGCCGGCGTAGCAGAAGTCCTCCATCAGGTACTCGCCGCTGGGCTGCAGGTTCACGAGGCAGGGCATCTCGCTGCCGAGCCGCTCGAAGTCGTCGATCGACAACGGCACGCCCAGCCGCCCGGCGATGGCGATGAGGTGGATCACCGCGTTCGTGCTGCCGCCGATGGCCGCCAGCGTGCGGATGGCGTTCTCGAAGGCCTCGCGCGTGAGCACCTGCGAGATGGTCTGGTCGGTGTGCACCATCTCGACGATGCGGCGGCCCGCCTCGCGCGCGATGACGTTGCGCCGGCCGTCCACCGCCGGGTACGCGGCGTTGCCGGGCAGGCCGATGCCGAGCGCCTCGACCATGCTCGCCATCGTGCTCGCCGTGCCCATCGTCATGCAGTGGCCGTGGCTGCGGTGCATGCAGCTCTCGGCCTCGAAGAAGTCAGCGAGCTTCAGCGTGCCGGCGCGCACCTGCTCGCTCATGCTCCACACGCCCGTGCCGCTGCCCAGCTGCTGGCCGCGCCACTGGCCGTTGAGCATCGGGCCGCCGCTGACGCCGATGGTCGGCAGGTCGGCGCTCGAAGCACCCATCAGCAGGCTCGGCGTCGTCTTGTCGCAGCCCATCAGCAGCACGACGCCGTCGATCGGGTTGCCGCGGATGCTCTCCTCGACGTCCATGCTGGCGAGGTTGCGGTAGAGCATCGCGGTGGGGCGCAGCAGCGTCTCGCCGAGGCTCATCACCGGGAACTCGAGCGGGAAGCCGCCCGCTTCGTACACGCCGATCTTCACCTGCTCGGCCAGCGTGCGGAAGTGCGAGTTGCAGGGCGTCAGCTCGCTGAAGGTGTTGCAGATGCCGATGACCGGGCGGCCGTCGAACTGGTCGTGCGGCACGCCCTTGCCCTTGACCCAGCTGCGGTAGGCGAAGCCGTCGCGGTCCTGGCGGCCGAACCACTGCTGGCTGCGTAGCGTCTTCGGGTCGCGGCGCTTGCCCTGCGTGCTCATCGTGCGTCTTTCGAGAGGGTCCACCGCAGGCCGCCCATGCTGGCTTTCCCGGGGGGGTGAAGGGGTCCAGGGCGAATACTATGGTATGACGATTGGCGCCCCGCCCCGGGGCAATCCCGAAGGTCCGCCGAAGGTCCGCGAAGACGCACGCCACCATGCCCGCCATCGAGATCCTCACCGCCTCGCGCCTGCCGCCGCTGTACTTCGACCGCCTGAAGACCGACTACGTCGTGCACGAGCGGCTGCACGACACCGACCCCGCCGCGCTGCAGGCGGCCGCGCCGCGCATCCGCGCCATCGCCGCCAGCGGCGAGAGCAAGGTGCCCGGCGAGCTGATGGCGCGCCTGCCCAGGCTCGAGATCGTCTCGGTGATGGGCGTCGGCTACGACGGCGTCGACGTCGCCGCGGCGAAGGCGCGCGGCGTCATGGTCACGCACACGCCCGACGTGCTCAACGACGAGGTGGCCGACACGGCGATCGGCCTCATGCTGTGCGCGGCGCGCCAGCTGCCGGCGGCCGACCGCTACGTGCGCGCCGGCCAGTGGCTCAACGGCCCGATGCCGCTGGCGCGCAAGATGAGCGGCTCGCGGCTGGGGCTGGTCGGCATGGGCCGCATCGGCAAGGCCATCGCCCACCGCGCGCTCGCCTTCGGCATGAGCATCGCCTACACGGCGCGCAGCGCGAAGGCCGAGCTGCCCTACCGCTTCGAGCCGAGCGCGAAGGCGCTGGCCGCGGCGAGCGACTTCCTCGTCGTCATCACGCCCGGCGGCGCCGGCACGCGCAAGCTCATCGACGCCGAGGTGCTGGCCGCGCTCGGCCCGAAGGGCATCCTCGTCAACGTGGCGCGCGGCTCGGTCGTCGACGAGGCGGCGCTGGTCGAGGCGTTGACCTCCGGCAAGCTCGGCGGCGCGGCGCTCGACGTGTTCGAGAACGAGCCGAACGTGCCGCAGGCGCTGATCGACCTGCCGCACGTGGTGCTGGCGCCGCACATCGGCAGCGCCACGCGCGAGACGCGGCAGGCGATGGCCGACCTGGCGCTGGCCAACCTGAAGGCGCACTTCGAGGGCAGGCCGGTGCTGACGGCGGTGCCCGAGCTGCGCGCCGCGAAGGCCTGAGGTGCCGGCAGCACCGCAGCGCGCACGGCCGCCACGGGCGGGAGCACGATGAGCGACATGCACGTCTTCGCCGTCGGGCCGCTGCGTGCCGCGATGCGCCTCGTCGTCGCCGGCTTCGGCAGCGCACGCGAGGAGATCGACGCCGTCGTCGACAACCTCGTCGAAGCCAACCTCACCGGGCACGACTCACACGGCATCGGCATGCTGCCGCGCTACGCGGCCTCCTACCTCGAAGGCGGGCTGAAGCCGAACACGCACGTGCGCGTGGTGCACGACGCCGGTGCCGTGCTGCGGCTGGACGGCGACACCGGCTTCGGCCAGGTCATCGGCCACGAGGCGATGGCGCTCGGCATCGAGCGCGCGAAACGGCTGGGCACCTGCGTCGTGGCGCTCGGCCACTCGCACCACCTGGGGCGCATCGGGGCCTGGGCCGAGCAGGCCGCCGCCGCCGGACTCGTCTCGCTGCACTTCGTCAACGTCGTGTCGCGGCCGATCGTCGCGCCGTTCGGCGGCGCCCGCGCCGGCTTCGGCACCAACCCGTTCACCGCCGGCGTGCCGTTGCCGGGGCGGCCGCCGTTCATCCTCGACTTCGCCACCAGCCGCATCGCCCAGGGCAAGACGCGTGTCGCCTACAACAAGGGCGAGCTGGTGCCCGAGGGTTGCCTCATCGACGACCGCGGCCGCCCGACCCGCGAGCCGCGCTTCAGCGTCGTGCCGCCCACTGGTGCCATCCTCACCTTCGGCGAGCACAAGGGCTACGGCCTCGCGGCGCTGTGCGAGCTGCTCGGCGGCGCGCTCGCCGCCGGGCTCGTCGGCCACCGCGAGGACGGCACGCGCATGCGCGTGTGGAACGGCATGCTCAGCGTGCTGCTCGACCCGGCGGCGCTCGGCAACGTGCCGCGCTTCGAGGCCGAAGCCGGTGCCTTCGTCGAGAGCCTGCTCGGCGCCCCGGCCCGCGAAGGCTTCGAGCGCGTGCTGGTGGCCGGCGACCCCGAGCGGGCGATGCGCGCCGAGCGCACGGCACGCGGCGTGCCGGTCGATGCGACGACCTGGCAGCAGATCCTCGACGCGGCGAAGTCGCTCGGTGTCGACCCGCGCGGCGTGCACGCCGCGGCGGCGGGCTGAAGGCGCCGTGCGCATGGCGATGGCTCGATGGCGGCCTGGCGCATCGTCGTGATGGGCGTCAGCGGCTGCGGCAAGAGCACGGTCGGCCGCGCGCTGGCCGAGGCGCTGGGCGCGCGCTTCGTCGAAGGCGACGAGCTGCACCCGCCGCAGAACGTGGCGCGCATGGCCGCCGGCGTGCCGCTGACCGACGCCGACCGCGCCGGCTGGCTGGACGACATCGGCCGCGTGCTGGCCGAGGCCGGGGCACCCGGGGCGGCCGGCGGGGTGGTCGTGTCGTGCTCGGCGCTCAAGCGCGCCTACCGCGACCGCCTGCGCGCCGCCGCGCCCGGCGTGCTGTTCGCGCACCTGCACGGCCCGCGCGAGCTGCTGCAGGCACGGCTGGCGCAGCGCCGCGGCCACTACATGCCGGCTTCGCTGCTGCAAAGCCAGTTCGAGGCCTTGCAGCCCCCGGCCGACGACGAGGGGGCGCTGGCGGCGGACATCGCGCTGGCGCCCCAGGCCATCGTCACGAGCCTGCTCGCGCAGCTCGGCGTGGCGCCGGCGCCCACCGAAGCAACACCACCCGTGCCGGACGTGCAGCCATGACGATCGACGCGCAGACCTTCCGCCTCGACGGCCGCCTCGCGCTCGTCACGGGCTCGTCGGCCGGCATCGGCCTGGCGCTGGCGCGCGGCCTCGGCCAGGCCGGCGCCGTGCTGGCGCTGAACGGCCGCGACACGGCGAAGCTGCAGCGCGCCGCCGCGATGCTGCGCGCCGAGGGCCTCGTCGTGCACGAGTGCCCGTTCGACACCACCGACGCCGCCGCCGTGGCCGCGGCGGTGGCGCGGCTCGAGGCCTCCGCCGGCGCCATCGACATCCTCGTCAACAACGCCGGCATCACGCGCCGCGCCCCGTTCCCCGAGCTGAAGGCCGAGGACTGGCACGACGTGCTGCACACCAACCTCGACGGCCTGTTCATCGTCGGCCAGGCCGTGGCGCGGCGCATGATCGAGCGCCGGCGCGGCAGCATCATCAACATCTGCTCGGTGCAAAGCGACGTCGGCCGCCCCGGGCTCGCGGCCTACGCCACCAGCAAGGGCGGCGCGAAGATGCTGACCAAGGCGATGGCCATCGACCTCGCGCCGCACGGCATCCGCGTCAACGCCATCGGCCCGGGCTACTTCAAGACGGAGCTCACCGCGGCGCTGGTGGCCGACGAGCAGTTCAATGCCTGGCTCGTCGGCCGCACGCCACAGCGCCGCTGGGGCGACGTGGCCGAGCTGGCGCCGGCGGCGGTGTTCCTGGCCAGCGACGCGGCGAGCTTCGTCAACGGCCACGTCCTCTACATCGACGGCGGCCTGACGGCCACGCTCTGAGAGCGGCGGACAACCCTGCGGAGGAACGGCATGCAGTTCACCAAGGTCATCCTCCACACCGGCGACGACGGCCGCGCCCGCTTCCGCGAGGAGGTGATCGCGCTCACCGAAGGCAAGCCGCAGGCGCGGCTGTCGGCGTTGATGCCGAGCGGCGGTTACCAGCTGCGCATGAGCCCGCCGGGCTTTCGCAGCGAGTTCCACTGCACCGAGAACCCGCAGTGGGTGTTCATCCTCGGCGGGCGCATGGAGATCGGGCTGCAGGACGGCAGCTCGCGCATCTTCGAGCCCGGACAGCACTTCTACTCGGCCGACACGCTGCCGGCCGGCGCCACCTTCGACCCGGCGCGGCACGGACACTGGAGCCGCCAGGTCGGGCCCGAGCCGCTGGTGACGCTGTTCGTGCGCGGCTGACGGGTCGCGGCAGCGGCGGCGACCCGACGGCAGGAGGCGGCACGCCATGGCCAGCAAGAACCTGCTCGGTCACGCGCTCGACGCGCTGGGCGAGGCCATCGCGGCCGGCCGCTACGCCGGCGGCGCGAGCCTGCCGCCGGAGCCGAGCCTGGGCCTGCAGCTGGGCGTCAGCCGCACGGTGGTGCGCGAGGCGGTGAAGTCGCTCGTCGCCAAGGGCATGCTCGTCACCGGCCCGAAGCTGGGCACGCGCGTGCTCGCCGCCGAGCAGTGGAACTGGTTCGACCCCGACGTCGTGGCCTGGCACACGAAGGTCGGGCCGACACGCGAGTTCCTGCGCGACCTGCAGGAGCTGCGCCGCGTCGTCGAGCCGGCCGCCGTGCGGCTGGCCGCCGAGCGCGCCACCGCGGCCGACATCGCCGAGCTCGAGGCGGCCTTCGCCGGCATGTGCACTGCCGTGGCCACCGGCGGCGACTACGTCAGCAGCGACCTGCGTTTCCACCAGGGCCTGCTGCGCGCCGCCAACAACCGCATGATGGCGCAGATGGCCAAGGCGCTGAGCGCGCTGCTGCGCACGAGCTTCGAGATCAGCACCACCAAGCCCGGCGGTGCCGCCGCGTCGCTGCCGATGCACCGCGCCGTGCTCGATGCGGTCATCGCCCGCCAGCCGGGGAAGGCCGAACGCGCGTGCCTGGGCATCATCGACGGCGCGCGCGAGGACATCGACGCGGCGCTTGCCGCCGGCTTCTCGCTGCGGCCGCGCGTGCCGCGGCGGGGCGCCGCCCCCCCGGGCCCGCGCGCTCGGCGCGCCGGTGCCGCCACGCGCGTCGGCTGATGCCGCCGCGCCGCCGCGAAGGAACCCGGCCGCCGATGCCGCCCGCCGACCTGCTTGCCCTGTACCGCACGATGGCGCGCATCCGCGCCTTCGAAGAAGCGGCCGAGGCCGCCAGCCAGGGCGGCGTGCAGGTGCTCGGCGCCGCCGCCGGCGCCGTGCCGGCCAAGGTGCGCGGGCCGCTGCACCTGTCGATCGGCCAGGAGGCGGTGGCCGCCGGCGTCTGCGCGCATCTCGAACGCGCCGACCTGCTGACCAGCACGCACCGCGGCCACGGCCACACGCTGGCCAAGGGCGCCGACGTCAACCGCATGATGGCCGAACTGTTCGGCAGGAGCGGCGGGCACAACGGCGGCAAGGGCGGCTCGATGCACATCGCCGACTTCTCGGTCGGCATGCTCGGCGCCAACGGCGTCGTCGGCGCCGGCCTGCCGATCGCCTGCGGCGCGGCGCACGCGCTGAAGATCCGCGGCCTGCCGCAGATCGTCGCCTGCTTCTTCGGCGACGGCGCGGTGAACCGCGGCCCTTTCCTCGAGGCGCTGAACTGGGCCGCGGTGTACACGCTGCCGGTGCTTTTCGTCTGCGAGGACAACCGCTGGTCGGCGACGACGGTGACCGGCCCGCTCACGGCCGGCGAAGGCGCGGCGGCACGGGCGCGCGCCATCGGCGTGCCGGCCGAGGCGGTGGAAGGCAACGACGTCGAGGCCGTGTCGGCACTCGCGGCGCGCCTGGTGGCCGAGGTGCGTGGCGGCGGCGGCCCGCGCTTCGTGCACGCCTTGACCTGGCGCGTGAAGGGCCACGTGTCGGTGGATGGCCAGGGCTACCGCGACCCGGCCGAGATCAACGCGGCGCGCACCGCCGATCCGCTGGCGCGGGCCCGTGCGCGGCTGCTCGCCCAGGGCCTGGCGCCCGCGGAGATCGACCCCATCGACGCGGCGGCGCGCGACGAGATCGACGCTGCACTTCGTTTTGCCGAAACCTCGCCGCCGCCCGAGCCGGCCGCGGCCTACGACGACGTGCAGACGCTGGGGGCGGGACTGTGGAGGTGAACGCTATCGACGGACACGGCGCGGCCGGCGGGCCGCCGGGTGCCGTGCAGACGATGACCTGCGCCGAGGCCGCCGCCGCGGCGCTGGCCGACGCGATGGCCGCGGACGAGCGCATCGTCGCGCTCGGCGAGGACCTCGGCCGCGGCGGCATCTTCGGCCAGTACCAGGGCCTCGCGCAGCGCTTCGGCGCGGCGCGTGTCATCGACACCCCCATCTCCGAGAGCACGATCATGGGCGCCGCGGTGGGCATGGCGCTCGCGGGTCTCAGGCCCGTCGTCGAGATGCGCGTCGCCGACTTCGCGATGTGCGCGATGGACGAGATCGTCAACCAGGCGGCGAAGAACCGCTACATGTTCGGCGGCCAGGGCCGCGTGAACCTCGTCGCGCGGCTGCCGATCGGCCTGTGGGGCGGCTCGGCGGCGCAGCACTCGCAGAGCTTCGAGGCCTGGTTCGCGCACCTGCCGGGCGTGGTGGTGCTGTGCCCGAGCACGCCGCAGGACAGCTACACGATGCTGCGTGCCGCGCTCGCCGGCGACGACCCGGTGATCCACATGGAGCACAAGGAGCTGTGGGGGCGGAAGGGCCCGGTGGACCGCGGCGCGGCCGCGATGCTCGGCCGCGCGCGCACGCTGCGGCAAGGGCGCGACCTCACGATCGTCACCTGGTCGGCCGCGGTGCACGTCGTGAACGACGCCGCGGCGGCGCTCGCTGCCGGGGGCATCGACGCGAGCGTCATCGACCTCGGCACGATCTGGCCGTGGGACCGCGACGCCGTGTGCGCCGACGCGGCGCGCACCGGCCGGCTGCTGGTCGTGCACGAGGCGGTGCAGGCGGCCGGATTCGGCGCCGAGGTGGCCGCGAGCGTGGCCGAGCACACCGGCTGCCGCGTCGCGCGCCTGGGCGCGCCGCGTGTGCCGGTGGGGTATGCGGCGGCGCTGGAGGACGAGGTGCGGCTCGGGGTGCAGGGCGTCGTGCGGGCGGCAACGGCGATCCTCGCGCGATGAGGCCGCCGGGTGACGAGCGTCTACACCACCGAGGCGACGAGCAACCGGCTGCTGGGCATGATGAAACCCACGCGCAGCCTGGGCCACGACGCGGCGGGCAACACCACGGCCGACAGCGGCTACGGCCTGGGCAGCTACAGCGCCACCTACGGCCTGGACAACCGCATGGCCGCACTGAGCAAGGCCGGCGTGACGACCACCTACGCGTTGGACGGCATGGGGCGGCGGGTGCGCAAGCACGACGGCACGGGGCCCGCGTCGTTCACCGGGTTGCGCAGCTCGGCGCCCTTGGCGTAGGCGGCGTTGCCGATGACGAGTGCCACGCGGGGCGGCGCTGCGCCGGCCGCGGAGCCGGGCGCCGGCCCGGCCGTGGGTTGCGCCAGCGCCAAGCCGGCGGGCACCAGCCCGGCCAGGCACCACGCCAACCGGACGAGCCTCGACACGAAGCGTCCGCAAAGCGATGTCATGAGTCTCATGCGCGAGCCCTCCCACGGCCTCGTCCGCCGCCATTCGAGCGGCGGCGGCCGCTGCACGCAGGGAGCATGGCCGCGCGCCGTGGGCCACTTGCCACCTGCCACTTGCCGCCCGGCTGCGGCCCGGAGCGCGCCTCCAGGTGACGCAGCGCCGGCTGGCGCAGCGCGCCGGGCGTTCACCGCGCCAGCAGCTCGTCGATGCGGGCCAGCAGCGACGCCACCTCGATCGGCTTCGTCACGTAGCCGACGAAGCCGGCCGCCTTGGCACGCTCGAGGTCCTTGGGCATCGCGTGCGCGCTGATCGCCAGCACCGGGATGTCGCGCGTGGCCTCGTGCTCGCGCAGGCACTGCAGCACGGCGTAGCCGTCCATGTCGGGCAGGTGGATGTCCAGCAGGATCAGCGCCGGGCGGTGCGTGCGCGCAAGCTCGAGGCCGAGCCCGGGCGCCAGCGCACTGAGCAGCCGCACCTGGGGACGGCGCGCGAGGATGCCTTCGATGAGGCGCAGGTTGGCCGGGTTGTCCTCGATGCACAGCACGTCCACGGCTGCGGCGGCGGGCGCCGTGCCGTTGTCGCCGGCGGCTGTGCCCGGCCCGGCCCGGTCGCCCACGGCCGCTCCGCCGTCGGCCAGCGGCAGGCGCACCCAGAACGTGCTGCCGGTGCCCGGCGTGCTCTCGACGCCGATCTCGCCTTCCATCACCTCCACCAGCCGCTTCGTCAGCGCCAGGCCGATGCCGGTGCCTTCGATGTGGCGCTGGTCGGCGTCGAGCCGCTCGAACGGGACGAAGAGCCGGGCCTGCTGGTCGCGCGTGAGGCCCGGGCCGGTATCGCTGACGCGCACGCACACCGCGGGCACGCGGCGTGCCGGCTCGGCGACGCAGACGACGTTGACGCTGCCCAGCCGCCGGTTGTACTTGACGGCGTTGGACAGCAGGTTCAGCAGCACCTGCTTGAGCCGCGTACGGTCGGCGCGCACCTGCACGTCGCAGTGGCGCGTGGCCTCGTGCAGGCGCACGCCGGCAGCCTCGGCCTGCGGGTGCAGCAGCGTCAGGCACTCCTCGATCAGCGGCGCGAGCGCCACCGGCTCGGGGCTGACGGTGAACCTGCCCGACTCCACGCGCGCCAGGTCGAGCACGTCGTTGATGAGGTCCAGCAGGTGGCGGCCGCCGGCGACGATCTCGCGCACCCAGCCGGCACGCGCGTTGCCGACCACCGGATCACCCTGCAGCAGCTGGCCGAAGCCGAGAATGGCGTTCATCGGCGTGCGCAGCTCGTGGCTCATGCGCGAGAGGAACTCGCTCTTCGTCCGGTTGGCGCGTTCGGCCTCGTCGCGCGCTGCGGCGAGCTGCGCCGTGCGCTGCGCCACGCGCTGCTCGAGCTCGGCATTGAGCGCGGCGCGCTCGCGCTCGGCCTCGTCGCGCCGCTGCAGCGCCTGCTGGAAGGCACGCACGGTGCGGGTGACGGCGCCGAACTCGTCGCGCCGCTCGCCGGCCGGCGGCGTGATGGTCGTGTCGCCGGCGCTCAGCCGCTCCAGCGTGGCCATCAGCGCGCCGAGGTCGGCGGCGAAGCGGCGCGACAGCCACAGGCTCGTCAGCGCGATCAGCACCAGCATCGCCGACAACGCGGCGAAGAAGCGCCAGCGCGCCGCCTGCAGCAGCTCGACCTGCAACGCGCTGTCGGCGGCGATGGCCGCCTCGGCGTCGGCCACCAGGGCCAGGAACTCGCTGTTCGCGGCGTCGTAGGCCTGGTTGGCCTCGAGCATCTGGCGCGCGATGAGCTCCAGGTCCACCGACGACAGCAGCACCGCCTCGCCCATCTGGTCGCGGTAGACGACGAGGCGCCGCTCGAGCTCGCGCACCAGCTCCTGCGCCTCGACGGTGGTGGCGATGAGCCCGTCGGGCCGCCGCAGCTGCTCGATGATGCCGTTGACGACGAGGATGCGCTGGCGCCCGGCGCGGTAGAACCGGCCCTCGTGCACGCCGCTGCGGAACGACGCCGCGAGCAGGCTGATGAACTGCACGTGGTTGGTGGAGAACTCGGAGAACAGGCGCGAGCACTCGTGCGCCCGCGCCACGTGCTGGGCGCTGATGCGCTCCTGCAGCGCCAGCGTGCGCCGCTGCTCGACGACGTACAGCACACCCAGCGCCAGCATCGCCAGCGCGGCGACGGCCGGCAGCAGCAGGAACTTCGCCCGGATCGGCAGGTCGGCCAGCAGGGCCTTCATCGTGCCACCGCCGGCGAGGGGGTCACTGGCGCGGCGGCCTGGCCGGGGGCGCGGCGGCCCCTCGCGCCAGCTCGGCCCAGCGCCCGGGCGGCACGGTGGCCACGTAGCGGCCGCGGCCCTGGCCGTCGGGCTTGAAGACGATGGCCACGCCCTCCGGGCTGGGCCAGATGCCGGTGGCTTCCTGCAGGTTACCGGTGTGGCCGGCGAGCACGGTGTTGGTGCCCGCGGCTGGCGGCGTGCCGAGCAGCCGCGTCAGCGCGGCGCCGCGCCGCTGCGTCGTGGCCGCGTCGGCGGTGACGGTGTGCTCGAGCTCGGCGTCGACGGTGGCGCGGCCGAAGGCGAGCCTGGCGGTGTCGATCGCACGGCAGTACGGGCTAGCGAGCACCGTGCCGACGGGGATGCGCATCTGCGCGAAGAGGCGGCCGATGTCGGCCATCTGCCGGCGCCCCTCGGCCGAGAGCTGGCGCTGCTTCGTGCAGTCGGCGAGGTCGATGCGGTCGGCGTCGCGGGTCGCGAGGTCGGTGGCGCCGTGCCTGAAGTAGATCACGTGGCCGCCGCCGCGCAGCGCGTTCACGAGCTCGGCGCCGTCGATGACGTTGGGCGGGCTGTTCGACGTGTCCTGCGGGCCGGCTGCCGAGGCGGCCGCAGCGAAGCAGGCGATCGTGCATGCGGCGAGGGCGCCGCGCCACCCTGGGAGCCTGTGCATCGCCACCTCCGAACGATCTCGGGGACAGGGCACGAGCGTACGCCCGGCCGGCGGGCCGGGGGCCGGGGAAAACCGGGACGAGCGCCGCGGTGTCCGGCGCTGCCCGCTTGCGGCGGCTCAGTGGATGTGGCTGCCGCCGTTGATGTCGATCTCGCTGCCCGTGACGTAGCTCGCCAGGTCGCTGGCCAGGAAGAGGGCGCACCCGGCCACTTCGTGCGCGTGCCCGGGCCGGCCCATCGGCACGCCGGCGACGATCTGCGCCAGGCGCTCGGGCGTCATCAGCGCGCCGGCGATGTCGGTGTCGATGTAGCTCGGGCAGATGGCGTTGACGCGGATGTTGTCGGGCCCGAGCTCGCGCGCCGCCGCCTTGGTGTAGCCGAGCACCGCGGCCTTGGCCGCCGAATAGTGGCTGCCGCCGAACACGCCGCCGCCGCGCTGCGCGCTGACGCTGCTGAGGTTGACGATGCTGCCCGCCTTCTGCCTGCGCATCTGCGGCACCACGGCCTGCGTCATGTACAGCGTGCCGCGCATGTTGATGTCGAAGATGCGCTCGTAGGTGGCGTCGTCCACCTCCATCAGGCGCTGCGGGCTGGTGATGCCGGCGATGTTCACCAGCACGTCGATGCGGCCCCAGGCCGCGAGGGCCTGTTCGACCAGGGCTTCGCAGTCGGCGCGCTTCGTCACGTCGCAGCGCGCGCTCAGGTGGCCCCGCTCCCGGCCTCCGGGCAGGCCGGCCGCGGCGGCGGCCGCGGCCTCGGCGGAGAGGTCGGAGATCTGCACCCTGGCGCCGTGTTCGGCGAACAGCCTGGCGCAGGCCAGCCCGAGGCCGCGCGGGCTGGCGGCGCCGGTGATGAGGGCAGTGCGGTCTTTCAGCAGCATCGTGTCGTTCCGAGGTGAGGAGGTCAGTTCGGGGCCGCTTCGGGGCGGGCCGCGCGCGCCAGGCCCTGCCGGGCGGCGGCCACCACGGCTTCGACCGTGATGCCGAAGTGGCGGTACAGCTCGTCGGCCGGGCCCGAGGCGCCGAAGCCGGCCATGCCGACGAAGGCGCCGCGCTCGCCGAGCCAGCGCTCCCAGCCGAAGCGCACGGCAGCCTCGACGGCGACGCGCATCGTGCCCGGGCCGAGCACGTGTTGTTGCCAGGCGCTGTCCTGCTGCTCGAAGAGCTCCCAGCACGGCATCGAGACGACGGCGGTGGGTACGCCTTCGGCCTGCAGGCGCGCGCGCGCCTGCACCGCGAGCGCCACCTCGGAGCCGGTGGCCAGCAGCGTGACGCGGCGCGCGCCGCCGGCGGCCTCGGCCAGTACGTAGGCGCCGCGGCGGCAGAGGTTCTCGGCGGCCGAGCTGCCGGTGCCCGCGGCCTCGCGCACGCGCGGCAGCGCCTGGCGCGCGAAGACGAGGCTCACCGGGCCGGCGCGATGCTCGAGCGCGATCTCCCAGCATTCGGCGGCCTCGACGATGTCGGCCGGGCGCATGACCAGCATGTCGGGCATGGCGCGCAGCGCGGCGAGCATCTCCACCGGCTGGTGCGTCGGCCCGTTGCGGCCGATGCCGATGGAGTCGTGGCTGAAGACGAACTTCACCGGCAACCGCATCAGCGCGGCCATGCGCAGCGCCGGGCGCTCGTAGTCGCTGAAGGCGAAGTACGTGACGGCCACCGGCAGCGTGCCGCCGTGCGCGGCCATGCCGTTGGCCATCGCGCCCATCACGTGCTCGCGCACGCCGCAATGCAGGTAGCGACCGGCGCGGTCGGTGGCGGTGAAGGCGGTGACGCCGCGCTTGTGGCTCGTCGGCGCCTCGAGGTCGGGGCAGAGCACGAAGCGCTCGGGCAGCACGTCGTTCAGCCGCTCGTGGATCGCGGAGGAAAGGAAGATGCCGCTTTGCGTGGCACCGGCCTGGGCACTGGCCGGCTCGGCGGCCAGCGCGGCGCGCTTGTGCTCGAGCAGCACGTTGCGCCAGCCGGCCGGCAGCTCGCCGCGCTGCACGCGCTCGAACTCGGCGCGTCCGGCGGCGGGCAGGGCGGCGACGCGCGCGCGCCAGGCGTCGTGTGCCGGGCGGCTGCGCGCGCCGGCGTCGCGCCACGCCTGCAGCACCGCGGCCGGCACTTCGAAGGGCGGGTGCGGCCAGCCGAGCGCTTCGCGCGCGGCCTGCGCGTCGGCCTCGAAGAGCTTCGCGCTGTGCCCGCCGCGCTGGCCCTCGAGCCGCGTGATGCCGCGCGCGATGACCGTGCGGCAGGCGATCAGCGACGGCCGTGGATCCTCCTTGGCCGCGGCGATGGCGGCCGACACGGCCTCGATGTCGTGCCCGTCGACTTCCTGCACGTGCCACTGTGCGACGCGGAAGCGCTCGGGCACGCTCTCGCTGATCGAGAGCTCGGTCGAGCCGTCGTCGGTGATGCGGTTGTCGTCCCACAGGAACGTCAGCTTGGCCAGGCGCAGGTGGCCGGCGAGCGCGATCGCCTCCTGGCCGACGCCTTCCTGCAGGCAGCCGTCGCCGACGAAGGCCCAGGTGCGGTGGTCGACGAGGCTGCCGCCGAAGCGTGCGTTCAGATGCGCCTCTGCCACCGCCATGCCGAGCGCATTGGCGATGCCCTGGCCGAGCAGGCCGGTGGTGAGCTCGATGCCGGCGGCGGGGTCGATCTCCGGGTGGCCGGCGGTGTGCGCGCCGAGCTCGCGAAAGCGCCGGATCTGCTCGAGCGTGATGCGCTCGTAGCCGCTCAGGTGCAGCAGTGCGTACAGCAGCATCGAGCCGTGGCCGTTGGAGAGCACGACGCGGTCGCGGTCGGGCCACAGCGGGTCGGCCGGGTCGTGCTTCAGGTGCCGCGTGTACAGCGCCGTGGCGATCTCGGCCATGCCGAGCGGCACGCCCTGGTGGCCCTCGCCGGCGCGCACGATGGCGTCGATGGCGAGGAAGCGGATGGCGTGGGCGAGAGGCTGCAGCGGATGGGCTGGCGGCATCGCGGAAGCGGCGGGTGCGCAGCGCCGCGCCGCTCAGGCGGCGCGCTCGGTGGCGGCCGGGGGCACGGCGTTCATGGCGGCGACGAAGTCGGCGAGCATCGGCACGAAACGATCGCCCTGGCCGGCTGCCTCCATCGCCGCGAAGCTGTGGCGCACGCCGGCCTGCAGCGGCGTGACGAGGCCGAGCTCGGCCGCCATCGTCGCCAGGTAGCGCATGTCCTTGTGCGCGTTGGCGATGGTGAAGAGGTGCGCCTTCTCGTCGCCGACGAGCGAGTACTGGATGAAGGTGTCGTAGAACGGGCTGCGCATGCGGCCCGAGCCGATGACCGAGTGGAACTGCTGCACGCTCAGGCCGGCCTTGCGCGCGATGGCCAGCGCCTCGGCGAAGAGCGCCGCGTAGCCCATCGCGACGAAGTTGTTGACGAGCTTCATCTTGTGCCCCAGGCCCACGGGCCCGAGGTGCACGACGTTGCCGGCCCAGCAGCGGATGACGGGCTCGATGCGCGCGAAGACCTCCGGCGGCGCGCCGACCATCGTGTCCAGCGTGCCGGCTTCGGCCTCCTTCGGCGTGCGCGACAGCGGCGCGTCGACGAAGTGCACGCCGCGTGCTTCGCACTCGGCGGCGAGGGCCAGCGTGCTGACCGGGTTGGACGTGGAGCAGTCGATGATGACGAGCCCGGGGCGTGCGCCGGCGAGCAGCCCTTGTTCGCCGCGCACCACGGCCTCGACCTGCGGCGAGCCGGTGACGCACAGGTGCACGATGTCGCACAACGCGGCCAGCTCGCGCGGCGTGGCCGCCTCGCGGGCCCCGAGCCCCTTCAGCCGTTCCACCGGCTCGCGGTTGCGATGGCCCGTCACGACGAGCGGATAGCCCTTCGTCACGAGGTTCTTCGCCATGCCGGCGCCCATCAGGCCGACGCCGATGAAGCCGATCGTCGGCCGCGGGCCGGCGTCATCGCCGGCCGTGGGCTTCGCCGCCGCATTCACTTCTTCGGTCCCCCGACCTGCGCGCCGTTCAGCGCCCGGTAGGCGCGGATCACCTGGCTGTCGTCGGCCGCGCCGTGGCCGAGGCCCGACGCGGCGAGGAACATCTGCATCGCCGCGGCGGCGAGCGGCAGGCCCTGGCGCATCTGCTTGCCCTGGTCGAGCACGATGCCGAGGTCCTTGACGAAGATGTCGACGGCGCTCGTCACCGGCGGGTCCTCCTGCATCATGCGCGGGCCGCGGTCGCCCCACATCCAGCTGTTGCCGGCCGAGACCGAGATGATCTCGTGCATCGTCTTCTTGTCGACACCGGCGCGTTCGGCCACGTGCATGGCCTCGGCCGCGGCGGCGATGTGCACGCCGCACAGCAGCTGGTTGATCATCTTCGCCGTGCTGCCCATGCCGGCTTCGCGGCCGACGTCGAAGATGCGCTTGCCCACCGCCTCGAACACCGGTCGTGCGCGGTTGATGGTGCCTTCGGGGCCGCTCACCATGACCGTGAGGCCCGCGGCCTGCGCGCCGGCGACGCCGCCGCTCACGGGCGCGTCGAGCATCGTCAGGCCCATCTGCGCAAGGCGGCCCGCGGTGCGCGCCGCGAGCGCCGGCGGCTGCGTGCAGGCGGCAACGACAATGGCGCCCGGCGGCAGCGCGGCGGCCGCGCCGAGGTCGAACAGCACGGCCTCGGCCTGCTCGCCGCTCACCACCATCAGCCACAGCAGCTCGGCTTCGCGCGCCGCCTCGGCCGCCGACGCAGCGCCGCGCCCGCCGGCCGCCATCAGCGGCTCCACGGCGGTGGGGCGCACGTCGAAACCACGCACCTCGTGGCCGGCCTTTACCAGGTTGACGGCCATCGGCACGCCCATCGCGCCCAGGCCGATGAATGCAATGCGCATCGCGCGCTCCTCGAGAACGGACCGTGTGAACGAAGGAGAGGGCGCGCTATTCCTTCACCGCCCCGGTCATCGCCGAGACGTAGTGCTCGACGAAGAAGGCGTAGAGGATCACGAGCGGCAGCGAACCGACCAGCGCGCCGGCCATCAGCGAACCCCAGCGGTACTGGTCACCGTCGGTGAAGGCCGACAGGATGGCCACCGGCACCGTCTTCTTCTCGGCGCTGTTGATGAAGGTCAGCGCGTAGATGAACTCGTTCCAGCACAGCGTGAGGCAGAAGATCGACGCCGAGATGAGGCCGGGCACCGCCAGCGGCAGGATGATCTTCACCAGGATCTGCCAGCGGCTCGCACCGTCGATCAGCGCGCACTCCTCCAGCTCGTACGGGATGGTCTTGAAGTAGCCCATCAGCAGCCAGGTGGAGAACGGGATCAGGATCGTCGGGTAGGTGAGGATCAGCGCGAACGGGGTGTCGAAGAGGCCGTACTGGAACACCACCGTGGACAGCGGGATGAAGAGGATCGACGGCGGCACCAGGTAGGCGAGGAAGATCATGCCGCCCACGAGGTTGGCGCCCTTGTAGCGAACGCGCGTGATGGCGTAGGCGGCGAAGACGCTCGCCACCAGCGACAGCAGCGTCGAGGCGACCGAGATGAACATCGTGTTCCACAGCCACTGCGGGTACTCGGTCTTGAACAGCAGGTCCTTGATGTGCTCGAGTGTCGGCGCCACCGTCCAGAACGGGTTGTGCGTGTCGAGGTCGAGCAGATGCTCCTTCGGCTTGATGGCGGTGATGACCATCCAGTAGAAGGGAAACAGCAGCACGACGACGATCAGCGCCAGCGGCATGTAGACCGTCACCACGCGCTGCGGCAGCGTGCTGAGGTAGCTCATGCCCTCCGTGTGGTCGGCGGGCGTCGCCGCCGCAGCGGGCTTGGCGACGGCGTCGCTCATGCGTCCTCCCCCTGCTGCCACTTGCGCCGCTGCAGGCCGAACCACGACACCATGATCGCCGCCAGCAGGAACGGCACCATCGCCGTGGACACCGCGGCGCCTTCGCCGATGCGCCCGCCGAGGATGGCGGTGTTGTAGGACATCGTCGCCATCAGCTCGGTGGCGCCGGCCGGGCCGCCGTTGGTGAGCACCTTGATGAGCTGGAAGTCGGTGAAGGTGAACAGCACCGAGAAGGTCATCACCACGGCGATGATGGGCGTCAGCAGCGGGTAGGTGATCTTGACGAACATCTGCCAGCGCGTGGCGCCGTCGAGCGTGGCCGCCTCGTACAGCGACGGCGGCACCGTCTGCAGGCCGGCGAGCAGCGAGATGGCGATGAACGGCACGCCGCGCCAGACGTTGGCGAAGATGACGCTCCAGCGCGCGTTCCAGGCGTCGCCGAGAAAGTCGATGTTGCCGTCGATGAAGCCGAGCTGGCGCAGGCTCCAGCTGATGATCGAGAACTGCGGGTCGAAGATCCACCAGAAGGCGATCGCGCTGAGCACCGTGGGCACGATGAACGGGATCAGCACGACGGCGCGGATGATGGCCTTGAACGGCAGGTGCTGGTTCAGCAGCAGCGCCAGGTACAGGCCGAGCCCGAACTTCACGACGCTGGCAAAGAACGTGTAGAAGAGGGTGAAGAAGACGGCCGTCTGGAACTTCGAGTCGCCGATGATCCAGATGTAGTTCTCGAGGCCGACGAACTCGCCGGGGCGGCCGATCTTCGAATCGGTGAAGCTGAGCCAGATGCCCAGCCCGAGCGGATAGACGAGGAACAGCACCAGGAAGGCGGCCGCCGGCAGCATGAAGAGCCAGCCGACGAGGTTGCGGTTGGCGCCCCAGCGGGCCAGGCGGTCGGCCGAGACCATCTCAGCGTCCTTCCGGTGCTTGTCCGCTCGTTCCGCGCCCTGCTCAGCGGTAGATGCGCCGGGCCTGCCGCTCGGCCACGGCGATCGCTTCCTTCACCGATGCGCGGCCGGTGGCTACCGAGGCAAACATGTCGAGCACGACGAAGTCGGCCAGCGCCGAAGCCGCCTTCTCGCCCACCGAGCCGAGGCCGCCGGCGGTCAACGTGCGCTTGGCGACGTCGCGCACGAGGCTCAGCTTGGGGTCGCTCGTCCACACCTTGTTCGCGTCGTAGGCGTTGAGCGGGTGCGTCAGGTAGGCCACCGAGTCCTCGAGCCACTGGTTGTAGTTCTCGGCCTCGAGCATGAAGGCCATGAAGGCCTTGCCGGCGTTCGGCACCTTGCTGTATCGCATCAGCATCAGCGGGTAGGCGATGTGGAACTCGGTGGGCTTGCCGACAGGACCCACGGGCCACAGCGCGTGGTTCATGTCGTCCATGATCTCCTTCATCTTGGCGTCGCCCTTGGCGGCGCCTGCCTTGGCCGCGGCGTAGATGGACACGCCGTTGTTGGTGAGGCTCACCTCGCCCGTGAGGAAGGCCTTGTTGTTGAAGGCGTCGTTCCACGAGGCAGTGCCGCTGACGAAGTGGTCGGACATCTCCTTCACGTACTCGAGCGCCTTCACCGTCTCGGGCGAGTTGATGATGACCTTGTCCTTGGCGTCGACGAGGTTGCCGCCGTGCGACCACAGCGCCCAGTGCACCCACGCGTTGCCGTCGCCCGAGGCACGCCCGAGCGCGAAGCCGCCCGGCACGCTCTTGGCCTTCAGGGCCTTCATCAGCTCGAGGAAGCCGGCGGTGTCCTTCGGCACCTCCTTGAAGCCGGCCTTCTCGATCATGCTCTGGCGGTAGTTGATGACGTTGCCGTTGTAGGCCACGGGGATGGCGATCCACTTGCCGCCGCCCTTGCCGTAGGTCTCGGCCGAGGGCACCCAGCCGCCGTACTTCTTGCCCAGATAGTTGGCGACGTCGGTCACGTCCACCACCTTGGTCGGGAACAGGTGCGGCAGCGAGTACAGACCCCAGAAGAGGTCCGGGCCCTGGCCGGTGTTGGCCGACACGCTGGCCTTGGGCTGCACGTCGTCCAGGCTCTCGTGCGTGACCTTCACCTCGACGCCCGTGGCCTTGCTGAAGGCGTCCACCAGCTTCATGAAGCTGTCTTCCTCGGCCTGGATGAACCGCTTCCAGCGCATCAGCGAAAGCTTGGCGCCCTTCTCGGGCTTGAACGGCGAGCTTTGCGCCCAGGCCTGGGCGAAGGCCAGCAGGTTCGCCGCGCTTGCGGCGGCCAGGGCTGCGCCGCCCTTCAGGACGCCGCGGCGGTTGAGGTTCTTCAGGGGGCTTTGCATCATCGCTGTGTCTCCTGCTTCAGGCTCGATGGGCCGCTGACCGGCCGGTGGCGAAGTGGATCGTCGGGGTGGAAAGGCGCGCGGCGGCCTCAGATCCGTTGGCCGCTTTGCGGGTCGAACAGGTGCGCCTTGTCGGCGCGCGGGCGCAGGCGGACCTGCTGTCCGGGCCTGAAGTCGTGACGCTCGCGGAAGACGCCGACGATCTCCTGCTCGCCCAGGCGCACGAAGACCTGCGTCTCGCTGCCGGTGGGCTCGACGACGATGACCTCGCCGTCGAAGCCACCGGGCTCGCCGGCGGCGCACAGATCGAGGTGCTCGGGCCGGATGCCGTAAAGCACGTCGCGCGCCGCGCCGTTCGTCTGGCCGGGCGTGCCGACCTTCGCCCCGCCGGCCAGCGTGACGGCGCCATCCTCCAGCCGGCCCTCGATGAAGTTCATCGCCGGGCTGCCGATGAAGCCGGCGACGAAGCGGTTGGCCGGCCGGTCGTAGAGCTCGAGCGGGCCGCCCGTCTGCTCGACGATGCCGTCGTGCATGACGACGATCTGGTCGGCCATCGTCATCGCCTCGATCTGGTCGTGCGTGACGTAGACGCTCGTCGTCTTCAGGCGCTGGTGCAGCTCCTTGATCTCGGTGCGCATCTGCACGCGCAGCTTGGCGTCGAGGTTCGACAGCGGCTCGTCGAACAGGAACACCTGCGGCTTGCGCACGATGGCACGGCCCATCGCCACGCGCTGGCGCTGGCCGCCGGAGAGCTGCCGCGGGAAGCGGTCGAGCAACGGCGTCAGGCCGAGGATGCCGGCAGCCTGGCCGACGCGCTCGTCGACGATGGCCTTGGGTGTCTTGGCCAGCGTCAGCGAGAAGGCCATGTTGTCGCGCACCGTCATGTGCGGGTACAGCGCGTAGTTCTGGAACACCATCGCGATGTCGCGCTGCTTCGGCGGCACCTGGTTGACGACGCGCTCGCCGATGACGAGTTCACCTTCGGAGATGTTCTCCAGCCCCGCCACCATGCGCAGCAGCGTGCTCTTGCCGCAGCCGCTCGGGCCGACGAGCACGGTGAACGAGCCGTCGGGGATCTCGATGCTCACGCCGTGCAGCACCTCGACCTCGCCGAAGCGCTTCTTCATCGAACGGATGGAGACCTTGGCCATCAGGGCAGGGCCGCGCCGGAACCGGAGCGGTGATGCGAAGTGGGTTGGGACGAAGGGCGAGAAAAGGTGGTCGACAGCACGTGGCCGCCGCCGGCACGGACGTGGCGCCATGGCCGGCCCGCGCACGTGGCGACGGGGCGAACCATAAGCCGCGGGCGAGCGCATCCGCTTCAGGGCAAACCCTTTATTCATGCGATGAAAGTTGTCTGATAACCTGACGAGTATGGAAACGGCCGCTGGGGGCGTGCGCGGCGTCGGGGCCGGCTGGGCGCCCGTGCGCCTGTCCGACCGCCTTGCCGCGGCGCTGACCGAGCAGATCGACAGCGGGGCGCTGCGCCCCGGCGACCGCCTGCCCACCGAGGCGCAGCTGGCCGTGCAGCACGGCGTGTCGCGCTCCGTCGTGCGCGAGGCCGTGCAGCGCATCAAGTCGCGGGGCCTGCTGCTCTCGCGCCAGGGGTCCGGCGTCTACGTGGCGCCGCCGCCGGCGCACCGGCCGCTCGCCTTCGACCCGGCGGTGCTCGAGTCGATGGACGCCGTGGTGCAGGTGGTGGAGCTGCGCCGCGTGCTGGAAGGCGAGATCGCGGCGCTCGCGGCCGAGCGCAGCACGCGCGCACAGCAGGCCGGGCTTCGGCGCGCACTGAAGGCCATCGACGCCGCGATGGCCGCCGGCCACGACGGGGTCGAGGAGGACATGGCGTTCCACCGCGCCATCGGCGAGGCGACCGGCAACCCGCAGTTCAGCCGCCTGCTGGCCTTCCTCGAGCAGTACCTGCGCGAGGCGATGCGCATCACCAAGGGCAACGAATCGCGGCGCGAGGACTTCATGCGCCAGGTGCGCGAGGAGCACCGCGCGATCGTCGCTGCCGTGGAGGCACGCGACGCACAGGCGGCGCGCGCCGCGGCCGTCGAGCATCTCATCAACGGTGAGCGGCGGCTGGTTGCCGGCGGCGTGGTGCGCCGTGGCGCGGCCGACGTGGCGCGGCGGCGCCGCGCGCCGCGCTGAAGGCGCACCGGCCGGCAAGAGGGCCGCACCGCGATGCCAGCCACGCGCGTCACGCTCGGCGTTGTTGCCGACGACTTCACCGGCGCCACCGATGTCGCCAGCATGCTCGTGCGCGGCGGCCTGCGCACCGTGCAGCTGATCGGCCTGCCCGACGATGGCAACGCGGCGGCCGCGGCCGGTGCCGACGCGGTGGTCGTGGCGCTGAAGTCGCGCACGATTCCCGCGGCCGACGCCGTGGCGCAGTCGCTGGCCGCGTGGCGCTGGCTGCGCGCGGCGGGTGCCTCGCGCTGCTACTTCAAGTACTGCTCGACCTTCGACTCGACGCCGGCCGGCAACATCGGCCCGGTCGCCGAGGCGCTGATGCGCGAGCTCGGCACCGACTTCACGATCGCCTGCCCGGCGTTCCCGGAGAACGGGCGCACGATCTTCCGTGGCCACCTGTTCGTAGGTGACCAGCTGCTGTCGGACTCGGGCATGCGCGACCATCCGCTGACGCCGATGCGCGACAGCAACCTCGTGCGCGTGCTGCAGGCGCAGTGCGAAAGCGGCACGCGGGTCGGCCTGCTGCGCTACGACACGGTGGCCCGTGGCGCGGCCGCGGTGCGCGAGCGGGTCGCGGCGCTGCGCGCCGAGGGGGTGCGCATCGCGATCGCCGACGCGCTGCACGACGACGACCTGCGCACGCTGGCCGAAGGCTGCGGCGAGCTGCCGCTGCTGACCGCCGGCTCCGGACTGGCGCTGGGCCTGCCCGAGCTCTTCGAGCGGCAGGGCCTGCTCAGGCGCCATGCCGACGCCGCGACGCTCGAAGCGATGCGCGGGCCGGCGCTGGTGCTCGCCGGCTCCTGCTCGCAGGCGACGAACGCGCAGGTGGCGCACTGGCGCGCCGCCGGCCGGCCGGCGCGCGCGCTCGACGTGCGCGCCCTGCT
>JAHCKS010000052.1 GCA_026125665.1 Rubrivivax sp.
ATCACGAGCCAGATGGCGCAGATCAACACCGTCAACGGCATCGAGACGCTGAACAAGACGGTGCAGGGCCTGAACGGCCAGTTCGTGCAGATGCAGGCGCTGCAGGGCGCCTCGCTGGTCGGCCGCCAGATCACGCTGCAGGGCGACCGCCTGGCCGTCGAGGCCGGCACCGGCAGCGGCGGCTTCGAGCTCGCCGGCACCGCCGACCGCGTGAAGGTCGAGATCCTGAGCCCGGCCGGCCATGTGCTGGACACGCTGGACCTGGGCGCGCAGACCGCCGGCCGCCACCAGTTCCAGTGGCCGGCGGCCAGCCAGCCCGACGGCGCCAACCTGCGCTTCCGCGTCGTCGCCAGCGCCGGCACGGTGGCCGTGCCGGCGACGCCGCTGATGCGCGATCGCGTCGAGGCCGTCGGCGTGGTCGGCGACCGCCTGATGCTCGAGACGCAGCGCAACGGCGACATCGCCTACGCCGACGTCAAGGCCTTCAACTGAACGCACCCCATCCCGCCCCCGCGGACCCTTCACCCCCCGAGGATGAATCCATGAGCTTCCAGCAAGGCCTGTCCGGACTCAACGCGACGAGCAAGAACCTGCAGGTGATCGGCAACAACATCGCCAACGCCAACACCTACGGCAGCAAGGTCGCGCGCGCCGAGTTCGCCGACGTCTACGCGGCGTCGCTCAACGGCGCCGGCGGCAGCAACATCGGCATCGGCACCAACCTGGTGGCCGTCGCGCAGCAGTTCACCCAGGGCAACATCAAGACGACGGAGAACGCGATGGACCTTGCGATCAACGGCGCCGGGTTCTTCCAGGTCACCGACGGCAAGAGCCCGGTGTCCTACACCCGCAACGGCCAGTTCAAGGTCGACCGCTTCGGTTACCTGGTCAACAACTCCGGGCTGCAGCTGATGGGCTACCGCGCCGACGGCCTGGGCCAGATCCAGCCCGGCCAGGCGGTGCCGCTGCAGCTGCCCACCGGCGGCGTCGCGCCGCAGGCCACCAGCACGATCGCGCTGGAGATGAACCTGGACGCGCGCGGCCGCGTCTCGGCGCCCACCGCCGGCCCGGCGATCGACTTCAACGACGCCGACACCTACAACAACGCCACCTCGCTGACGGTCTACGACCAGCTCGGCCAGGAGGTCGCGCTGACCTACTATTTCCAGAAGAGCGCGCCCGACACCTGGAACGTGTTCGCCACCGCCAACGGCCAGACGGTGGCCGGCACGCCGGGCAACCCGCAGCCGATCACGACCATGGTCTTCCCGGCCGACGGCAGCACGCCGACCTCGCCGGCCGGCCCGGTGAGCTTCGACGTGCCGCCGACCACCGACCCCTCGCGCGGCGACACGCGGGCCATCAACGGCATCCAGCTCAACCTGCGCAGCGCGACGCAGTTCGGCTCGTCCTTCGGCGTCACCGACCTGCAGCAGAACGGCTTCTCGGCCGGCGTGCTGACGGCGATCGCGATCGAGCCCAACGGCATCGTCACCGCGCGCTACAGCAACGGCCAGTCGCGCCCGGCCGGGCAGGTGGAGATCGTCTCCTTCCGCAGCCCGCAGGGCCTGCAGCCGCTGGGCGACAACGCCTGGGGCCGCACCTTCGCCAGCGGCGACCCCATCGCCGGGGTGCCGGGCGACGGCACGCTGGGCGTGCTGCAGGCCGGCGCGCTGGAGGAGAGCAACATCGACCTCACCGGCGAGCTGGTCAACATGATCACCGCGCAGCGCATCTACCAGGCCAACGCGCAGACCATCAAGACGCAGGACCAGGTGATGCAGACCCTGGTGAACCTCCGCTGATGGCACCCCCGGGCTCGCTTCGCTCGCCACCCCCCGAGGGGGCCGCGCCGCGGACCGGGGGACCCGGATCCGCGTCGGACCGCTTCGATCCACTTCACTGACACGCCTTGGACAGACTCATCTACCTGTCGATGGCCGGCGCCAAGGCCACGATGCAGCGCCAGGAGGTGCTGGCGAACAACCTCGCCAATGCCTCGACGACCGGCTTCCGCGCCGAGCTGCAGGCCTTCCGCGCGGTGCCGGTGCGCGGCGAGGGCGCCAGCACGCGTGTCTATGCGCTGGAGTCCACGGTCGGCCACGACCAGCGGCCGGGCCCGGTGCAGGGCACCGGGCGTTCGCTGGACGTCGCGATGCAGGGCAACGCCTGGCTCGCCGTGCAGTCGCTGGACGGCACCGAGGCCTATACCCGCGCCGGCGCGCTGCAGGTCGACGCCGAGGGCCAGCTCGTCACGCCCACCGGCCTGCCGGTGCTGGGCGACGGCGGGCCGGTCACGCTGCCGGCGAATGCCGCGATCGACATCGGCCCCGACGGCACGATCAGCGCGACGGTGGGCAACCAGCGCCCGCAGCAGGTCGGCCGGCTCAAGCTGGTGACGCCCGAGGCGCCGCTCGTGCGCGGCACCGACGGCCTGTTCCGCGCCGCCGACGGCGACCTGCCGGCGGATGCCAATGCGCGGCTGCAGGCCGGCGCGCTGGAGGGCTCCAACGTGAGCCCGGTCGAAACCATGGTCGCGATGATCGCCGCGGCACGCCAGTTCGAGCACCAGATGAAGATGCTGCAGGGCGCCGAGCAGCGCGAGCAGGCGGCGCAAAAGCTGCTGGGCCAGACATAGCCGCCCGCGCGCGGCAACGGAAGAAACAGGCGCCTTCGGGCGCCTTTTTTCCTGCCCTTGCGCGGCTCAAGCGCGGGCGACACTGCCGCGAACGACCCTGGAAGGACACCATGATCCGTTCGCTGTGGATTGCCAAGACCGGCATGGAAGGCCAGCAGACCAAGCTGGATGCGATCTCGAACAACCTCGCCAACGTCGGCACCAACGGCTTCAAGCGCGCCGGCGTTCAGTTCGAGGACCTGATGTACCAGAACCTGCGCCAGGCCGGCGCCGCCAACGGCGAGCAGGCGCAGCTGCCCACCGGCCTGCAGGTGGGCCTGGGCGTGCGCGTGGCGGCCAGCACGCGCCACTTCGGCCAGGGCAGCCTGCAGCAGACCGGCAACAATCTGGACATCGCGATCTCCGGGCAGGGCTTCTTCCAGATCCAGATGCCCGACGGCAGCACCGGCTACACGCGCGACGGCGCCTTCCGGCTGGACGCCACCGGGCAACTGGTGACCAGCGCCGGCCACGCGGTGATGCCGGGCATCACGGTGCCGGCGGACGCGACCAGCGTGACCGTCGCGCCCGACGGCACGGTCAACGTATCGCTGCCCGGCCAGGCCGGCGTGCAGGCGCTGGGCCAGATCCAGCTCGCCGGCTTCGTCAACCCGGCCGGGCTGGAGCCGCGCGGCGGCAATGTCTTCGCCGAGACCGCGGCCTCCGGCGCGCCGAATGCCGGCGCGCCGGGCGCGGCCGGGCTGGGTGCGCTGCAGCAGGGCTTCGTCGAGGGCAGCAACGTCAACGTGGTCGAGGAGCTGGTGGCGATGATCGCCACCCAGCGCGCTTACGAGCTCAACTCCAAGGCCATCCAGACCTCGGACCAGATGCTGCAGCGTCTGGGCCAGCTGTGAGCGGAGGCACCGCAATGATCCGCACCGTGGTGCTGTCGTGCGCGCTGCTGCTGCTCGGCGGCTGCGCCTTCTTCGGCCCGCGCGTCGAGGTCGCCGAAACGCGCCCGGTGCCACCGGCACCGATGCCGCAGCCGGCCGTGGCCAGCGGCGCCATCTTCCAGTCGGCCAGCTACCGGCCGCTGTTCGAGGACCACCGCGCGCGCCTGGTCGGCGACACGCTGGTCGTGCAGATCGTCGAGCGCGTCAGCGCCAGCCAGAAGAGCACCAGCACCGTCGACAAGGGCGGCAGCGTCTCGGCCAGTGTCAGCGCGCTGCCCGGCATCCGCCCGAGCGCCTTCGCGCGCGCCGGCGCCGAGGGCAGCAGCAGCAACAGCTTCAGCGGCAAGGGCGCCACCGAGAGCAGTAACGACTTCAGCGGCGTCATCACCGTCACCGTGCGCGAGGTGCTGCCCAACGGCCACCTCGTGATCGCCGGCGAGAAGCAGATCGGCGTCAACCAGAACGTCGACGTGCTGCGCTTCTCCGGCCAGGTCGACCCGCGCGCCATCCAGCCCGGCAACTTGGTGCCCAGCGCGCAGATCGCCAACGTGCGGCTGGAGCACCGCGGCCGCGGCGCGCAGGCCGAGGCGCAGGCCATCGGCTGGCTGGCGCGGGTCTTCCTCAGCGTGCTGCCGATCTGATGGCCCACACGATGAACCCGAGCCCCGATCGCCTGATGCGCTGGACCGTCGTGCTGGCCTTCCTGGCCGCCAGCAGCGCGCTGTGGTGGCCGCACCCGGCGGCGGCCACCAGCAGCCCCGGCGCCGCCACGCGCATCAAGGAAGTCGCCGCCGTGCAGGGCGTGCGCAGCAACCAGCTCGTCGGCTACGGCCTCGTCGTCGGTCTCGACGGCACCGGCGACCAGACCACGCAGACCCCGTTCACGACGCAGAGCCTGATGGCCATGCTGCAGCAGATGGGCGTGACGGTGCCGCCGGGCACCAGCATGCAGCTGCGCAACGTGGCCGCGGTGATGGTCACCGCGCAGCTGCCGCCCTTCGCGCAGCCCGGGCAGACCATCGACGTCAACGTCTCCAGCGTCGGCAATGCCAAGAGCCTGCGCGGCGGCACGCTGATCGCGACGCCGCTGAAGGGCGCCGACGGCAACGTCTATGCGCTGGCCCAGGGCCAGCTCATCGTCGGCGGCGCCGGCGCCGCGGCGGGCGGCTCCAAGGTGCAGATCAACCACCTGTCGGCCGGCCGCGTGCCCGAGGGCGCGACGGTCGAGCGCAGCGTGCCGACGCCGCTGATGGACGGCGACACGCTGGCGCTGGGCCTCAATGCGGCGGACTTCAACACCGCGCGCGCGGTGGCCGAGGCGATCAACGGCGCCAAGGGCGCCGGGACCGCGGCGGCGCTGGACGGCCGCACCGTGCGCGTGCGCGTGCCGCAGGCGGCCGAGCACCGCGTGGCCTTCCTGGCCGACATCGAGAACCTGCCGCTGCGCCTGGCGCGGCCGGCAGCGCGCGTGGTACTCAATGCACGCACCGGCTCGGTGGTCATGAACGAGGCCGTCACGCTGGGCGAATGCGCGGTCGCGCATGGCAACCTGGCGGTGACGATCAGCACCACGCCGGTGGTCAGCCAGCCCAACCCCTTCGGCCAGGGCCAGACGGTGGCCGGCGAGAAGAGCGACATCGCGATCTCGCAGCAGGGTGGCGCGCTGGTCGCGATGCCGGCCGGTGCCAAGCTGACCGACGTCGTCAAGGCGCTCAATGCGCTGGGCGCCACGCCGATGGACCTGCTGGCCATCCTGCAGGCCATGAAGTCGGCCGGCGCGCTGCGCGCCGAGATCGAGGTCATCTGAGGCCCGCGATGAACGCGCCGACCATCGCCTCCGGCGTGGCCTTCGACACGCGCTCGCTGCAGTCGCTGCAGGCGCGCGCGGCCAGCGACCCGAAGGCCGCCGTGCGCGAGGCGGCGCGCCAGTTCGAGGCCCTGTTCATGCAGGAGCTGGTCAAGAGCATGCGCGCGACCACGCTGGCCAGCGGAATGCTGGACAACGCCGGCTCGCAGATGGGCGAGCAGATGCTGGACACCCAGTTTGCCGGCGCGCTGGCCGGGCGCCCGGGCGGGCTGTCCGAGGCCATCATGCGCCAGCTCGAGCGCCAGATGGGCCTGGCGCCGGGGCCGATCCCGGCCCTGACCTCGGCCAACACCACGCCGGCGCCGCTGACCGCCGCGGCTGGTAGGCCGGCACCGGTGCGCATCCCGCAGACCGCCGCGCTCGGCTTCGTGCAGCAGCATGGAGAGGCCGCGCGCAGCGCCGAGGCCGCGAGCGGCATCCCGGCCGCCTTCATGGTGGCGCAGGCGGCGCACGAGACCGGCTGGGGCCGCAAGGAGATCCGCCATGCCGACGGCACGCCCAGCCACAACCTCTTCGGCATCAAGGCCGGCCCGGGCTGGAAGGGGCCGGTCGCCGAGGTGACGACGACCGAATACGTGGACGGCCAGCCGCGCAAGCTGGTCGCGAAGTTCCGCGCCTACGGCAGCTACGCCGAGTCCTTCGCCGACTATGCGCGGCTGATGAAGACCAGCCCGCGCTACGCCGCGGTGCTGGAGCAGGCACGCGTCGGCGCGACCGCGGGCGCGGCGCAGGCCGCCAGCGGTTTTGCGCAGGGCCTGCAGCAGGCCGGCTACGCGACCGACCCGGCCTATGCCGACAAGCTGACGCGTGTCATCAACACCACGCTGCGGCTGCAGCGCTCGCTCGCCTGACGAAAGCCCGCCATGAGCTCCTCACCGCTGATGTCGCTGGGCATCAAGGCCATGCAGGCGAACTATGCGTCGCTGCAGGTCACCGGCCACAACATCGCCAATGCCAACGTCGCCGGCTATTCGCGCCAGCAGGCCGAGCTGGCGACCAGCCAGGGCCAGTTCACCGGCGCCGGCTTCTTCGGCCGCGGCGTCAACGTGGTCAGCGTCACGCGATCGCACGACGCCTTCCTGACGCGCGAGGCCGACTACGCCCGCTCGCTGGCCGCCACCGACAGCGCCAAGCTGCAGATGCTGCGCCGCCTGGAGAGCATCTTCAAGGGCGGCGAGCAGGGCCTGGGGCACGCGGCCAACGAATTCCTCGGCGCGATGACCGACCTGACGACGCGCCCCGACGACCTCGCGGTGCGGCGTGTCGTGATGGCGCGCGCCGGCGACCTGGCGGCGCGCTTCGCCGAGGCCGGTCGCTCGCTGGACGACGTGCAGGCCGGCGTCACCGCCACGCTGCGCACCGCGGTCGCCGAGGTCAACAGCCTGGCCAAGGCGATCGCCAGCGCCAACCAGCGCATCGCCGGGCTCACGGGCCTGGGCCAGCCGGCCAACGACCTGCTGGACGAGCGCGAACGCCTGATCTCCAAGCTGTCCCAGCATGTCAGCGTCAGCCGTGTCGAGGCGGCGGACGGCACGCAGGCCATCTTCATCGCCGGCGGCCAGCGCCTGGTGCTGGGCGCCGAGGCGGCGCAGCTGCAGATGCTGCAGGACCCGGCCGACCCGACCCGCTCGGCGGTCGGCCTGGTGGAAGGCAACGTGCGCCGGCCGCTGGACGAGAACAGCCTGGCCGGCGGCGACATCGCCGGGCTGCTGCGCTTCCAGAATAGCGACCTCGTGCAGGGGCGCAACCTGGTCGGCCAGCTCGCCGCGGCGGTGGCGGGCGCGGTCAACGAACAGCAGCAGCGCGGCCTGAACCTGCAGCCGCCGCTCGGGCAGGCGGTCTCGCAGCCGCTGTTCGCGGTCGGCGCGCCGCAGGCGCTGCCCTATGTCGCGAACGCCCGCGACGCCAGCGGCAACCCGGTCGGCAGCGTGCAGCTCACGGTGACCGACGCCGGCGCGCTGCAGGCCAGCGACTACGAACTGCGCGAGGACCCGGCCAACGCCGGCCAGTGGACGCTGCTGCGCAAGGCCGACGGCCTGCTGCGCAACGTGGCCGACGGCGACGAGGTCGACGGCTTGCGCATCAGCTTCGGCAACCCGCCGCCGCAGGCCGGCGACCGCTTCCTGCTGCAGCCGGTCGCGCGCGCGGCCAACGACATGCGCCGGCTGCTCGACGACCCGCGCGACCTGGCGGCGGCGTCGCCGCTGGTCGCGACCGCGGACGCCGGCAACACCGGCACCGCGCAGGTCTCGTCGCTGGCGATCACGAGCTCGCCGCTGCCGGTGGCCGGCGCCACGGCGCGCGTGAGCTTCACCAGCGACAGCGGCGACTACGACTGGGAACTGGTGGACAGCGCGAACAACGTGCTCGCCAGCGGCAGCGGCCAGTGGCAGCCCGGGCAGACCATCCCGGCGCCGCCGCAGGACATCAACGGCTTCGCGCTGCAGCTCTCGGGCGTGCCGCGCAGCGGCGACCTGCTGACCGTGGCGCCCACGCCGCCGGCCGCGATGGCGTCCAACAACGGCAATGCGGTGGCGCTGCTGGCGCTGCGCGACAGCCCCATCGTCGCCGGGCGCACCGCCAGCGAGAGCTGGGGGCTGGCGATGGCCGACGTCGGCGTGCGCGTGCAGAGCGCCGCCTCGGCCAGCGACATCTCCACCGCGGTGGCCAGCCAGGCCGAGTTCTCGCGCACCTCCAAGTCCGGCGTCAACCTCGACGAGGAGGCGGCGCGGCTGATCCACTTCCAGCAGAGCTACCAGGCGGCGGCCAAGATGCTGCAGGTGGCGCAGTCGCTGTTCGACACGCTGCTGGACGCCGCGGCGCCCTGATCCCGACCCTGCCTGAAGCCCCATGCGCGTCACCACCCACAACGCCTTCCAGACCTCGATCGCGAACCTGCAGAAGCGCCAGCAGGCGATGGTCGAGTCGCAGGCCCAGCTCACCAGCGGCAAGCGCGTGCTGCGCCCCAGCGACGACCCGGCGGCGGCCGCCGCGGCCGAACGGGCGCTGGCCGCCTCGTCGCGCGCCGAGGTGCAGCTGCGCGCGCTGGACGCCAGCCGCAACGCGATGACGCTGACCGAGGCCGCGCTGGGCGACGCCGGCGAGCTGCTGGCGCAGATCCGCGAACGCATGATCGCCGCCGGCAATGCCAGCTACAGCGACAGCGACCGCGCGTCGCTGGCCCAGGCCATGCAGGCCCTGCGCGACGACCTGCTCGCGGTGGCCAACCGCAACGACGGCGCCGGGCGCTTCCTGTTCGGCGGCCAGGGCAGCGACCGCCCGCCGCTGGTCGACGCGCCGGGCGGCGTCGTCTACGCCGGCACCAGCGGCGAGATGCGCGCCGCCTCCGGCGAGAGCAGCCCGCTGGCGATCGACGGGCGCGCGGTCTGGCTGCAGGCGCCGGACCCGCGCAACCCGGGCAGCACGCTGTCGCTGTTCGACACCCTGGACCGCGTCGTCGGCGAGCTGATGACGCCCGGGCGCAGCGGCCCCGACATCGCCGCCACCGTGCGCGACGGCCTGGCCGAGATCGACGCCGGCGCGGCCAACCTGTCGGGCTGGCGCGCGCGCGCCGGCGAGGCGCTCAACCGCATCGACGGCATCGGCGAGCGGCTGGCCCAGGGCAAGCTCGATGCGCAGCGTGAACGCTCGGAGGCCGAGGACCTGGACATGGTCGCGGCGATCGCCGACTTCCAGCAGCGCCAGAGCGGCTACGATGCAGCCCTGAAGACCTATTCGATGGTGCAGCGCCTGTCGTTGTTCGACTACCTGCGCTGATTCCGCGCCGACCGGCGGGGGCGACCCGCCGGCGCAACCTGCCGCCGCAACCTGTCGTCCGGGGCCGCCGACGCATGCAAGACCATCCCGTGCTGGGCCAGGTGGCCCTGGGCTACAGCCCGATGATCGACCGCCAGCGCAAGGTCGTCGCGACCCGGCTGACCGTCTTCCCGCAGCAGCCCGACGCGGTGCCCGACGCCGCGGCGCTGCTGCGCGCGCTGCAGGACGTCTGGCCCGCCGAGACCGGCGACGAGCCGCTGAAGCTGACGCTGCGCCCGCTGGACCCGGCCGCGGTGGCGGTGTCCAAGGGGGCCGCAGCGGCGGGGCCGGCGCCGCGCGGCCTGGTCTCGCTGAACCTGGCCGGCGAGGGCCTGCTGCGCGCCGTGATGGCCGCCGCCCCGGCGCCGCAGCTGATGATCGAGGTGCCGGCCTTCATGGCGGGCGACCCGGCCCATGCGCCGCTGCTGCGCGAGCTGCGCGTGGCCGGCAGCGTGCTGCTGATCAAGGGCCGCCCGCTGGCTCCGCTGCCGGCCGAGGTGCTGGGCTGCTTCTCGCATTCCATCGTCGATGTCTCCGAGGAGCGGCGCACCGGCGCGCAGAGCTCGGACCACAAGCGCAGCATCAGCACCGTGCAGTCGGGCACGCGCACCGTGGCCGATGTCACGGCCGCCTTCGAGCGCGGCGCCGTCGCCGTGCTGGGCTGGCCCTTCGACGACCCGCTGCCCAAGTCCAGCGGCCGCAGCCGCATCCCGACCGACGTCAGCACCGTGATGGAGCTCATGCAGGGTGTCGAGCGCGAGGACCCGGTGCCCAAGCTGGAAGCCGTGCTCAAGCGCGACCCCACGCTGGCCTTCCGGCTGATGCGCTACCTGAACTCGCCGGCCTTCGGCCTCAGCGTGGAGATCAACTCCTTCAGCCACGCCCTGATGCTGCTGGGCTACAACCGGCTCAAGCGCTGGCTGGCGGTGCTGCTGGCGACCTCGGTCAAGTCGGCCAACGCGCACCCGCTGATGCACGCCGCGGTGCGCCGCGGCCTGCTGATGGAGGAGCTGGCCAAGACCCAGGCCGACCCCGAGCTGCGCGGCGAGATGTTCATCTGCGGCGTCTTCTCGCTGCTCGACCGCCTGCTGGAGCAGCCCTTCGCCGAGCTGCTGGGCAACGTGCCGGTGCCCGAGCGCGTGCAGCAGGCGCTGCGCGGCGACGGCGGCCCGTTCCAGCCCTTCCTGGACCTCGTGCAGGCCATCGAGCAGGAGTCGGTCTTCGACATCCGCGAGTGCACCGAGCGGCTGCTGCTGGGCCCGGCGGAGGTCAACCGCGCGCTGCTCGCCGCACTGCAGTCGGCGCGGCAGATCGACGGATGAACGCCCCCTGGGCCGGGGCGTCCCGGCCCGCCCCCGAGGGCGGATCGGGTCCCCAGGCGCCGGCGGAGCGACCCGGGACGCCAACGGCGGCGGGGCTGCGCGGCAGCGCCGTGCAGCCGGCGCTGCCGTCCGCCGGGGCCGACGCGCTGCCGCCGCTGCTGCTGCAGGCGCCGGTGCCGGTGCTGCTGCAGGGCGCGGACTTCCGCATCGTCGACGTCAACGAGGCCTTCGCGGCACTGCTGGCGCTGCCGCGTGCGCGGCTGGTCGGCCGCGACCCGATCGACCTGCAGCCGGCGGAGGACCGCGAGGCCTGGCGCCTCGTGCGCCAGGAGCTCGCGCAGGCGCTGCGCCGCGGCGAGGCGCCGGCGCCGGTGCAGCGGCGGCTGGTCGACGCCGCCGGGCACGAGCGCTGGTTCAGCGTCAGCGCCGCCGCCGCCGGCGCGCCCGGCGGGCCGCCGCGCTGGCTGAGCGTGTGGCACGAGCACACCGCCGAGGTCGTTGCGCGCGAGCAGGCGCGGCGTGCGCAGGACGAACTGGCACAGTGGTTCGAGCTCAGCGGCACCGGCATGCTGGTCTACGACGCGGAAGGGCTGATCCTGCGCTGCAACACCGCGCTCGAGGCGCTGGTCGACCAGGTGCCCGAGTCGCTGGCCGACGCGGCGCCCGAACTGCAGGCCCTGCTCGGCTGGGACGGCGGCGCACCGGCGGCGGCCCTGGTGCCCGGCGCGCCGGTGCTCGAGCGCCAGGCCCTGGTGCCGGCGGCCGACGGGCGCCGCCGGCGGCTGTCCGCGCGCCTGTCCTGCCATGGCGGCGACGGCGCCGGCCGCCGCGTGATGGCCGTCGTGCAGGACCGCAGCGCCGAGGACGAGCGCGACCTCGCGCAGCTCGAGATCGGCATGCTGATGAATACCGCCAGCGTCGGCGTCGCGACCTACGACCCGGCGCGCGGCTGGCTGGCGCCGCCGCGCGGCAGCGCCGACGCCGGCGGCGGGGGCGGCGCCGGGGCCGGTGCCGCGAAGGGCGGCGCGCTGCTGGGCATCAGCCGCGAGCTCGTCGACGCCGACTCGCTGCCCGAGTACGAACGCCTGCAGCGTGCGCTGCGCGGCGGCCAGCGCACCGAGGTGCGCTATGCCGTGCGCCACCCCGAGCTCGGCCTGCGCTGGCTGCTCACGCGCGTCGAGCCCGGCGCGCTGGCCGGCGGCCGCACGACGACCTCGGTGGTGACGCTGGACGTCACCGAGCAGGAGACGGCGCAGCGCCGCAACGAGCAGTTGCTGCGCGAGCTGACGACCATCCTGGACAGCTCCACCGCCGGCATCGCCTACCTGCGCGGGCCACTGCTGGTGCGCTGCAACCGGCGCTTCGAGCGCATGCTGGGCTTCGAGCCCGGCGCGGCGGCCGGGGCCTCGCTGCAGGAGATCTTCGGCCGCGCCTTCGGGCCGCTGGACGGCGTGCGCGAGGCGCTGGAGGCGCTGACCCAGGGCCGTCCGTTCGAGGCCGAGCTGCCGCTGGACGGCGGCGTCGGCGCCGGCCAGTGGTATTCGCTGTCGGTGCGCCGCGCCACGCCGGAAGGCGAGAGCGCCGAGGCCGTCGCGGTACTGACCGACATCACGCGGCTGAAGACGCAGCAGGCCGAGCTGGAGCGGCTGCTGCGCGACCGCGAGCTGATGTTCAGCCTGTCCGAGGTCGGCATCGTCTACCAGCGCGGCGCGCGCATCGAGCGCGCCAACCAGGCGATGGCCGACCTGACCGGCTGGTCCAGCACCGAGCTCGCGACGCTGGACGCCGCCGAGCTGCACGAGAGCGCACGCGACTGCGTGGACTTCGAGGCGCGCGTCGCGCGCGGCCTGCGCGAGCAGGGCCGTTATGTCGCCGAGCGGCGGCTGCGCCGGCGCGATGGCAGCCTGATCTGGGTCCAGGTCGCGGTGCGGCCGGTCGACGCCGACGACGCCGACGCCGGCGTCATCAGCAGCTTCGTCGACGTCGACGAGCGCCGCCGCGCACGGCAGACGCTGGCCGTGCAGGCCGAGCGCACGCGCGCGATCCTGAACTCGGTGCTGGTCGGCATCGTCACCGTGTCCGAGCGCGGCATCGAGTGGATGAACCGCTCGGCGCGGCGCATGTTCGGCGGCGAACTGGCGGACTTCGTCGGCGAGCCGATCAGCATCGTCGCCACCCCCGAGGCCGAGCACCCGCTGCGCCGCACCGACTGGCTGCAGAGCCTGCAGCCCGGACGCGCCGAGACCTTCGAGTGCCGGCTGACGGCACGCGACGGGCGCGAGTTCTGGGTCGTCGGCAACGCGGTGCTGACCAGCCGCCCGGGCGGCGAGGGGGGCCACGAGCTGACCTTCGCGCTGCTGGACATCGAGCGCCGCCGCCAGGCCGAGGTGCACATCGCGCAGGCCCAGGCCTCGCTGCGGCGCGTGATCGAGACGGCGCCGCTGGCGATCGCGCTGTTCGACGCGCGCGGCCTGCGCGTGCAGCAGATCAACCAGACCGCCGGCAGCCTGTTCGGCCGCGACCCGCAGGCCCTGCTGGGCCTGTCGCTGGCCGAGGCGGCGCCGCCGGCGCTGGCCGAGGCGCTGCGCGGCTGGCTGCACGAGGCCGCCGCGGCCGGGCAGGGCGCGCAGCACGAGTGGCGCGAACCCGTCGCCGACGGCGCCGACGGCGCGCGCGTGTGGGACTGCCGCATCGCGCCGCTGGACGACGGCAGCGGCGCGGTCACCCAGCTGCTGCTGGTGGCCAGCGACGTGACCGAGCAGCGCGCCGCCGAGCAGGCGCGGCTGGCCGCGGCGATCGCGCAGCGCGAGGTGCTGGTGCGCGAGGTGCACCATCGCATCAAGAACAACCTGCAGGGCGTGGCCGGGCTGCTGCAGCAGACGGCGCAGCGCCGGCCCGAGGTCGCGACCGTGCTGACCGAGGCGGTCGGCCAGGTGCAGGCCATCGCGCAGGTCTACGGGCTGCAGGTCGGCAGCGGCGGTCCGCTGCCGCTGGCCGATCTGCTGCGCGCCATCGCCGGCTCGGTGCAGCGCACCTTCGGCCGCACGATCGAGGTCGCGGTCGACGGCGAGGTGCCGCACCTGCTGCCGGAGGCCGAATCGATCCCGGTCGCGCTGACCGTCAACGAACTGCTGACCAACGCCATCAAGCACGGCGACGGCAGCGCCGTGCGCTGCGGCGTCGCCGTGGCCGGTGCGCCAGGCGAGGACGGCGCGGCGGTGCGGCTGCGCATCGCCGGACGCGGCCGCCTGCCCGAGGGCTTCGACCTCTCGCGGCTGCGCGGCGGCGTGTCCGGGCTCGGCCTCGTGCGTGCGCTGCTGCCCCGGCGCAGCGCCTCGCTGACCCTCGTGCAGGAGGGCGAGGACGTGGTCGCGACGGTCGAGCTGCGGCCGCCCGGCGTGCGCCTGCCCTGACGCGCCGCGCGGGCGCGCGGCCGCCGCCGGCCGCGGCATCGTGCACCGCTTCGTTCACAATGGACCGATGGGCGAGAGCACAGTCAGCGACGGCGCGCCGGCCGGCGCCAAGGGCCGCATCCTGGTCGTCGACGACGACCGCCTGGTGCTGGCCACCGTGACGCACGGCCTGGCCGAGGCCGGCTACGAGGTCATCGACGCGGACAACGGCGACGACGCCATCCTGCTGGCGCGCGAGCACCGCCCGCAGCTGGCGCTGCTGGACATCCGCATGGAAGGCAAGAGCGGCTTCGACGTCGCGGCGACGCTGCGCGATGCCTACCGCATCCCCTTCATGTTCCTCTCCGCGTTCTCCGACGAGGCCACGGTGGCCGAGGTGCAGCGTCTGGGCGCGCTCGCCTACCTCGTGAAGCCGCTCGACGTGGGGCAGATCGTGCCGGGTGTCGAGGCAGCCTTCGCGCGCATCCAGGCCGAGCCCGGCCTCGGCGGCGCGGCCTCACCGGCGCCGCGCGATGCGCTGGCCGACCCGCTGCCGCTGGCCGTGGGCATCCTGATGCATCGTCACTCGCTGACCCGCACGCAGGCCTTCGCGCGGCTGCAGCGGCTGGCCACCGAACTGGGCATCAGCGCGCAGGCGCAGGCCGATCGACTGCTTTCGGCCGTGGAGGAGCTCGCCCGCAGCGGCGAGGGCTGACCCGGACGCCGGCGGGCGCCCGGGCGCCTCAGCCCAGCGTGAACGTGAACGTGGCGCCCTGGCCCGGTCGGCCCTCGGCCCAGATGTCGCCACCATGCCGGCGCACGATGCGCCGCACCGACGCCAGGCCGACGCCGTGGCCGGGGAAGTCGTTGGCGCTGTGCAGCCGCTGGAACAGGCCGAAGAGGCGTTCGGCCGAGCGCATGTCGAAGCCCGCGCCGTTGTCCGACACCTGGAACGCGCGTTCACCACCATGCACGGCGGCGCGCACGGCGATGCGGGCGGCCTCGGTGCGTGCGGTGTACTTCCAGGCGTTGCCGAGCAGGTTCTCGAGCACCAGGCGCAGCAGCGTCGGGTCGCCGCTGGCCGCGAGGTCGGGCTCGATCTCCACCTGCACGGCGCGCGCGGCATTGCCGCGCCGGAGGTCGTCGACGACGAAGTGCGCGATCTGCGACAGGTCCACCGGCTGCCGCGCCAGCGGCTGCGCCGACAGGCGCGCCATCGTCAGCAGCGCGTCGATCATCAGGTTCATGCGTGCGGCCGCGCCGAGCACGCGGTCGAGGTGCTCGTTGCCGATGCGGTCCAGGTGCGTGCCGTAGTCCTCCTTGACGATGCGCGTGAAACCCTCGACGACGCGGACCGGCGCGCGCAGGTCGTGCGACAGCGTCGAGCCGAAGATGTCGCCCTCGGTGGCGCCGCCGGCGACCTGCATCAGCAGGTAGCGCGGCGGCGCGCCGGCAGGGCCCGACAGCATGGCCAGGCGCCAGCCGTCGAAGGTGGTGGCCTGCGCCGGCCGCAGGGACTCGAGCGCGCCGCGGCTGGCCGGGCTGAGGCCCGCCAGCGTCTCCAGCGGCGACCCCGCACCGGCATGCGGCCACAACGCACGTGCCGGCGCGTTGAGTGCGGCCAGCGCCAGGCCCTGCGGCTGGCGCTCGGCCACGAAGGCGACGCCGGCCATCGCGTCGACCACCTCCTGGGCATCGAAGCGCAGGGACGTGCTGCCGCCGGCGCGGGCGGCCTCCAGTGCGGCCGCGGCCGTCTCGGGCGCGACCGGCCCATCGCGGCGGCGCAAGCGTCCGAGCAGCCAGCCCCACGCGAAGAACGCCACGGCGCAGGCGACGAAGGCGACCGTGACGAAGAGCCAGGGGCCCTCGGCGGCGCTGCCGGCGCCGGCGGCGACGCTGCCGAAGGCGCCTTCGCCCGCGAAGGCGGCCGTTGCGGCCGCGATCGGTGCGGCGCGCCGCCGGGTCGGGCGGACAGACTGCAGGCGGCGCGACATGGCGAGAAATTGTACGAAGCAGCCCCCCGGCGACCGGCCGGCCGCGCACCTCAAGTTCGCACGCCATGGGCCGAAACAGGCCGCATGTCGGCGCACCACGCGCCGGGCCGCGGTGCGTGGACAATCCCCGGTCCGATGCAACGCCGGCTCAGCCGCCGCCTGCCTTGCCCGCTCCGAGCCACCTTCGATGACTTCCGCCACGCCCCAACCCGCCAGCGCCGCGCAGGCGCTGGACGAAGGCGCGCTGGCGCGGCTGCGCGAGCTCGACCCGGACGGCCAGCGCGGCGTCGTCTCCCGCGTGCTCACGGCGTACGAAACCGCCTTGCTGCGCCAGCTGGACCAGCTGCGAGAGCATCTGCCCGCCCCACGCACCGACGCGCTGGCGATGCTGGCGCACACGCTGAAGTCCTCGTCGGCGAGCGTCGGCGCGCTGGCGCTGGCTCGCGCCTGTGAGGCGCTGGAGCAACGCGTGCGCCAGGGGGCTCAGGCACAAACCCACGATGTGGCCGAGTTGCTGGCCCTGGGCGAGGCAGCCCTCGCGGCGGCGCGCACTATCCTGCGCCGCTGACCGGTCATCGGCCATGACGAGCACGACCCAATCCGCGTACGACGACCTGCCCGAGCGCCCCCAGGTGCTGCTGGTCGACGACGACGAGGTCAACCTGCTGCTGACCGCCATCGCGTTGCGCGAGCGCGGCTTCGAGATCGCCGAGGCGGCCAGCGGCGAGAAGGCCCTGGCGCTGCTGGAACAGCGCCTGCCCGACATCGTCGTGCTCGATGCCATCATGCCCGGGCTCGACGGGTTCGAGACCTGCCGCCGCCTGCGCCGCCTGGCCGGCTGCGAGAACGTGCCGGTGCTGATGCTCACGGGCCTCGACGACGACGCGTCGATCGAGCGGGCCTACGAGGCCGGTGCCACCGACTTCTTCGTCAAGGCGGCGCAGTGGAGCCTGCTGGCCGGGCGCCTGCGTTACCTGCTGCGCAGCGCCCGCACGCGCATCGAGCTGGAGCGGCGCAAGTCGGAGCTGGCGCGCGCGCAGGACCTGGCGCGCATGGGCAGCTTCGAGTGGAGGCGCAGCAACACGCACGGCGTGCTGCTGTCGGTGGAGGCGCTGCGCGTGTGCGGCTTCGGCCCGCACGAGGACGTGGGCGTGCGGCGGCTGCTGCGCATGGTGCCGGCGGACGAGCGGCGCGCGCTGCTGCGCACGCTGCACGCGGCGCTGCGCCAGAGCGCGATCGTCGCGGTGGACGTGCCGCTGGCGCTGCGCGACGGCCGCCAGCGCGTCGTGCGGGTCGAGGCCGAGCCGGAGTTCGACGAGCACGGCCATGGCGCCGGCTACACCGGCATCCTGCAGGACGTGACCGACCGGCGCCAGGCCGAGGACAAGATCCGCCACCTGGCCAACTTCGACTCGCTCACCGGCCTGCCGAACCGCCGCCAGCTGATCTGGCGGGCCGAACGTGCGCTCGACGTGGCGCGACGCATGCAGCACCAGTGCGCGCTGCTGCTGATCGACCTCGACCGCTTCAAGAACATCAACGACACGCTCGGCCACAGCGCCGGCGACGACCTGCTCGTGGAGGTGGCGCGCCGGCTGCGTGCCTGCGTGCGCCACAGCGACCAGGTGATGGAGGGCACCATCGACAGTGTCGGCAGCCGCTCGCACCGGGCGCTGGAGGCCGTCGGGCGCCTGGGCGGCGACGAGTTCGTGGCCCTGCTGCCCGAGGTGGCCGAAGACACCGACGCCGAGGCCGTGGCGCGGCGCATGCTGGAGGCGCTGCGCGACCCCATCTTCCTCGGCGGGCAGGAGTGTTTCGTCACCGCCAGCGTCGGCGTGGCGCTCTACCCGCGCGACGGCCAGACGGTGGTCGACCTGCTGCGCAACGCCGACGTCGCGATGTACTCGGTGAAGGCGCAGGGCAAGAACGCCACCGCCGTGTACAGCCCGCACCTGGCGGGCCGCGGGCGCGAGAAGCTCGAGCTCGAGTCGGCGCTGTTCCGCGCCATCGAGCGCAACGAGCTCGTGCTGCACTACCAGCCGAAGATCGACGTGCGCGCCTCGCGCATGGTCGGCGCCGAGGCGCTGATGCGCTGGCAGCGCGGCGGCAAGCTGGTGCCGCCGGGCGAGTTCATCCCGCTGGCCGAGGACACCGGCCTCATCGTGCCGCTGTCCGAGTGGGCGCTGCGCGAGGCGGCACGCCAGGCGCGTCAGTGGCAGCAGCAGTTCGGCTTCGACGACGCGATCGCAGTCAACCTGCCGACGCACATGTTCGAGCGCAGCGACCTGGTGGAGCACATCCACGAGTGCGTCACCGCGGTCAACGTGCCGCACCGCTCGATCCGCCTCGAGATCACCGAGGACAACCTGATGAAGGAATTGCAGAACGTGATTCCTTCGCTGCACCGGCTCAACGAGATCGGCGTCGAGATCGCGATCGACGACTTCGGCACCGGGTACTCGTCGCTGGCCTACCTGACGACGCTGCCGATCTCCGAGCTGAAGATCGACCGCAGCTTCGTACGCGACCTGGGCATCACGCCGCAGAGCTCGGCGGTGGTGTCGGCCATCATCGCGCTGGCCCGCGCACTCGGCCTGCGCGTCGTCGCCGAAGGCGTGGAGACGCTGCGCCAGATGGAGGTGCTGCACCGCCTGGGCTGCACGGTGATGCAGGGTTTCCTCTTCAGCCGCGCCGTCGTGCCCGAGGAGCTGACGCGCTGGCTCGAGCAGACCGTGCTGCCGCGCAAGGCGCCGTGGATCGGCGCCGCGGTCGAGGCCGAGGCGGGCGCGCTGGCCGAGGTGCCCGGCGTCGTGCGGCGCTACCGCTGAGGCGCTGGCGGCCGCTCGCGCCCCGCCGGGAAGCGTCCGCGCAGAAGGCACGAGACCATGGCCGCCGACCCCGAGACGGTCCCGGCACCGGCAACGCTGGCCAAGGCGGCGCTGCGCCGCCTGGCGCAGGCCAGGCTTGAACCGACACCGGAGAACTACGCCCGCGCCTACGCCGAGGAGGCCGGCACGCCGGCGGGCCCGGGGCGCAACGGAGCTGCACCGGGCTGGCCGGCGCTCGTCGAACGCCTTGCGCGCAACCTGGAGCGCGGCGGCCGGCAGTGGACGACGGCGCGGCGCAAGGAGAGCCTCTTCCGCCTGCTCGACAGCAGCCGCAGCGACGAGGAACGGTTCGCGCAGCGGCTGCGCTCGTTGCTGCAGGCCTGGGAAGGCGACCGCGCGCTGGACTCGGTGGAGCCCGCGCAGGGTGCCGATGCCCTCGGGCCGGCGGGGGATGCCATGACCGCGGCGCCTGCCGTGCCGGCCGAAGGCGCCGCCACGCTGCCCCTCGTGCGCACGCTCGGCGACACGGTCTGCGCCGGCCTCGGAGAAGGCGAGACGCGCGCCGCGGCGCTGGCCGCGCGGTTGCGCGAGGCCACGGCACGGCTGCCCCAGCCGCCCGAGGAGATCACCACGGCATGCGACGAGGCACGCCGCTGGTTCGGCCGGCAGCACGAGGTGACCCGGCAGCTGAAGTCGCTGTGCGCGGAGCTGTCGCAGGGGCTCGTCGAGCTGAGCGAGGACGAGAGCTGGTCGCGCGGCCAGTGCGAGGCGCTGCGCCTGCAGCTCGGCGAGGGCATCGACCTGCGCGGCCTGCGTGCCGCCGGCGCGATGCTCGCCGACACGCGGGCACGACAGGCCGGCGCCAGGCGCGAGCGCGAGGCCGCGCGCGCCGCGTTGAAGCAGGTGCTGGCCGGCATGATCGGCGAGGTCGGGGCGCTGCAGCAGCAGGCCGGCGGCTTCGAGTCGGCGATCGCCCGTCATGCCGAGGCCGTGCAGGCCGCCGACAGCCTGGAGGGCCTGGCCAGCGTCGTGCAGTCGATGCTCGCCGAGAGCCGCGAGATGCGCAGCGCCATCGGTGCCTCGCACGAGAGGCTGGTGCACGACAGCCGGCGCGCCGCCGAGCTGGAGGCGCGCGTGCGCGACCTCGAGACGCAGCTGCGGCGCCTTTCCGACGAGGCGAGCACGGATGCGTTGACGCAGGTGGCCAACCGGCGCGGCCTGGAGCAGCACTTCGCCGCCGCCAGCGCGCACGCTGCCACGGCCGGCGAGGCGCTCGCCGTCGGGCTGATCGACATCGACAACTTCAAGAAGCTCAACGACCGCCTCGGCCATGCCGCGGGCGACCAGGCGCTGAAGGCGCTGGCGAGCGAGGTGCGCACGCGGCTCGCGCCGCACGACCAGGTCGCGCGCTTCGGCGGCGAGGAGTTTGTCGTGCTGCTGCGCGGGCAGTCGGTCGTCGAGGCACAACAGTCGCTGACGAGGCTGCAGCGCAGCCTCACCGCGAGCCTCTTCCTGCACGAGGGCGAGGAGGTCTTCGTCACCTTCTCGGCCGGTGTCACCGCGTGGCGTCCAGGCGAACCGCTCGAGGCCGCGCTCGAGCGGGCCGACGCCGGGCTGTACGAAGCCAAGCGCACCGGCAAGAACCGCACCTGCGCCGCCTGAGCGCCTCGGCCCCGGTGGGCCCCGGCCGCGGGCCGCCAGGGTGCAGGTGTAAGCAGGTGCGACCGCAGGGCGCCTGCCGTCGCGAGCGGACACACCTGCCGCCGGGCCGGCCCTCAAGCGCTTCCTAGACTGGGTCGAAAGAACCCGCGAAGGCCGGCATGTGGACCGGCCCCGACGCCCCGAACGACCCCGATGGCTCCACTCTCCCGCTGGCTGGCGCCGGTGCGCCAGATCGCTTCTGCCCTCTTCCAGCAAGACGTGACGCTGAAGCGCCGCGACGACGGCCAGCTGCATGTCGTGCTCGCCGAGCGCCGCGCGCCCGAGAGGACGACGAAGGTCGATCGGACCGAGTCCGAGCGCCGGCGCAGACACGAGGAAGCCATGCTCGTGCGCACCGAGCTCGCGGCGCTGCTGAACGAGCTTCCCGAGACGCGCTCGACGATGCGCCACCTCGTCTTCGTCGAGCAGGCCATCGCCAAGAAGGGCCTCAAGGTGCTGCACAAGGTGCCGCTGGACGTCCTGCAGCGCGCCCACGAGCAGCTCGAGAACCTCGTCGTCAACTGGTCGGCGCCGGGCCTCGCGAACCTGCGCTCGAAGATGGCCGTTGCCATCATCGACCGCGAGCACATGGACCCGAACGCCGAGGCCGACGCCTACCGCACGGCCGCGGTGGCCGAGCGCGCCGACGACGCCGGCGACGACGACGGCGACAGCCTGCCGGCGCTGCCGGTGGGCGAAGCGGCGCCGCCGGACGACGAATCGGCGCTGGCCGCCGCCTACGCCGCGCTGGGCGACCTGGCGCCCACCGGCCACGGCGGGCTCGACACGATCGACGGGCCGCTGCTCGAGATGCAGGGCGAGCTGGGTTCGGCCTCGGCGAAGGCGCTGCGAACGATGCCCGGCGCCTTCGACGACAAGCCGGCCGAGATCAGCATCCGCGTGCTGCAGCCCTGAGCCGCACGCCGCCGCGGCTGCGGCGGCGTCGTCGGCTGCCTGCCGGACCGGCCTCGCTGCGGTCGAACGCTCAGCCGCCGGCGCGGATCAGGTGGTCGAAGGCCGCCAGCGCCGCCTTCGCGCCTTCGCCGGCCGCGATGACGATCTGCTTGTACGGTGTCGTCGTCGCATCGCCGGCGGCGAAGACGCCGGGCACGCTGGTCGCGCCCTTCGCGTCGACGATGATCTCGCCGAAGCGCGTGAGCTCCACCGTGCCCTTCAGCCACTCGGTGTTGGGCACGAGGCCGATCTGCACGAAGACACCGGCAAGGTCGATGCGCCGCAGCTCGCCGCCCGCGCGGTCCTTGAAGACGAGGCCGGTGACCTTGCTGCCGTCGCCGGCGATCTCGGTCGTCTGTGCGTTCACGTGCACGGTGACGTTGGGCAGGCTCTCGAGCTTGCGCACGAGCACGGCGTCGGCCTTGAGCTTGTCGGCGAACTCGACCAGCGTGACGTGCGAGACGAGGCCCGCGAGGTCGATCGCCGCCTCGACGCCGGAGTTGCCGCCGCCGATCACCGCCACCGCCTTGCCCTTGAACAGCGGGCCGTCGCAGTGCGGGCAGTAGGCGACGCCCTTGTTGCGGTACTCGGTCTCGCCCGGCACGCCCACGGTGCGCCAGCGCGCGCCCGGCGCGAGCACGACCGTGCGGCCCTTGAGCTGCGCGCCGCTGGCCAGCGTCAGCACCGCCGCGCCGCCAGGCTCGGCCGCCGGCTCGAAGCTTTGGACACGCTGGCCGTTCATGATGTCGACGCCGTACTGGCGCGCGTGCGCTTCCAGCGCCGCGGCGAACTTCGGCCCTTCGGTGGCAAGCACGGAGATGTAGTTCTCGATGCCGAGGGTGTCCAGCGTCTGGCCGCCGGCGCGCTCGGCGACGATGCCCGTGCGGATGCCCTTGCGCGCCGCGTACACCGCCGCCGCCGCGCCGGCCGGGCCGCCGCCGACGACGAGCACGTCGAAGGTGTCCTTTCTGGCCAGCGCGGCGGCGTCGCGCGCCGCCGCGCCGGAGTCGATCTTCGCGAGGATCTCGCCGATCTCCATGCGGCCGCTGGCGAACGGCTTCCCGTTCAGCCACACGCTCGGCACGGCCATGACCTGGCGCGACTCGACCTCCTGCTGGAACAGGCCGCCGTCGACGGCCACATGGCGGATGCGCGGGTTCAGCACCGCCATCACGTTGAGCGCCTGCACGACGTCGGGGCAGTTGTGGCAGGTGAGCGACATGTAGGTCTCGAAGAGGAAGTCGCCTTCGAGGCCGCGGATCTGCTCGATGACCTCGGGCTCGAGCTTGGGCGGATGGCCGCCCGCCTGCAGCAGCGCCAGCACGAGCGAGGTGAACTCGTGGCCCATCGGCACGGCGGCGAAGCGCAGGCCCATGTCGGCGCCCACGCGGCTGATGGAGAACGACGGCCGCCGCCCGTCGCGGCCGTCGAAGCGGGCGGTGACGAGCGGGCTGAGCGCGGCGATCTGCCCGAGCAGCTCGCGCATCTCGCGCGAGGCGTCGCGCTCGTCGAGCGAGGCGACGAGCTCCACCGGCTGCGTCAGGCGCTGCAGGTAGGCGGCCAGTTGCGTCTTGAGGGTGTCGTCGAGCATGGTCGTTTCGCAGGAGGAGTCGGGCAGTGATCCGGCCGTGGGCCGGAAAGGCTCCGCCCGCCTGCGGCTCGTGGCCGCGGGGCAGGGCGGGGCAATGCGGGGGGAGCCGGGAGGTGCCGGCAGGTCAGATCTTGCCGACCAGGTCCAGCGAAGGCGTCAGCGCCTTGGCACCTTCCTGCCACTTCGCCGGGCACACCTGGCCCGGGTTCTTCGCCACGTACTGCGCCGCCTGCAGCTTGCGCAGCGTCTCCTTGACGTCACGCGCGATGGCGTTGTCGTGCACCTCCGCCGTCTTGACGACGCCGTCGGGGTTGACGACGAAGGTGCCACGCAGCGCGAGGCCTTCTTCCTCGATGTGCACGCCGAAGGCGCGCGTCAGCTGGTGCGTCGGGTCGCCGACGAGCGGGAAACGCGCCTTGCCGACGGCCGGGCTCGTCTCGTGCCACACCTTGTGCGCGAAGTGCGTGTCGGTGGTGACGATGTAGACCTCGGCACCCAGCGACTTGAAGGTGTCGTAGTGCTCGGCCGCGTCTTCCACCTCGGTGGGGCAGTTGAAGGTGAAGGCGGCGGGCATGAAGATCAGCACCGACCACTTGCCCTTGAGCGACTGCTCGGTGACCGGGACGAACTTGCCGTTGTGGAACGCCTGCGCCTTGAAGGGCTGGACCTGCGTGTTGATGATCGACATGGGGCTGGACTCCGTTCGGGTTGAGTTGAAGGCGGTTGATTCCCTGACGAACGGAATTCTGTGTGCGCCGCAGCATTCAGTGGTTTGATTGGGATGATCTCGGCCATTGAGGACAGCTAACAAAGCGGGCGCGTGCCTTTCGAACCCTGGCGAGACGGAGGCGGCGGTTGGGGGAGGTGGGCCGGGCTGCGCGTGGGCGCGGCGGCGCGCCTTGGCCGGCCAGGCTCGAGGGTCCCTGGCGGAAGCGGTGAAATCTGACAGGCGATCCGAGGCCTTCCAGACCGTTCCGGCCGACGTGTCCTAACTCGCTGTCGCACATAGGAAAACGGCCCGCACCTTGTCTAAGCGCATCCGAGCGCGTACATTCCCAGCCGGCTCCTGGCTATGGGTGTGGACATGGGTAGGCAGGTTGGGCGGACTCTTCACAAGCTGACGGCGAAGGCCGTGGCGGCCGCCTCGCGCCCGGGCTACTACGGCGACGGCGGTGGCCTGTGGCTGCAGGTGGCGAACGGCGGTACCAAGAGCTGGGTCTTCCGGTTCGCCCGCGCCGGCCGCGCGCGCGAGATGGGCCTCGGCCCGCTGCACACGCTCGGGCTCGCCGATGCGCGGGGCAGGGCGCAGCAGTGCCGCCAGCAGTTGCTCGACGGGCTCGACCCGATCGAGGCGAGGCGCGCGCAGCGACTCACAGCAGTGGCCGACGCGGCCAGGCGCATCACGTTCGCCGAGGCCGCGGAGCGCTACGTCGAGGCGCACCGCGCCGGCTGGCGCAACCGCAAGCACGGCGACCAGTGGACGAACACGCTGACGACCTACGCGGGGCCGGTGTTCGGCGCGCTGCCCGTGCAGGCCGTCGATACGGCGCTCGTGCTGCAGACGCTCGAGCCGATATGGGCCAGCAAGACCGAGACGGCGAAGCGGCTGCGCGGGCGCATCGAGCTCGTGCTTGACTGGGCCACGGCGCGCGGGTATCGGCAGGGCGACAACCCCGCGCGATGGCGCGGCCACCTCGACAAGCTGCTACCGGCGCCGAGCAAGGTCCACAAGCGCGAGCATCACGCCGCGCTGCCCTATGCCCGGATCGGCGAGTTCATGGCGAAGCTGCGTGCGCAAGAGGGCACCGCGGCGCGCGCCGTCGAGTTCATCATCCTGACGGCTGCACGGACGTCCGAGGCTTTCAACGCGACCGCAGGCGAGATCGACCTCGACGCGAAGGTGTGGACGGTGCCGGCCGCGCGGATGAAGGCAGGCAAGGCGCACCGCGTGCCGCTGTCGCGCCAGGCCGTGAAGCTGCTGCAGGGGCTCGCGGTTGACGAGCACGGCCACCTGTTCCCGGGCGCGAGGGAAGGGCACCCGTTGAGCAACATGGCAGGCCTGAAGCTGCTGGAACGGATGGGCCTCGGCGACCTGACGGTGCACGGGTTCCGCAGCGCGTTCCGCGACTGGGCCGCCGAACAGACGAACTACGCGCGCGAGGTGGCCGAGGCCGCGCTCGCGCACGCCATCGGCGACAAGGTTGAGGCCGCCTATCGGCGCGGTGACCTGTTCGCCAAGCGGGCCGCGCTCATGCAGGCATGGGCCGACTACTGCGACCGGGCGCAGCAGCCCGGGAAGGTGCTGACGATGAAGAACCGCGCCGGGTCGGCTACCCGGTAACAGGCGGGCCGGGGAAGCTGAGTCAGCAGCGACCCCGGCCCTGACTCCCACGAAGGACAGACCATCATGGAAGCTGCGAACCATTCTCCCAAACCCACGCCGACCCGCGAAGAGCACACCACCGCCGCGGCGAACACCATCTCCACCGACGCGCACTCGGTCATCGAGGTGATCAATACCGCGCTCGCCGAGGGCGAGCCACAGAACCACTACGGCGCACTGTCGGCGGCGCTGGTCGTGGTCGCAAGGATGGGTGCCCTGGCCGACGCGATCGCGGCTGCAAACGACCCCGGCAGGCCGTGCCCTGAGTCGCTCGCGTCGTGGATGTTCCGCGACGCCGACGGCGACTTGACCCGCGCCGGGGAAGCGTTCGAGGCGCTCGAGCGCGAAGGTCAAGCCAAGATCGAAGCTGCGCGCCTGCGCGACAGGGAGCGGGCACATGGCTGATACCGCAACGCTCACCAAGGAACAGATCGAAGCGAAGGACGATCTGCTGCAACGCTTCGGCGCCTACATCTCCGACCTCGCCGTCGTGATCGAGCGCGAAACGCGGCAGGGGGTTGCCGACGAGTCGGTGTCCCTCATCCACGCGGCGGCCCTTCGCGTCTACGAGCTCGCGGGCGGCATCATGGGCCTGAGCGACAACGTGGAGCTCCGGCACCCTGCCAGGGCGCTTGAGAGTGCGGAGGACCTGTTGAAGGGCCCGGATGCCGCCCGGGCGCGGTCGCGAGCCAGGAACGCGGCCGAGGCGTGATGCCCGCGCCCAAGGCGCAACGCAAGGCAACGTCGGGAGACGTGGCCCCGCCGGGCTACTGGCCGCCGCCGGTCAAGCATCCGAAGTTCACGGACGTCACGCGCCGCGCCCTCTCCGCGCTGCTACGGGACAACGCCGCAGCGGCCAGGATCGAGGCGGCCTGTGTGTTCGAGGAGGACGTGCAGCGCTACGGAATCGACATGGGTGGTTTCCTCTTCACCCTTGCCCGCGTGGAGAGGGGGGCGGGCGACCTGCTGCAACGGATGCAAGCGCTTCAACGGATGCACGGGTTTGCGGCCGCCAGTCTCTGCATGCGCCCGGCGTTCGAGCAAGTCGCGCAGCGGCGCCCTTGGCTGCTCAGGGACGAGCACACATGGGGAGACGTGCTGGTCCTTCTCGAGGCGCTGGCCGCCGGCGCCACCGACGCGCACGCGCAGTGGAAGAGGCCGGGCAAGCGCGGCCGCAAGCGCGACCCCGCGACCGACGCACTCGGGCGCGCCATCGTCGCGGCAATCGTCGCGCATGGCGTCCAGCCATCTGCGGCAGCGCGCTCGCGCCTCGTGCGCGCCGTGGCCATCGTCTTCGCTGCCCTTGGCATCAACCTGCAGGCGCAGAGCTTCGTGGCGTCGGTGCTCGAGTGACCGGGGGGCCAAATTGGCCCCGCCTTCCTGCGAATTGACCCCTCCCCGGGGCCGCGCATCGTTCGGCACATTGGCGTCCATCGCAAGCCGCATGGACGCCGACAACATGACCGAGCAACTACTCCGACTGCCTGCAGTGCAGCAGGCCACCGGCTACGGCCGGTCGAGCATCTATGCGCTCATCAAGCGTGGCGCGTTCCCGCAGCCGGTGAAGCTCGCCGGCGGCGGCGCGGTGGCTTGGCGCTCGAGCGACGTGCAGCGCTGGATCGCCGGGCAGCAGCCGAAGGCGGCCGCGTGATGCTGCCCGCGGCCGACGCGCACGCCGCGCTGGCTCGTGCCGATGCCGAGCGCAAGCGCTTCGCCAGCCTGCAGGCCGCCTACGCGATCGCGGGGCACGAGCTCGTGCGCGGCGAAGGGGGCGAGCTGTTCGCGTGCAAGTGGGGCATGGCCAAGCGGCTGCGCGACCTCGACGACGCCGAGGCCTTCCTGCAGCGCATCGGGGGCGCGCCGGCGTGAACGCGCCCACGCCTGACACGGTCGCGCGTGCCGCGCGGTGGGGCCTGCTGATCGAGCCGACCGATGCCGGCTGGCGCCTCGTGCGCGCTTCGGGCGAGGTTGTCTTCTCGGGCACCGCAGTCGAGGTGCAGTCCAAGCTGATCGCCGCTGACCTGGCCGCCGTTCATGCGCTGCTGAGGCGGGTGAGGGGGCGCGCGTCGTGATCAACTGGAAGGAGCGGCGCCAGCCCTGCCCGCAGTGTGGCCGCGAGGGCGAGAAAGGCTCGCGCGGCACGCTCAGCGCCGGCGCGATGCCAGCGGGGACGAAGTACCCGGGCCGCCTGCATGCGCACTGCCACCGCTGCGGCTTCAACGCCTGGCCGGACGACGTGCAGGCCGAGCTCGACGCGAAGGCCGTGCACGAGCAGGAGAAGCGGCACGAGCGGCTATCGCCCTTCGGCCACAAGCTGCTGCGGCAGTGCACGCGGCCGCTCGTCGGCACGGCCCGCGCCTACTTGCAGGCGCGCGAATGCGTGCTGCCACCAGACGACGGCGACCTCTACTGCCACTCGGCGCTGCCGCACAAGCCGAGCGGCACCGTCGCGCCGGCGCTCGTCGCGCTCGTCACCGACGCGGTGACCGGCGAGCCGTTGACGCTGCATCGCACCTGGGTCCGCAGCGACGGCACGAAGGCGCCGTTCGAGCGGCCGCGGATGCTGCTACCGCGGCACCGCAAGGCCGGGGGCGCAGTGCGGCTGTGGCCCGACGAGGCCGTGTCGCATGGCCTGGCCATCGCCGAGGGCGTCGAAACGGCGCTGTCCCTCGCGCATGCCTTCGCGCCTGTGTGGGCCTGCCTCGACGCTCAGAACCTCGCCGCGTTCCCCGTGCTGGGCGGCATCGAGTGCTTGACGATCGCCGCGGACAACGACGAGGCCGGGCGCGATGCCGCCGATGCCTGCGCGCGCCGCTGGCACGCCGCAGGGCGAGAAGTGCGCATCGTCATGGCGCCCGAGGCCGGCGCGGACCTCAACGACCTGGCACGGGAGGCCGCATGACGGTTGCGAAGCTGCTGCAACTCGTCGACGGCGCCGCCGGCTTCGCGCCTGTGACCGCGCCCGCGCCGCTCGCCGAGCTCGAGGCCTACTTCGCGCGCTTCGTCGCCTACCCGAGCGAGCACGCCCGTGTCGCTCACACCCTGTGGGCCGCGCATGCGCACCTGATGGACGCGTGGCAGTCCACGCCGCGCATCGCGTTCCTGAGCCCGGAGCCCGCCAGCGGCAAGAGCCGCGCGCTCGAGATCACCGAGACCGTCGTGCCGAACCCGGTGCAGGCCGTCAACGTCACGCCGGCCTACCTGTTCCGCAAGATCGGCGAAGGCGACACGCTGCCGACCGTGCTATTCGACGAGGCGGACACGGTGTGGGGGCCGCGGGCCTCGACCGAGAACGAGGAGCTACGCGGGCTGCTGAACGCTGGCCACCGGCGCGGCGCTGTCGCCGGCCGCTGCATCGTCGTCGGCAAGACCGTTCGCACTGAGGAGCTGCCGGCCTTCTGCGCCGTCGCGCTGGCCGGGCTGGGCGACCTGCCAGACACCATCCTCACCCGCAGCGTCATCGTGCGCATGCGCCGGCGCGCGCCTCACGAGGCCGTCGAGCCGTTCAGGCCGCGACTGCACGAGGCTGAGGGGCACGCGCTGCGCAATCGCCTGGCCGGATGGGCGGACAGTGTGCGCGCTGCGATGGCCGAGGCCCTTCCGACGATGCCGCCCGGCGTGTGCGACCGCGACGCGGATGTGTGGGAGCCGCTGCTCGCGGTGGCGGATGCTGCCGGGGGCGACTGGCCGCAGCGCGCCCGCGTGGCGGCTGTTGCGCTTGTTGCGGCTGCTAAAGCCGGGACTCCCAGCCTCGGCGTGCGGCTGCTGGCTGACCTTCGAACGGTGTTCGGTGACCGTGAGGTGATGAGTACTGTCGAGATCCTGAAGGACCTGTGCGCGATCGAGGAAAGCCCCTGGGCAGACCTGAAGGGGAAAGCGCTCGACGCGCGTGGACTCTCCAACCGCCTCAAGGCCTACGGCGTGTCACCCACCACCGTGCGGATCGGTGAACACACACCCAAGGGCTACAGAAAGTCTGACCTATTCGACACGTGGCAACGCTACCTAGGTGGTCCCGGTATAGGAGTCGCAACGTCCGCCACAAACGCAACGGCGGCCGAGTGATGTTGTGGACGTTGCGCATGTTGCGGCTCCGGGTCCTGTCCGGACCACCCCGGCCGAGGGTGCGAAACGAGCCCGAAACCGCGCCAGTGACTGGCCCGGGGGTAGGTGAACCGTGCCCCATGTGAACGGCGGGCGCCTGACGCAGACCGCGCTCGCCGCCGCGCTGGGCGTCAGCAAAGCGCGCGTGACGGCGCTGAAGAGGCAGGGCATGCCGGTGCACGACCTGGGGCTGGCGCTGGCCTGGCGTGGCAGCCACCTCGACCCGGCGCGCACGAAGCAGGGCCGCGCGGACGGGAACACGGGCCTGGCGTTCGGCGGGCGACCTGCGGCCGAGAAGGTCGCCGACCTGATCGCGCTCGCCGAGGGGGTGGCCGGCGTCATGGTGGACGACGCCGGCCGGCCGCACATCTTCGCCGAGGGGCTGCCGCATCTGCGCGCACTCCTGCGGGACCTATCGGCCGACGCACTGGCACGCGTGCGCCTACCGCTGCGCTGCTGGCATGCACTGACCGACGACGAGGCCGAGACGTGACCGACCTGCAGGCCCTGGCCCTCGAGGTGCGCGCACTGCGCGCCGAGCTTGCCGAGGTGGGCGCCGACGTGGCCGACCTCGTGCGCCGCCAGGCGACCCCCGAGGATCGGCGCGCCGGCGCCGTGCTCGTGCCGCTGGCCGGCGAGGTGATGGGCCCACGGGCCTTCGCGCCTGGCGAGTTCGTGAAGGCCGCCGGCCGGCGCCGTGATGCCGTCGGCCAGGCCGTGCTCGAGACGCTGCACGAGCGCGACCTGCTCGACGATGACGGCGGCTTTCGCACGCTGGGGCGCCTGTTCCGCCGCGTGCAGCGCATCGCCTTCGATGGCTTCCGGCTGGTGCCCGAGGGCGGCCGGTGGCGCGTCGTTTCCGTGGCTCGAAACGGCGAACAGTGGCCCGGCTGACGATCCACCGACACCATGCGCCGCATGAGCTTCGCACCTGACACCCCCATCACGCCAGCGGTCGACGCAGTACTGCGCGCTGCCGAGAGCCAGTCCCCGACGCTGCGCTATCGCGCACGGCAAGAGGCGCCGCCCTTCAACCTTGCCGCGCTGCTGCTGGCGCGCACGGAAGGCAAGCCGCTGCCCGAGGACGAAGCGACCATGTGCAGCCTCTGGTCGCGCGCGGCCGGGGAGGCCATGTACCTGGGCAGTCACGACTGGATCGGCTGGGGTGCGCTGGCGCAGGCCCGGGCCATGTCGGTCGAGAGCGGGCCGAAGGGCGGCTACATGATCGGCGGCGCCGTCGGCCCGATGGTGGAAGCCCTGCGCGGCGACAGCATCGCCATCGCGCTCGGCGCGCGCGTCGTCTCGGGGTTGACCGAAGGCGTGACCTTCCCGCGCGAGGTTGTCACCGGCACGGCGTCCTGGATCGCCGCCGGCACCGCGCCGCCGACCGATGCCGAGCCCACGCTGGGCGGCATCTCGGTTGGCGTGCATACGTGTGTCGCGCTGTCGGACTTCAGCCTGCAGCTGCTGCGCTCCGAGGCAGGCGCCACCTACGCGCCGCGCATCGTCACCGCCAACGCCGGCGAGGCGCTGGACAAGGCCGTGATCAACGGCGCCGGCGGGGCCGAGCCGCTCGGCATCCTCCGCACGCCAGGCGTCACGACGGTATCGGGCGCGTCGATCACGTGGGCCACGATCGCCGGCATGCGCGAGACGTCGCTCGCGGCAGGCGCGCGTGAGGATGCGCTCGTGTGGCTCGGTGCGCCGAACGTGCAGAAGCTGCTGAGCTCGCGCGAGAAGGCCAGCGGCAGCGGGTTCATCTGGGCCAACGGCGCGATCGACGGCATCCGCGCCGTGGCGACCAAGCGCGTACCCGATGGCACGCTCGTGCTCGTGCCGATGGGCACGGTTCTGATCGCTGGCTTCGGCCCCGGCCCGACGGTCGAGATGAGCCAAAGCTCCGGCTTCAACGTTGCGAGCGCGACGCTGCGCCAGGTGATCACCGCCGACGTGGCGGCGCTCAACCCGGGCGCGATCGTCGTCGCCTCGAGCATCACCTGACCCTGCGCACATATGCGCACAGTAGGACACCTCCGCCCCGGCCGAGACAGCACGCGCATAGGCCGGCGCGGAGAGGGCGCGAGCCCCGACCGTCACGCGATGCGCGCGCACTGGCCCAGCGGCGCGCCGATGGGGCCCTCGCCAGGCGCTGCGCCGGCCGGCCGTACCTTTCGCGGCGAGGCGGGCAGTGCGACAGGGGGCGACTCTTCCGCCGGGGGCTTCCGCGTCCGGCTGACGCGGGCCACGATCATCGACGGCAGGCGCTTCGCCGCAGGCGCGCAGCTTCGCGCCGACGCCGAGGGCGCATTGCGGCTCGTGCGCAGCGGCGCCGCCTACCTCGTCGACGCGAACGACCTGCAGCGGCTGGCCGCGAGTGTGGAGGCGCCGCGGTGACGCTGCTACATGCCGTCGTGCACCGCGCCCGCGCGTTCTTCGCATCCGACTCGACCGGCTACTACTCGCGCGGCGACACGGCCGATGTAGTGCGCTGGCCAGGCGGCGCGCCGCTCAACGTGTGCAAGGCGCGCGCGTTCCCGAACATCGGGTGCGTGCTGCTGGCCGCCGGCCGCATCGGCGAGCACGCGCGCCAGATCGTCGACGGCGCGCATTCCTTCGAGCATGCAGTGCAGCGGCTGCACGAGCTGCTGCCCGCGTTCGTCGTCGGGCCGGGCTCCTACCTCGGCCAGCCGCTGCGGCAGTTCGTCGCCCTGGTGGGACCGAGCCGCGACGGCATGTGCGCGGTGCAGTTCCGCAGCGAGGCGGGCTACCGGCCGGAATGGACCTTCCCGCAAGCCGGCGGCGCCGCGTGCGTGTGCACCCCTGCGCCTGTGGCTGACCTCTCCGCGCCCGGGTGCCTCGACAGCATGGCCGCCTTCGCGCGTGCGGCGATCGAGCAGGCTCGCAAGGCTGATGCAGCGGCGCCCTACGGCGGCGCGCTCGTCGTCGGGTGCGTCGACGCTGACGGCGCGATCACGATGCGCCGCGCCGGCGACCTCGGCATGCCGCCCCGCAGGCCTGGCGCCGATGACCTCGTGTGCCTGCCGTGGCAGTTCGAGCGGCCGCCGGTGCCGAGCGTGGCGCAGCTTCTCTACGGCGTGGCCACCGAGACCTACGCCGACGAGGGCTCATCGGACTCCGTCACCGTCGCGGTGGATGGCGTGCTCGCGTCCAAGGTGGCGACGAGCCGCAGCTACACGAACACGACCTTGCGCACGGTCATGGTGCAGTTCGAGTGCAGCATCTTCGGGCTGTACCACTCGGCGGGCTCGCTCACGGCACCGCCGACCGACTATCTGGCGATGCAGTGGGTCATCGAGATCAACAGCACGCCGGTGCTGTCGCAGATCTTCTACCAGTCGCAGGGCTCGATTCCGACCTCATCGGCGAAGGTGGATGGGCGCGACTTCTGGCAGCGCGAGCTCGCCGCGGGCGACTCGATCACCGTGGAGGTGCGCGCCATCGTGGACAACGAGGGCTCGAACAGCTCGGCCACGGCTGCCTGGGACAAGTCCCGACTGCGCACGAGCATCATCAAAGCGTGAACCTGCCGACTGCGCCTGTCGTCTCCGATGCCATGGCATCGGAGGGGGCAGGGATCATCCTCGAACAACAAACCGCCTTAGATCCTTGGGCACTGGCTCGGGCTGTGTATACCGCCATGGCCTTGCGTCAGGTAGAGGAGGAAGCGGCTCGCTCTGCTTCCATCGAGGCTTGCGGTGCCTCTCAAGGCGAAGGTCAATCGCCCGCAGGTCACCGCTGATCAAGTCGATGCCGCGTGCGTCGAATGCAAGGCCCCGATCCTTGGCCGGCTTGTTGAGGCGCCCTACGTTGCTGATGTGAATCTTGTTCTCGTCGTCGAAGAACAGCACGCGGGTTGAGCCGTAGTGGGCAATGAAGTCCCGCGCCGTGTTGAGCGTGCCCAGGTGATCAAGCAGCGGCCGGAGATCGGCGGCCCGCTCCGGCGGGATGATGTCGTTCTCGATGAGCGCTCGAAGCGCCCCCCCGAGTACGCTTGCCCGCATGCCAGAGGCGATCGCGCGGCCTACGTTGCTCGGCATCCCCGCGTACATCAGCAGCGTGAGGTACAGGGAGTGCTCGGCGTCAGAGAACGCAAGCACCATTCGCCCGACGGCGGCATAGAACGCCGCGCTCTCCTCCTGCACCGCTTTGAGCCGCGCGTTCAGCGCATCGTCGTTGATGCGGCTCGAAAGCGTGAACCCGCCCGCTGCCCTCATGGCAGGACGTGGGTGAAGACGTGGGTAGGAGTCATATGCTGGCCTGCAGGCCCCATGAAATCTGTGTTTCCGGCGGAAGCGGTGAGATTCGAACTCACGGAGGGGGTGAACCCTCGCCGGTTTTCAAGACCGGTGCCTTCAACCGCTCGGCCACGCTTCCGGGTTCGCCGATTTTGCCTGCGCCGCGCCGGCGCGGCCGGCCGGCTGCCGCTCAGGCCGCCGCCAGCACCACGCGGTCGCGGCCCATCGCCTTCGCCTGGTACAGGGCCATGTCGGCGCGGGCCAGAAGGCCGTCGAAGCTCTCGTCGCCCGGGTTCAGCTCGGCCACGCCGATGCTCGCGCTGACGGCGAAGCCCCGCCCCGAGGCCTCGAAGGCCAGTTCGCGGATCGCGGCACGCAACCGCTCGGCCGTGGCCTGCGCACCGGCCAGCTCGGTCTCGGGCAGGAGGATGCCGAACTCCTCGCCGCCCAGGCGCCCGCAATGGTCGGTGCCGTCGCGCAGCTGGGCCATGCACATCGCGGCCACGCGCGCCAGCACCTGGTCACCCACGCCGTGGCCGTGCCGGTCGTTGACGCCCTTGAAGTCGTCGATGTCGAGCATGGCGACGGTCAACCCGTGGCCGTAGCGTCGCGCACGCTGGAACTCGGCCGCGGCACGCTCCATGAAGGCGCGCCGGCTTGCCGTGCCGGTCAGCGCGTCGGTGTCCGCAAGCTCGCGCAGCTGCCGCGCCAGCGCCTCGGTGAGGCCGATCTGCGCCTTGAGGGCGGCCTCGCGCTCCTTCAGCTCGTTGATGTCGAGCGCAAAGCCGGCCACCGCGCCACTCGGCGTGGCGAACTTGCACACGCGCAACCAGCCGAGACCCGGGTACTCGCGGTCCACGCCCACGCCGTCGGCCACGCGCTGCTGGCGCACGCGCTGCGCCACGTGCGCGGCCACCTCGTCGGCCGGCAGCGTGGCCTCGGCCGTCACGCGCACGAGGTCGCCGTAAAGCAGCCTGCCCTGCGCGGCCCGGTCGCGCAACCGCCTGAACGCCTCGGCATGCGTGGCCTCGTAGGCCTTGTTCCAGGCGATGAGATGGTCGCGGTCGTCGTAGACGGCGAACGGCATCGGGTTGTTCTCGACGCTCTCGCGCAGCATGCGGTGCTCGGCGCTCAGCCGCAGCGCGTCGGCGACGGCCTTGCGCCGCCGCAGCCCGGCCCACAGGCTCCAGGCGCCCAGCAACAGCGCCGTGACGCCGAACGCGAGCGCCGATGCACCTCGCTCGGCGAGGGCCGCGGCCAGCCCCGCGATCCCCGCGGCGCCGGGCGGCACGATGACGCCCAGGAGCCCCGGGGCTTGCGAGCCGGAGGAGTCCGGCCTGCGCGCGTCTTCCATGCGATGTGCCGTGCCGGGGAGAGGAGGGGCGCCGCGCGGGCGGGGCGCCGAACTC